>DASTAE010000348.1:0-5705 GCA_035712985.1 Actinospica sp.
GGACCACGCGGCTGAGCATCTCGAAGCAGGTGCTGCTCCTGCAGCTGGCCGTCGCCGTGCTCCTCAGCGTCGCGGGGATCACGATCGCCGTCCAGCAGGCGCGGAACACGGACTTCGATCACGCGCGCGCCGAGACCCTGGCGCTGGCCGAGACCGTCGCCGCGGCCCCGGGCACGGCCGCGGCCGTGCAGAGCGGCGACCCGACGACGCGACTGCAGCCGATCGCGTCGAGCATCGAGAAGTCCACATCGGTCGACTTCATCGTGATCATGAGTCCCGACGGGATCCGCTACACGCACCCGAACCCGGACCAGATCGGCAGGCACTACATCGGCGACACGGCGCAGGCGCTGGCCGGGCACCCCTTCAGCGAGGTCTACACGGGCACGCTCGGCCCCTCGGTCCGGTCCGTGGCCCCGATCTACGACGCCGACCACAAGATCGTCGGCCTGGTGTCGGTCGGCATCACGCTGGAGCGCGTCTCGACCATCGCCGGGCGCCAGCTCCCGCTCATCCTGGCCATCGCGCTCGGCGTCGTCGCGCTGATCGGCCTGGGTTCGTGGGCGCTGTCCCGGCGCCTGAGCAAGCAGACGCTGGGCCTCGGACCGCAGGAGATCACGCGCCTGTACGAGCATCACGACGCCGTATTGCACGCGATGCACGAGGGGCTGCTCGTCCTGGACCGCCGCCGCCGGGTCCTGCTGGCCAACGACGAGGCCCTGCGCCTGCTCGACCTGGAACCCGACGAGGACCTGAGCGGTAGAGCGGTCTCCGACCTGGGCCTGGACCCCGCGCTCGCCGAACTGCTCTCCTCCGGCCGCGCCGCCCACGACGAGACCCACCTGGCCGGGGCCCGCGTGCTGGCCGTCAACCAGTCCAGCGCCCAACGCGACGGCCGCGACCTCGGCACCGTCGTGACCCTCCGAGACCATACGGAGCTCCGCGCCCTGGCCGGCGAACTCGACTCGGCCCGCGCCTTCGCCGACGCGCTCTCGGCGAGCGCCCACGAAGCCGCGAACCGCCTGCACACCGTCGTCACGCTGATCGAACTGGACCGGCCCCAGGACGCGATCCGCTTCGCGACCACGGAGCTGGCCGCCTCCCAGGTCCTCATCGACCGGCTCCTGACCGCGGTCGGCGACGAGGCGGTGGCCGCCCTCCTGCTCGGCAAGATCTCCCAGGCGGCGGAGCGCGGCGTCGAGATCTCGATCGGCGACGACACCGCCGCGCCCGACCTCTCCGTGCCCAACCGGGATCTGATCACCATCCTCGGCAATCTGATCGACAACGCGGTGGACGCGTCCGCGATGACCGAGGCGCCGCACCGCGTCTCCGTCAGCCTGCGCGCGGAGCCCGATCAGATGCTCATCCGCGTGGCCGACAGCGGTCCCGGCATCGCCCCCGAGCACGCTGCCGAGATCTTCACCCGCGGCTGGACGACCAAGCAGGAGACCGGCCACGGCATCGGCCTCGCGCTGGTCCGCCACAGCGTCGACCGCAACAACGGCACGATCGACGTGGCCGCGGACCCCGTGCTCGGCGGCGCGCTCATCGCCGTCGCCCTCCCCCACCAACCGGCGAGGATCGGCGCATGACCGACCGGCACTCGACCCCGATCAATACCCTGATCGTCGAGGACGACCCGATACTCGCCGAGGCGCACCGCGCGTTCACCGAGCGGGTCCCAGGCTTCGCCGTCGCGGGCGTCGCGCACCTCGGCACGGACGCGCTCCGCCTGGTCGCGACACGACCGGTGGACGTGCTGCTCCTCGACGTGAACCTGCCCGACATCAGCGGAATCGAGCTCTGCCGCACCCTCCGCGCGCACGGCAACGCGGTCGACGTCATCGCCGTGACCTCGGCCCGCGACCTCTCGACGGTCCGCGCGGCGGTATCGCTGGGAGTCGTGCAGTATTTATTGAAGCCTTTTTCCTTCGCGTCCTTCCAAGACAAGCTCCAGGCATACGCGGAATATCGCCGACGTTCCGCGCAGGCCCCGCAGCAACTCGCGCAGACCGATGTGGACCGCGCACTCGCCGCATTGCATGAGAGCCCCGCGCGCACTCTGCCCAAGGGCTTGACCGAGGCGACTCTCGGCGCGGTCGTGGAGATGCTGCAGAAGAACGACGGATTGTCCGCGGCCCAGGTATCGCAGGGCGTGGGTATCGCCGTGCAGACGGCTCGCCGATACCTCGAATACCTGGTCATGCAACGCCTCGCCGCCCGCACCCCCGTGTACGGCGGCGCCGGACGTCCCGAGCAGTTGTATCAGTGGACGGGCAGCCCGACGGCGCCGTAACCGCGCACTGGTGGACGCGCCGATGGGCGGATCTCCGCCGCCGTCCAGCCCTCGTCGCACTCGACGTAGCCATCCCCCGCATATGCGAAAGCCCGCCGCGCATACGCGGCGGGCCACACACTGAGCATATTGATTCGTCAATCCCCCTTGCAGCGAGGGATTATCCGAACTCGGCTCTCGTCCGAACTCCTAGTCGGTGCCCGACTCGAGCGCGGTACGGTTCAGGAGGTCCTCATCGGGGAGGTCGGCCGGGATCGCATCGCCGCGCTCGGCGATGGCCTCGGCGCCGCCTTCGGTCAGGGTGCCGATGAGCGCGGTGCCGCCGCCCTGGCCGGCGCCGGTGAGGGCGGCCTGCGGGGTGCCGACCATGCCGAGGCTCGCGTACTGCTCGAGCTTGGAGCGCGAGTCCGCGATGTCGAGGTTGCGCATCGTCAGCTGGCCGATCCGGTCCACCGGGCCGAAGGCGGCGTCCTCGGTGCGCTCCATGGAGAGCTTGTCCGGGTGGTAGCTGAAGGCCGGGCCGCGGGTGTCGAGGATCGTGTAGTCCTCGCCGCGACGCAGCCGCAGCGTCACCTCGCCGGTGATCGCCATGCCGACCCAGCGCTGCAGCGACTCGCGGATCATCAGCGACTGCGGGTCCAGCCAGCGGCCCTCGTACATCAGGCGGCCGAGCCGACGGCCCTCGTTGTGGTAGCTGGCGACGGTGTCCTCGTTGTGGATCGCGTTGACCAGCCGCTCGTAGGCCGCGTGCAGCAGGGCCATGCCGGGGGCCTCGTAGATGCCGCGGCTCTTGGCCTCGATGATCCGGTTCTCGATCTGGTCGGACATGCCGAGCCCGTGCCGGCCGCCGACCGCGTTGGCCTCCAGCACCAGCTCGAGCGCGGTGTCGAACCGCTTGCCGTTGATCGTGACCGGACGGCCCTGCTCGAAGCCGATCGTCACGTCCTCGGACTCGATCGCGACGGCCGGGTCCCAGAAGCGCACTCCCATGATCGGCTCGACGATCTCGATGCCGGCGTCGAGGTGCTCCAGCGACTTCGCCTCGTGCGTCGCGCCCCAGAGGTTGGCGTCCGTGGAGTACGCCTTCTCCTTGCTGGCGCGGTACGGCAGCTTGCGCTCGAGCAGCCACTCCGACATCTCGGTGCGGCCGCCGAGCTCGCCGACGAAGTCCGCGTCGAGCCAGGGCTTGTAGATGCGCAGCGAGGGGTTCGCGAGCAGCCCGTACCGGTAGAAGCGCTCGATGTCGTTGCCCTTGTAGGTCGACCCGTCGCCCCAGATCTGCACGCCGTCCTCGAGCATGGCGCGCACCAGCAGGGTGCCGGTCACCGCGCGGCCGAGCGGCGTGGTGTTGAAGTAGGTGCGGCCGCCCGACTTGATGTGGAACGCGCCGCAGGCGAGCGCGGCCAGGCCCTCCTCCACCAGCGCGGCCCGGCAGTCGACCAGCCGCGCGAGCTCGGCGCCGTACTCCTCGGCGCGGCCGGGGACCGAGTCGATCTCCGGCTCGTCGTACTGGCCGATGTCGGCCGTGTACGCGCAGGGCACGGCGCCCTTCTCGCGCATCCACGCGACAGCTACGGACGTGTCGAGCCCTCCGGAGAAGGCGATTCCGACACGTTCCCCGACAGGGAGGGAGGTGAGTACCTTGGACACGATCAGAATTATATGCACTCCCCTGCACGACTATGCAAGTCGGGCCGGATCCCGGGCGTGTCGCCATCCGGCCGCGTCCGCCGGCTCGGGCAGCCGCACGTCGTCCAGGTACTCGTGCACCCGCACGGCCAGCAGCAGGGCCGCGGACTGATCCCCGTCACCCGCGTGCGAATCCAGGAAGGGGCGCAGCTCGTTGAGCCGGTACCGCACGGTGTTCGGGTGCACGGCGAGGTCCGCGGCGACCTCCTTCAGCCGCCCCTGGCAGCGGAGATACGCGGACAGCGTCGGCAGGACCCAACTGCGCTCGGTCAGCTTGCCGAGCGGTTGCAGGCAGCCCTGCGCGAAGCGTCGCGCCCGCTCCGGCTCCGCGACGAGCGCGGCGAGCGGCGCGAACTCCTGGCTGTCGTAGATGGCGCCGGGCACGGAGCTCAGCCGCATGCCGACCTGCAGCGCCTCCACGGCCTCGCGATAGCTGTGCCGTATCTCGTCCGGCCCCTCGGCGATCGCGCCCACCGCGACGGCGAAGGGCTTGCGCGCGTTGGTGAACCGGGCGAGCCGGCGCAGCAGCGCATCGCGGCCGCCCGCGGAGTCGACCGGGCACGCGGCGACGACACTGCGCAGGCGGGTCGTCCAGTACCCGGCCCGCGCCTCACGCACGAGCGCGGCGGCCACGTCGTCGAGCGAGACGCCCGGGGCGTCCTGCGGGACTTCGACCACGACGACGCAGTGTGGAGCGTTGAGCTTGGTGGCATGGTGGTGCCGCTCGCGCCCCGTGTCGGAGAGGATGGCCTCGAACAAGGCCGAACGGGTGAGTTCGGGTTCGTACGCCGAACGCATCGCCTCATTGGCGTAGGCCTGCTCGGCGGCGGTCGTCAGGCGATCGGTGAATTCGAGCATGCGCGTGGAGAGCGGCCCGATGAGCTCCGGATCGACCGGCAGCTCGAGCGTCTCCTGCCACACGAGCCGCACGGCGATCCGATACGCGCGCATCATCGCGTCCATCCCGACGCCCTGCACCGCGCGCCGCCGGATCGCCTCGACCACCGGATGGACGAGGTCGACGTCGGCGGGCCCCTCCTGCTCCAGGAAATCAAGCCACGAACGTAGCCCGGCGAGCGAGACCGCCGTCATGTCGGCGAGCACCAAAGGGTCATTGACCTGCGCGTACTGCGGTATCTCCGCCCGATAGGCGGCGAGCAGCCGCGCCGCCAGCGCGTCCTCGCGCGGCCGCAGCAGCCGCGCCAGCCCGCGCAGCCCCGCGGCCTCGTCCGCAGAGAATCCGGGCAGCAGCCGCCCGCCCGCCCCGCTCCCGGCAACCATCGAAACCACCCTCTTGACGATTCAAACCGGCGGACAAGCCCGGTTCGACAGCCGTTTCCGATGTTCAGGCAACTGATTCTAGCGGAGAAGGCCGCCCGACGGACCGGCATACCGGTCTAGACCGAGCCCGTGCGGCCGGGCCCGCGGGAATCCGGAATACTACGCGCGTGGACGACATCGACCGGGCCATCCTGCGCGAGCTGCAACTCGACGGCCGCATCCCCTACGCCGACCTCGGCCCCGCCGTGGGGCTGTCCCCCTCGGCCGCCCGCCAGCGGCTGCAGCGGCTGCTGGACAGCAAGGCGGTGCAGGTCGTGGGCGTCACCGACCCCATGGCCATGGGCGGCTCGGCGATGGCCCTGCTGGGTATCGACGTGGACGGCGACGCCCGCTCCGTCGCCGACGAGCTGGCCCAGCACGAGGAGGTCATCTACGC
>DASTAE010000349.1:0-27284 GCA_035712985.1 Actinospica sp.
GACGCCGCTCCATGATCCGCTCTGCCTTGCGCGTCAGCGGTATGCCGGCGCGGCGGGAGCGCCGCACCTTGGGACCCGTGTACCTCAACCTGAACCCGTTCCTCTCCATCGTCGCCGTTTTCATTGAGTTAGGCAAGGCTAGCCTAACTAGGCTGGGTCGGGCAACGCCGTCCACCGGTGGAAGTAACGCTCCGCATCCATGGCCGATTCCCGGGTAGGCCCCCGACCATGGAACAGCGACCCGGGCACCGGACCGTGAGTCCCGGGCTGCGGCGCGCCACGGACTACGCGTGGCGGCTGCTCATCCTGGCGGCGGCCGTGTACGTGCTGTTCCGCGTGGCCGTGCGCTTCGAGCTGGTCTTCATCGCGCTGTTCATCTCGCTGATCCTCACCTCGCTGCTCTGGCCGCCGGTCCGCCTGCTGTCCCGGTCGATCCCGCGCCCGCTCGCGGTCCTGGTGACCGCGATCGGCAGCCTCGGCGTCCTCGGCGCCCTGGGCTGGCTGGTGGCCGACTCGGTGTCCAACGAGTCCGGCGACCTGGCCAGCGCGTTCCGCGGCGGCGTGGACCGGATCCGCGCCTGGCTGCAGGGAGCGCCGTTCCACGTCAGCCCGAGCGCGCTCGCGAACCTGCAGACCAAGCTGACGACCTGGCTCTCGGACCACCGGTCGACGCTGATCAACCAGGCGGTGAGCGAGGCCAGCCGGGTCGTGGACATCGTGACCGTGCTCGCGCTCTCGGTCTTCTGCGCCGTCTTCTTCACCAGCTCCGGCGACCGCATGTGGTTGTGGTTCCAGCGGCAGCTGCCGGAGGGCTCGCGCGAGACCTGGTCACGCTGCGGCCGCACCGCCTGGCGCACCTTCGCGGGCTACACGCGCGGCATCGTCCTCGTCGCGGGGGCGAACGCGGTGATGGTCGGAATCGCGCTCAAGGTGCTGCGCGTGCCGCTGGTCCTGCCGCTGACGCTGCTCGAGTTCGTCGCCAGCTTCATCCCGCTCGTCGGCTCCCCGGTCGCGATGGCGGTGGCCACGGTCGTGGCGCTGGCCAGCCGCGGCGTGACCACGGCCGCGATCGTGCTGATCCTGATCGTCGTGATCGGGCAGATCGAGGGGCACGTGCTGCAACCCTTCGTCATGGGCTGGGCCGTGCGCCTGCACCCGGTCATCGTGGCCGTCTGCGTCATCGCGGGCACCTCGCTCGCCGGCCTGGCCGGAGCGGTCGTCGCCGTCCCGCTGGCCTCGATCGCCTGGGCCGTCTGGAAAGCGTTGCGCGAAATGCGTGAACCGGAGCCCGAACGGGCAGCCGAATAGCCCGCACGGGTGAGCGCCGTCGCGCAGAACCCGCGAAGACCGTCCCATGGGCAGAACGAAAGGAACTCCTTCATGAGCGTCCGCGTAGCAGTGATCTACTACAGCGCCACCGGAAACGTGCACGCCCTCGCGTCGGCCCTGGCCGAGGGAGCCGCGAGCCAGGGCGCCGAGGTCCGCCTGCGCCGGGTGCACGAACTCGCCCCCGACGCCGCCGTCGACGCCAACCCCGCCTGGCGCGCCCACCTCGACGCGACCAAGGATTCCGTGCCCGAGGCGACGCTCGAGGACCTCGAGTGGGCCAACGCCTACGCCTTCGGCACCCCGACCCGCTTCGGCAACGTGACCTCGCAGCTCAAGCAGTTCCTGGACCTCACCGGGGGCCTGTGGCAGCAGGGGAGGCTGCAGGACAAGCCGGTGACCAGCTTCACCTCCTCGGCGAACCGCCACGGCGGCCAGGAGTCGACGATCCTCGCGCTGAACAACGTCTTCTACCACTGGGGCTGCCTGATCGTCCCGCCCGGCTACACCGACCCCCTGCTCTACGCCTCCGGCGGCAACCCCTACGGCGTCAGCTGGCCCTCGGGCGGCGGCGAGGGCCCCGACGAGGCTACCCTCGAAGCAGCGCGCTACCAGGGCCGCCGCCTGGCCGGCATCGCCGCCAAGCTGAACGGCGCCTAGCCCGCCCGCCCCGAGGCGGCGGCGCGGCGGCGGCGTGGACAGGGTCCATCGTTCCATCCGGCAAGAGGAGGTCGAGCACCGTGGCGGACGCCAACGCGGACATCCACCAGCGCATCAACCAGCTGATCGACGAGGAGCACCGGCTACGCGGCGCCGAGCCCGGCGACCCCGCCCTCGCCGACGCCGACCGCCGTCGCCGCCTGGCCGAGCTGGAGATGCAGCTGGACCAGGCCTGGGACCTGCTGCGCCAACGCCAGGCCCGCCGCGAATGGGACCAGGACCCTACCCGTGCCCGGGAGCGCCCCGCGCGCGTGGTGGAGAACTACGAGAACTGAGGCGCGGCGATTCTCCTCGGCGAACTCACGGCTGCGGGTCGAGGCCGTGCTCGGGGAAGACGGCGCTGCGGGTGGCGCGGATGGCGCGGTCCACGGGGTCGGCGGGGTCGTAGCCGTCGGTCCAGCGGCGGAAGGTGGCGGGATGGCCGTCGGTCATCCGGGTGGGGGGCACGCCGTCGGTGCGGGCGCGGACCACGGCGTGCCAGGCTTCGGGGGTCGGGGTGTCGGCGGGGATGGGGGTGTGGGCGGCTTCGGCGAGGGCCGAGGCCCAGGTTCTGGGGACCACCTCGACCAGGGCGTAGCCTCCGCCGCCCAGCAGGAGCCAGCGGCCGTCCGCGTGTTCGTGGGCCAGGGCGTGCAGGGCGGCGATGGCGGCGCGTTGGGCGTCCACGGAGAGTTCCAGGTGGGCCAGGGGGTCCAGGGCGTGGCTGTCGCAGCCGAGTTGGGTGACCAGGACCTCGGGGGCGAACTGCTTCAGCAGTGGGGGGACCACGGCGTCGAAGGCGCGGAGCCAGGGCTCGTCGCCGGTTCCGGGCGGCAGGGCCACGTTGACGCTCATGCCTTCGGCGCCCTTCGCACCCGTCTCCTCGGGGCGGCCGGTGCCGGGAAAGAGGGCGACGGGGGTCTCGTGCAGGCTGATCGTCAGGACCCTGGGATCGTCGTAGAAGGCCGCCTGGACCCCGTCGCCGTGGTGCACGTCGACGTCCACGTAGGCCACGCGCTCGGCGCCCCGACTCAGCAGGTGGGCGATGGCGACGGCGGCGTCGTTGTAGACGCAGAAGCCTGATGCCCTGGCCCGCATCGCGTGGTGCAGGCCGCCCGCCATGTTGGCGGCGTGCTCGGCCTCGCCGCTCCAGACCGCCTCGGCGGCGCGGACACTGGCGCCGGCGATCAGGGCCGAGGCCTCGTGCAGGCCGGGGACGACCGGGTTGTCGGGCGAGTCGAAGCCGTGGCGGCGCAGGAAGACCGGATCGGCCTCGAGCGCGGAGCGGACCACGGCGATGTACGCGGGGTCGTGGACCCGTTCCAGTTCCTCGTCGGTGGCCGGGGCCACGGCGACCAGTTCGACGCCGGGGCCGTCCAGCACGCCGAACTCGCGGGCCAGGGCCATCGTGAGCTCGACGCGGACGGGGGCCAGCGGGTGCTCGGGCCCGAGGTTGTAGCTCAGCAGCGCCTCGTCCCACGGGACCAGCAGCTGCGCGGGCTTATTCGACCGGGGCACGACGAAGCCTCCTGAGGTAAGGGTTCTGACTCTCCGCGGGCGCGACGAGGGTGACGCACTCGCCGCGGCGCACGGCCGTCTCGTCGAACTCTACGTCCAGCCGGAAGGACGCGATCTCGGGGCACGCGTCGACCAGGGCGGCCACCCGGCGCAGCAGGTCGGCCAGGGCCGGGGCGGGGGCGCCGGCGATGCGCGCGGCGACGCTCTCCGCCGTGCCCGTGTCGACCGGCGCGAGCATGGTGACCGGCTGGCGCCACAGGTCGGACAGGCCGAAGAGCACCGGGCCGAAGACCTTGTCCTGCCACGCGGTCACGGTCGCCTCCCCCGCGTCGAGCCCCGGGCGCGCCGAACGCGCGGGGCCGATGCCGAGGGAGTCGAACAGTTCCGCGTTCTCGGTCGGGAGGAGCTCGCGGCCTTCCGGGTCGCGCTTGAGGATCGATTCGACGAGGGCGCGCAGCGCGCTGACGTCGATGCCCTCGGGGTACTCGATGCGCGCGGAGAGCTTCTTCACCCGGGCGGCGCGGCGGACGGCGGTGAGGGCGTCGGCGGCGGCCGCGGCGTCGTTGTAGCAGGGCAGCACGTACTCCTGGCCGGCGCCGTGGCGGCGTACGGCCACTGATTCGGGCTGGTCGGCCACGACCGCGAGGGCGGGGATCCCGGTGGGGACGGCGTCGAGGACCGGGTCCAGGCGGGTGAGTTCGGGGGTGGCCGGGGCCAGGGCCAGCAGGACGGACTCGGGGGTTTCGCCGTCTGTTTCGAAGGCCAGGGTCACGTGTTCCGCGAGCTTGGCCGCGTCGGCGGAGGGGGTGGCGTCCACCGCGTGGGTGACTTCGAAGCCTGAGTGGAGGCAGGCCTGGACGGCGAGGCTGACCATGCCGTGGGTGTTGCCGATCACGGCCACCCGGCGGCCGGCCGGGAGGGGTTGGTGGGCGGCCAGCGCCGCCGCGTCGACGAGGGCTCCGAGCGAGGGGACGGCGATGATGCCGGCCTGGGCGTAGAGCGCGGTGCGGGCCTGGCTCGGGGACTGCTCGGGGTCCACGGCGAGCAGCGGGATCAGCCGGGAGAGGCGGCGGGCGGTGTGCGCGAACTTCCTCGGGTTGCCGAAGGACTCGACGTGCAGCAGGCCCAGCTTCGTATCGGAGTCCTGTTCCCAGTGCAGGAGCAGGTCGTTGGCGCTGACGTCGTATTTCTCGCCGACGGCCGCGAAGGTGCTCACGCCGATGCCCAGGCGGTCCAGGTGACTCAGCAGCGCCAGGCCCACGCCGCCGGATTGGACGGCTACGCCCGCCGGCCCGGGGTCGGGGGCGGTGGCCGACAGCAGGGCGCTGAATCCCTCGGCTCCGTGCGGGGCGGCCACTCCCAGGCTGCCCGGGCCGACCAGGCGCATTCCCTCGGCGCGGCAGGCCTTGAGCAGCTCGAGGCCCTGCTCGCGGTCGAAGCCGGTCGCGGTCACGATCAGGGCCCTGACGCCGCGTTCGGCGCAGCGGCGGGCCGCCGCCGCCGCGCGGTGCGGCGGCGAGGTGACCACGGCGAGTTCGGGGCGCGCGTCCTCGGGCAGCTCGGCCCCTTCGACGCCGCCGTAGTACACGGGGCCTGAGAAGGGCGCCAGCTCGTCCATCAGGCGGCGGGTGGCCGGGTGCGCCACGTCGCCGATGACCGCGATCGAGCCCGGGGCGAGCAGGCTGCGCAGGCTCGCCTCGTCGGCCAGGCCCTCGCGTTTGGCCGCCGCCTCCAGCAGGGCGACGCGGGCCGCGGAGTCCAGATCGAGGTCGATCGTCAGGGTGCAGACACCGTCGGACCAGTCGCGGTCCACCGGCACGCCGAGCGCGACGAAGACCCCGAGCATGTCGCGGTTGTCCCCCTGGGTCACGGCGTGCAGCCGGCGGATCCCGGCGCGCTCGGCCGCGATCATCAGGTGCTCGGCCAGCAGCGTGGCCACGCCCCTGCCCTGCAGCGCGTCGGAGACGGCGAAGGCGATCTCCGCCTCGTCGGCGCGCTCGCGGCCCGCGCGGTACCAGTCGGCCAGGCCGACGACCTCCCCGTCGAGGACGGCCAGCAGCCCGCCGTGCGAGGGCGGGCCGGATTCCGGCTGGGGCGCGCAGACCAGGTCGGCGAGGATGACGCCGGGGTCGCGGGGCGAGCCGAAGAAGCGGCGGTAGACGCTGTCCGGACCGAGGCTCGCGGCGAAGTCGTGCACCGCCTGCCAGTCGCCCGGGACCGCGGAGCGCAGCCGGACGGCGCGCCCGTCGGTGAGCAACGCGTACGCGTCCGCCCGGTCGATCGTCGTCACGCTTCCAGTATTACATCACCCTTAGTGATCACGTCGGCACGGCATGCGCGCCGTCCGGCGCGCACACCGCGGCCGCGGCGCGCTACTTGTGCGCGCGCATGCCGGAGCCCGCGCCGGCCTTGTGCTTCATCGCGTGCTTCATGTTCGGACCCTGCGATGTGAGGTCGTTGAGCGTCGCGTCCGCGGCGTTCTTCCTGATGGATTCGATGCCGTTCAGGCAGGCCGCCATCGACTCGTAGGATTCGCCGACCGCGATGATCTGGCCGTTGCCCGCCTTGAGCCGGAAGCGGTGCTTGCCGCGCGCGTCCAGGTAGACCTCGAACTTACCCGCCATGGATCTCAACCCTTTCTGTCGGCCCCCGCTCCACGCTCCGCGCGGAACCCGGCCCGCGCACGCTCATAGGCCCGAACGAGTGATGGCGATGTGACGTCGGTCACGGCGGGTCGGTCCGGGTCCACGCCGCGCGCCCGGGCCGCCGCCACGGCCAACTGCTGGCCGCGCACCGTCGCGAGAACGCATTCGGCGGCCCCGGAATCGCGCAGTTCCGGCAGCGGAAGGTCGGACCGGCTCGCGGCGTCGCGGGGCGCGCCGATCGCCACCACGTGCGCGCCGCGGGAGCGCAGCCGGGCCCGCACCCGGCGCACGCTCGCGTGGCCGGAGCCGACGAGCAGCACGGCGGCGGTCTCGGCGTCGAACCCGTCGATCGGACCGCCGCGGAACTCCTCCACGGAGAAGCCCTCGACCATCAGGTCCGCCGTCTCCCGCAGCATCCGCGCGGTCTCCAGCGCGGCCGGATGGTGGTGGCCCTGGCCGACGACCGCGATCCGGCGCGCCGGGGCGAGGCGGGCGGCGGCGGCCTCGGCCCGGCCCTGGTCGGCGAGCAGTTCGGCGACGGCCCGGGAGACGGCCGCGGCGGTGGCCGGGATCGCGAGCGGGGCGGGGGCTCCGGCGGCGTCGGGCAGGCCGTCGACGAGCGCCAGCACGGCGAGCATCATGCCGGTCACGGTCTTCGTGGGCGTGGCGGACAGTTCCAGGCCCGCGGCGATGTCCACGTTGAGCGCGTCCAGCCGGGCCAGCGGGGAGGCCGCGTCGTTCGTCACGGTCACCACGGCGGAACCGGCGTCCACGGCGCGCCGGGCGAGGGCGAGCACCCGCTCGTCCTCGCCGGAGGGCGAGAGCGCGATCACCAGCCGCCGCAGCGCCTCCGGGCCCGCGGCGGCCTCCGCGTGCGGCGGCCCGGCCTTCGGGCCGAGGCGCCCGGCGACGGCGTGCCGGCCGAGGATCGCGACCGGCTGGGTGCGCGCGGGCGCCAGGAACACGACGTCGCGGAAGCCGCCGTGCCGCGCGGCCAGCGCGCCGACCTGCCGCGCGAAGTGCTCGACGTGCCGGGACAGCCGGGCCAGCACGTCCGGCTGCTCGCGCATCTCCCCGCGCACGTGGCGGCACGCGAGTATGCGGCGGGTGTCCGTGGTGTTGGTGCTCGGCGGCGATGGCATGGTTCGCAATCCCCTTTCGCGTGCGTCGGACGGCACCGGGAGCGCGGCGCGCTGGGGTGCCATGCCCTCGCTGTCGAACCGATGACCCTGCGCAGGGCCGATCGGTTGGACCCGCACGCCCGGAAGGGTGAACGGCGGGAGGGGGTGCGCGGCACGCGCCGGCGCGCCATCATCGTTCTGGCGATCCCCGAGACGAAGGACGGCGCATCGTGCGGCTGACCAAGCAGGGCCACTCGTGCATCCGGCTGGACAAGGGCGGGCCGACGCTCGTCATCGACCCCGGCGGCTTCACCGAGGCCGGGGCGGTCGAGGGGGTCGCGGCCGTGCTGATCACGCACGAGCACCCGGACCACTTCGACGAGGGGCACGTGCGGGCCGCGCTGGACGCCGCCCCGGACGCGCAGGTGTGGACGCTCGCCTCAGTCGCCGCGCAGCTGGCCGCCGCGTACCCCGGACGGGTGCACACCGTCGGCCACGGTGACTCGTTCGGCGTAGCGGGCTTCGAGATCCAGGTGCACGGCGAGCTGCACGCCGTCATCCACCCGGACATCCCGCGCATCACGAACGTCGGCTACCTGATCGACGGCGCGGTCTTCCACCCCGGCGACGCGCTGACCGTGCCCGAGCAGCCGGTCGAGACCCTGCTGCTGCCGATCAACGCGCCGTGGGCCAAGATCTCGGAGACCGCCGACTACGTGCGCGAGGTCCGGCCGAAGCACGTCGTGGACATCCACGACGGCCTGCTCAACCCGACCGGCGTCGGCCTCTACGGGCGTGTGCTCGGCGGGCTCACCGACACTGACCGACGGCATCTCGCGTCAGGTGAGGCTCAGGAATACTGACCTCGGGGAACATCTCCTCGGCGCGCTCCTCGAGCCGGCCCATGTGCCGGCGGAGCAGCAGCGTGCCGAGGACGGTCAGCACCGTCGTCACGCCGAGCCCGACGAGGGTGACCAGCGAGCCGAGCGAGGCGGCCGCGCTGCCTATCGCGAACGCCGCGGCCGCGTAGCCCGCGGCCCAGACGACTCCCCCGGCGGCGTTGGCGACCGCGAAGCGGCCCAGCGGCATGCGGTTGAGCCCGGCCAGGAACGCGGCGTAGGTGCGCAGGACGCTGATGAACCGGCCGAAGAACACGACCGAGCCGCCGTGCCGCGCGAACAGGTACCGGCCCACCTTGAGCTTGCGCTGGTCGAGGCGGACCACGTGGCCGTAGCGGGCGACGAGCGCTCCCCCGCCGCGCCGCCCGAGCCAGTAGCCGCCGTTGTCGCCGATGATCGCGGCGGCCGAGGCGACGGCCGCGATGGCGAGGATGTTCAGGTGGTGCGTCGAGCCCGCGTAGATGGACGCCGCGATCAGCGCCGTCTCACCGGGCAGCGGGATCCCGACGCTCTCCAGCGCGATCAGCGCGAACACGGCGAAGTAGCCATACGTCGAGATCAAGTGTGTGATCAATCCGGTGGTCATCCGTCGCCCCTCGTCCGCGCCGCCTTCCTTCCTTAAGAGAACCTACGGAAGGCGGCGCGGTTGAGCGTCCACCGGAAGTGCCGTCCTCGACTACGCCGGGAGATCTAGGGGGTAACCCCTACGTACGCCGCCAGGTGCTCGCCGGTGAGCGTGGACCGCTTGGCGACGAGATCGGCCGGCGTCCCCTCGAAGACGACCCTGCCGCCGTCGTGGCCGGCGCCCGGGCCGAGGTCGATGATCCAGTCGGCGTGCGCCATGACCGCCTGGTGGTGCTCGATGACGATGACCGACTTGCCGGACTCGACGATGCGGTCGAGCAGGCCGAGCAGCTGGTCCACGTCGGCGAGGTGCAGTCCGCTGGTCGGCTCGTCGAGGATGTAGACGCCGCCCTTCTCGGCCATGTGCGTGGCCAGCTTCAGGCGCTGCAACTCGCCGCCGGACAGCGTCGTGAGCGGCTGGCCGAGCGTGAGGTAGCCGAGGCCGACGTCCACGAGGCGGTTGAGAACCGCGTGCGCGGCCGGGGTCTTCGCCTCACCGTCCGCGAAGAACCGCTCGGCCTCGGTGACCGGCATCGCGAGCACCTCGGTGATGTCGCGGCCGCCGAGCTTGTACTCGAGCACGGACGCGTCGAACCGATTGCCCTCGCACTCCTCGCAGGTCGTCGCGACGCCGGCGAACACCGCGAGGTCGGTGTAGATGACGCCGGCTCCGTTGCAGACCGGGCACGCGCCCTCGGAGTTCGCACTGAACAGCGCCGGCTTCACGCCGTTGACCTTGGCGAACGCCTTGCGGATCGGTTCTAGCGCGCCGCTGTATGTGGCCGGATTGCTGCGCCGCGAACCACGGATCGCGCCCTGGTCGATCGACACGACGCCCTCACCGGCCGGGATCGATCCGTGCACGAGCGAGCTCTTGCCGGACCCGGCGACGCCGGTGATGACCGTGAGCACCCCCAGCGGAATGTCCACGTCGATGTTCCGCAGGTTGTTCGCGTTCGCTCCCCGGATCTTCAGTGCGCCGTTCGGAGTACGCGTGGACTCCTTGAGCGACGCGCGGTCATCCAGATGGCGGCCGGTGATCGTGCCGCTGGACCGCAGACCCTTCACAGAGCCCTCGTAGCAGACTGTGCCGCCCGCGGTTCCGGCCCCGGGACCGAGGTCGACGACGTGGTCCGCGATGACGATCGTCTCCGGCTTGTGCTCGACGACGAGGACCGTGTTGCCCTTGTCGCGCAGCCGCAGCAGCAGGCTGTTCATGCGCTGGATGTCGTGCGGGTGCAGGCCGATCGTGGGTTCGTCGAACACATACGTGACGTCGGTGAGCGAGGAGCCGAGCTGCCGGATCATCTTCACGCGCTGCGCCTCGCCGCCGGAGAGCGTGCCGGACGGCCGATTGAGCGACAGGTAGCCGAGCCCGATCTCGTCGAAGGACTCGAGCGTCTCGCGCAGCGAGGCGAGCAGCGGCGCGACCGAGGGCTCCTCGAGCTCGCCGACCCATTCGGCCAGATCGCTGATCTGCATCGTGCACGCGTCGGCGATGCTGATTCCCTTGATCTTCGAGGATCTCGCCGCCTCGCTCAGCCGCGTGCCGTCGCAGTCGGGGCACGTCTGGAACGTCACCGCACGGTCCACGAACGCGCGGATGTGCGGCTGCATCGCCTCGCGGTCCTTGGACAGGATCGACTTCTGCACCTTGGGGATCAGGCCCTCGAACATGACGTTGACGCCCTGTACCTTGACCCGGCGCGCCTCGCCGTGCAGGAACTCCTTCATCTCCTTCTTGGTGAACTCGGCGATCGGCTTGTCCGCGGGAAGGAACCCCGACTCGGCGTACATGCGCGAGTTGAAGATGTTGTCCGCGCCCCAGTTCGGGATCGTGAACGGGGCGTCGGCCAGCGTCTTCGCTGCGTCGTAGAGCTGGGTGAGGTCGATGTCGGTGACGCTGCCGCGTCCCTCGCAGCGCGGGCACATGCCGCCGGTGCGGCTGAAGCTCGCCTTGACGGCCTTGGTCCCGGCGCCGCGCTCGACCGTGATCGCGCCGGTCGCCTTGACCGACGCGACGTTGAAGGAGAACGCGTTCGGGGAGCCGATGTGCGGGGTGCCGAGGCGGCTGAACAGGATCCGCAGCATCGCGTTGGCGTCGGTGGCGGTGCCGACCGTGGACCGCGGGTCGGCGCCCATCCGCTGCTGGTCGACGACGATCGCGGTGGTCAGCCCCTCGAGGACGTCCACCTCGGGCCGGGCGAGCGTCGGCATGAAACCCTGCACGAAGGTGCTGTAGGTCTCGTTGATCAGCCGCTGCGACTCGGCCGCGATGGTGTCGAAGACCAGCGAGCTCTTGCCGGAACCCGATACCCCGGTGAACACCGTCAGCCTGCGCTTCGGGATCTCGACGCTGACGTCCTTGAGGTTGTTCTCGCGCGCGCCGTGCACCCGGATCGCGTCGTGCGCCGCGGTCTGCGCCCTCGCCCTCGTCGCCATCCGCGGCTAGCCCGCCTGCTGGATGCGGATCAGGTTGCCCGCCGGGTCGCGGAAGGCGCAGTCGCGCACGCCGTAGGGCTGGTCCACGGGCTCCTGGACCACCTCGGCGTCGCTCGCCTGGATACGGTCGAAGGTGCCGTCCACGTCCTGGCTGGCCAGCAGCAGGGTCGCGAAGGTCCCCTTGGCCATCATCTCGTTGATGGTGCGGCGCTCGTCCTCGGTCACGCCGGGGTCGGCGGCCGGCGGGGCGAGCACGATGGAAGTGTTCGGCTGGTCGGGCGGCCCGACGGTCAGCCAGCACATGCCGCCGTAGCGGACGTCCTTGCGGACCTCGAAGCCGAGCGTGTCGCGGTAGAACGCCAGGCTGGCGTCCGGGTCGGTGTGCGGGAGGAAGCTCGCGTTGATGGTCAGGTCGATGTCCATGCCTCGATGCTAGAGGCGCGGCTACCCGGCCGCTTCTCGATTCCTGACCGGTCTGGTGACCTGTTTCGCGGTGCACGAGGGGATGCCCTCCGCCTCGTCCGCGGCCTGCTTCTGGTACGCGCTCGGCGGCATGCCGACCAGCTCGGCGAAGCGCGTGCTGAAGGTGCCGAGCGAGGAGCAGCCGACCTCGAAGCAGACGTCGGTCACGCTCAGGTCCCCGCGCCGCAGCAGCGCCATCGCACGCTCGATGCGGCGCGTCATCAGATAGGAGTAGGGCGACTCCCCGTACGCGGCCTTGAACTCGCGGCTGAGGTGGCCGGCCGACATGTGCGCGCCTCGGGCCAGGGCCTCGACGTCGAGCGGCTGCGCGTACTCCCGGTCGATCCGGTCCTTGACGCGGCGCAGCACGGCCAGGTCGCGCAGCCGCTGCTCCTCGCTGGGTCGGGTCGTCACATCGAGCATCGTACGTGGACGCGGTGGGGCATGATGGGAACGTGGATCTCGAGGCTCATCGGGGAGAGCTGACCGCGTACTGCTACCGGATGCTCGGCTCGTTCCACGACGCCGAGGACCTGGTGCAGGAGACGATGCTGCGGGCGTGGAAGGCCCGTGACCGGTACGACCCTTCCCGGGCGTCGGTGCGCACGTGGCTGTACCGCATCGCGACGAACGTCTGCCTGACCGCGCTGGACGGCCGTGCTCGGAGGGCCCTGCCGTCTGGCCTGGGCGCGCCGAGCACCGATCCGCGGGCGCCGCTCACGCCGGTGTTCGACATCCCGTGGCTCGAGCCGTTCCCGGACGCGCGCTTCGACCCGCAGGCGCGGGCCGACCTTCGGTTGGCTCTGGTCGCGGCCTTGCAGATGCTTCCGGCGCGCCAGCGTGCCGTGCTCGTGCTGCGCGAGGTGCTGGACTTCTCCGCGGCCGAGGTCGCCGAGCAGTTGGAGACCACGGTCCCGGCCGTGAACAGCGCGCTGCAGCGGGCCCGCGCCACGATCGCGCGGCACGGCGACGGGCTCGGGGAGGTGGAGGAGCCGCGTGACCCCGAGGCGCGGGCCGTGGTCGACCGCTACGCGCGGGCCTTCGCGGCCGCGGACGTTCCCGCGCTGGTCAGACTGCTGGCGGAGGCGGCGATCATGGAGATGCCGCCGGTCCCGCTCTGGATCCGCGGGCGCGAGGACTACGGCCGCTTCATGGACCGGCTCTTCGAGCTGCGCGGCACCGGCTGGACCACGCGCCCCGTCACCGCGAACGGCCAACCCGCCTTCCTGGCCTACCCGCCGCGGCCCGGAGGCGGGCGGCGAGCGCACAGCCTCCAGGTCTTCACGGTCGCCGGCGGGTTGATCACCGGCAACCTCGTCTTCGCGGACCCCGAGGTTTTGCGGGACTTCGAGCGATGAGTGCGGCGGGTGCCGCCGGTACGTACGGGTGTATCGACGGCAACCCCCGATGGGAGTAGGTCCATGACCGCCCGTTTCATCGTCCTCTGGGAGACCCCGACCGACGTCGAGGCCTTCGACCGGCACTACCGCGAGGTGCACATCCCGCTGGCGCGCGAGCTTCCGGGCCTGCGCCGCTACCTGATCAGCCGCGACGCGCGGCCCGTTCGCGGCGAGACGTACTTCCAGATCGCCGAGCTCGAGTGGGACACGCCCGAGGACCTGCGGGCCGCGTTCGACTCCCCGGCGGGCCGGGCGACCGCGGCCGACGTGCGGATCCTCACGGGCTACGCGCAGGTGCGCTCCATGATCGTCACCTCGGGCGAGGACGTCCGGTAGCCGGGACGCGTGCGCGCGCCCGGACCGATTCCGGCGAGGGCGCCGAGCGCCGTCAGCGGTCGTAGGCCAGCCGCGCCGTGCGCGGCACGGCCCCGAACGCCCCCGAATGAAACTCCTGATACGCCTGATGGATCTCAGCCTCGTGGTTCATCACGAACGGGCCGCCGAAGGCCACCGGCTCGCGCAGCGGCGTGCCGCTGTAGACCATGATCCGCGCAGGCTGGTCCGCGTCCGGCGCCGCCGCCAGCCGCAGTGAGGTCGAGCCCTCGGCGCCGACCGGATCCGACCACCCGATCTGCCCGGCCACGACGCGTTTGTCGCCGAGGATCGCGGCCCCGCTCAACACATAGGCGAACAGCCGATGCTCGGCGGGCACGGCCAGGTCGTACGAGGCCTGCGGATCAATGGTCGCCACAAGACCCTGAACCGACTGATGGGTCTCCGCGCGACCGCTCACCCCGCCGACGGTCCCCGCGTGCACGTCGATCACGACGCCCGGTGCCGTGAGCCGGGACATCGTGGCCCGCGTCAGATCCTGGTACCGCGAGGGCGTCAGCTTCTTCGCGGCAGGCAGATTCAGCCAGAGCTGCAGCGTGTGCGCGTGCTCGTCGCGGTAGGCGAGCTCGCGGTGGATGATCCCGTGCCCGGCCGTCATCCACTGCACCTCCCCCGGCTCGATCGCGCCCGCGTGCCCGAGGTTGTCGCCGTGCTCCAGCACCCCGTCGAGCACGAGGGTGACCGTCTCGAGGCCGCGGTGCGGATGCCACTCGAAGCCGGGCGAGGAGAACCAGTCCTCCGCCATCACCAGGAACGGATCGGTCAGCGCCGGATCGCTCGGCATGATCACGATCGCCTTGTCGTCGACCTGCTGATCCGGCCCGAGCCGGGTGCGGTCGCCGACCCGGCCCATCGTGCGCTCGACGGTCAGCTTCCCGCTCATGACTGCCTCCTCGGGATCGGCTCAGTTAGTACAACTTTAAACTATCCCGCTTCATGGTGGTGCTCGTGCCCGGCGTGCTCGTGGCCGGGGTGCTCGTGTCCGGCATGCTCGTGCCCGGGGTGCTCGTGGTCGTGCTCGGCCTCCGGCTCGCCGCCCATCATCCGGAGCATCGCCATTCCGCCGGTCCGCAGGAAGCGGATCACCAGCACGGCCGCGAGAAGCAGGAAGGCGATGTTGAGAAAGGTCGTGTAGTTCCAGCTCAGACCCTGGTCGGGGATCTTCGCGGCGGACTGGGACGGGATCAGACCGAGACCGCCGAAGACGAACTCGACGACGTAGCCCGCGACGACCATCGCGACGTAGAACGTGGCGCCGAGGAAGGCGGCCATGCGCAGGCCGTAGTACTTGCGGTAGATCGAGAGGATCGGCGCGATCAGCAGGTCGGCGAAGATGAACGCGACCACGCCGCCGAAGCTGATGCCGCCCTTCCACAGGACCACAGCGAGCGGCACGTTGCCGATCGAGCAGACGAACGAGACGACCGCGACCAGCGGGCCGACCAGCGGCCCCCAGATCTTCGCGAGCAGCGGATGGCCGGTGATGAAGAACCCGCGCCAGAACGAGTCCGGCACCCACGCCGCGATCGCGCCGGCCACCAGCAGCCCCACGACCAGGTCGCGCAGGATCGCCGCCCACTCCATCACGAACACGTGCGACACCGATGTGAACCCGCGCCGCGACAGCAGCCGGCGCAGGAACGACCCTTCGCCGCCCACCGACATGTCCATCGCCGCGTGCCCCTCCATCGAGCCCGCCACCCCGCGCTCCGCCTGCTCCCGCGCCCGCCGCAGCAGGCGCTCGCGCAGGAACAGCCGGAACAGCAGCGCCAGCACCACGATCATCAAGGGACCGCCGGTGAACTCGGCCAGCGTGAACTGCCACCCCATCAGCAGCGCCAGGATCACCCCGAGCTCCACGACGAGGTTCGTCGAAGCGATCTCGAACGCCATCGCCGTCGTGAAGTCGGCCCCCTTCCGGAACAGCGACCGCGCCAACGCCACCGCCGCATAAGAACACGACGACGAAGCCGCCCCCAGCAGCGAGGCGACCGCCAAAGTCCGCGGCCGATCATCCCCCAGCACCCGCGCCACGGTGCTCTTGCGCACCACCGCCTGCACCACCGCCGACAGCCCGAACCCCAGGATCAGCGCCCAGGTGATCTCCCAGGTCATCGATCCCGTGATGGCCAGAGCGTGCACAATCGCATGCATGGTCGACTCCCCTCGCGCTCCGCGGCCCGGCTCCGGACCCAACCTTATACCCCAAGGGGGTATTCCTCCGCTGATCTACGTCGACGTGGACGGCACCCTGCTCCCGTTCGGCGCAGCCGGCGACTACCCGGAATTCGCCCGCATGGACCGCCGCCTCGGGCCGAGCCTGCTCGCCCTCGGCGGCGAACCGTGGTGGGCGACGGCCTGGATGGACGAGGCCAACGACGTGATCGGGCCGTTGCTCGGTCTACCGCGGCTTCCGGTCGTCGACCTACCCGTCTGGGATGACGACTTCGTCGACGACGCGCTGTGCTGGAAGACCCGGACCCTCGTGGCCCACGCCGCCGGCCGCCCCTTCGTCTGGTTCGACGACGAGCCGACGTGGCGCGATGAGGAGTATGTCGCGGCGCATCACTGCGCGCCCGCGCTGCTCTATCGGACGAAACCCGAGGCGGGGTTGACGGGGGCTGACTTCGAGGCCGTCGCCGAATGGCTGCGGAGCCGGACCGGGCGATCGTCCGGAACCGGTGCCGGGTAGGCTTGGGTCTCATCATGGCAGCGCCTCAGGAACCCTCGATCGGCGATGTCCGGCGACAGGGTCCGGGCCGGGGGTGGGGTAGGCCTCGCAGCGGGCTGCGGCGGGTGGTGCGGCAATGCTTGGTCGCGGCGGTGGTGTGCGTGGTCGCGTTCACGGGGTTCAGCTTCGTGTACAACCGGGCTACTCAGGCCACGGAGCCTTATCCGGCCGGGCTGACGTACGTGCAGACGGGTGATATCTCCACGCGCTACCGCGAATGGGGGACGTCGGGGACGCCGATCCTGTTGCTGCACGGGTTCGTCGAGTCGGCCGATACGTGGGCGGCGACGGCTCAGGTTCTCGCACGGGATCATCGGGTCTATGCGATCGATCTCGACGGCTACGGGTACACGCAGCGGGTCGCGCCGTACGACACCGCGCATCTGACGCGGCAGACGCTCGACTTCATTCGCGCCATGCATCTGCGGCGGCCGATCGTGGTCGGGCATTCGAGCGGCGCGGCGGTCGCGGCGGCCGTGGCCTTGGCGGCGCCCGGCGAGGTCGGCGGCGTGATGTTCCTGGACGGCGACGCGCTTCCGCTCAGCGGCACGGCGGACGGGGGGCGGGACACCAGCGGCGGACGCGCGGACGCGTCCTGGATTCCGCAGCCCTATCGCACGACGCTGCTGCGCCTCGTGCTGCGCTCCGACGACCTCATCCGGGCGATCTACGCCGCGGCGTGCGGCCCGCGCTGCCCCGCGCTGAGCGAGGCGGGCGTCGACCAGTGGCGGCGGCCGTTCCAGGTTCCGGGCGCCGAGGCCGCGGCGTACGCCGTGCTCGGGACCGGGATCCCCTCGGTTCCGGTCGCGGACCAGGAGCGGCTGGCGGCGCTGCCGATGCCGAAATCGGTGGTCTACGGCGCGGACGATCCCGAGTACGCGCCGGGCTCGGCCGCGCAGACCGCCGCCCGGATCGGGGCGCCCGCACCGATCCTGATCCCGGACGCGCGGCATCTGACGCTGATCAGCGACCCGGGCATCGTCGCGGCGGCGGTCGAGCGGCTCGCCGCGCGCAACTAGCCGACCGCGCCGCGAGCCCCTGCGCTCGCAAGTTCTTGCAGATCTTCTTGCGAAAATTCCGAAACTTCCTTGCTGATATTGCGGTCATGTATCGGAAGTTCTACGCTCCGCGGCAGCACCCTCACCCACCCTCGCCGCGTGCACCTCCCCCGACGAAAGGTTCAGGACACCGATGTCCCCGAAACTTCCGGCTCCCGTCAGACCGCCCGGGCGCCGCAGGCGGCTGACCGCGCTCGCGCTGGCCGCCGCCACCGCGCTGTTCACCCTGCCCGGCGTGGTCCTCGCCGGCTCCGCGTCCGCCGCCGCGGGCACCCCGCCGTACTGGGCGCAGTCGCCGTTCAACGTGCCGAGCGGGGTGGGTGCGAGCGTCCCGTTCACCGAGTACGAGGCCGAGGCCGCCGCCACCAACGGCTCGATCATCGGCCCCTCCTTCACCCAGGGCGCGCTGGCCACCGAGGCCTCGGGCCGCGAGGCCGTCCAGCTCGCGTCGCAGGGCCAGTACGTGCAGTTCACGCTGACCAGCGCGGCGAACGCCTTCGACCTGCACTACGCGGTGCCGCAGGGCAGTTCGGGCACGCTCTCGGTCTATGTCAACGGGACCAAGCTCAGCCAGGAACTCTCGCTGACCTCGGCATACAGCTACATATCGACCGGCGGCATCACCGGCAGCCAGACCCACAAGCTGTACGACGACGTCCGGATGATGCTCGGCCAGACCTACCAGGCCGGCACCACGGTCAAGTTCCAGGTCGGCTCGAGCGACACGGCCACGCCGTACACGATCGACGTCGCCGACTTCTACAACGTGGCCGCCGCCGCGACCCAGCCCGCGAACACGGTCTCCGTGGTCAGCGAGGGCGCGGACCCGACCGGCGCGGCCGACGCGACGAACGCCTTCAACAGCGCGATCTCGGCGGCCAACGCGGCCGGCGAGGCGGTGTGGATCCCGAGCGGCACCTTCAGCGTCAGCGGCCACCTCAACATCACCAACGGCACGATCGAGGGCGCGGGCGACTGGTACTCGCAGATCAAGGCCAACGAGCTGATCGACAACACCTCGGCGGACTCCGGGGCGGTCAACCTCAGCGGCTTCGCGATCCTCGGCTCGACCGTCGGCCGGCACGACGACAGCACGGCGAACGCGATCGACGGCTCGCTCGGCAACGGCTGGACCGTCAACGGCCTGTGGATCCAGGACACGAACGTCGGGTTCTGGCTCCAGTACGGCAACAGCAACTGCACCCTGGAGAACAGCGTCATCGAGTCCACCGACGCGGACGGCGTGAACTTCAACGGCAACGGCACCAACTGCACGGTGAGGAACAACTTCCTGCGCAACACCGGTGACGACAGCCTGGCGATCTGGTCGTATCCGAGCGCCGACTCCGGGATCACCTTCGCGAACAACACCATCGTCCAGCCCTCCCTGGCCAACGGCATCGCCGACTACGGCGGCTCGAACAACACCATCTCGAACAACGTCGTCGCCGACACCGAACCGCTCGGCAGCGGCATCGACATCTCGAACGAGGCCTTCCTGCAGCCGTTCAGCCCGCTGTCCGGGACCATCACGGTCTCCGGCAACTACCTGATACGGACCGGCGCGTACAACCCGAACTGGTCGCACCCGATGGGCGCCGTCCAGTTCGACGCGTACGACACCTCGTTCAGCAATGTGACGGTCAACTACAGCGGCGGCGCGATCCTCGACAGCCCCTACGAGGCCTTCGAGTTCGTCGCGGGCGCGGGCACCGGAAACACGATCACGGGCGTCAACATCAGCAACGTGAACGTGCAGAACACCGGCACGACCGTGATGCAGGCCGAGACGACCGGCGCGGCGAGTGTCAGCGGCCTGACGGCGAGCGGCATCGGCGTCGCGGGCGCGTACAACAACAGCTACCCGGGCAACGTCGCGGGCGCCTACACCTTCAACCTGGGCAGCGGTAACTCCGGCTGGAGCACCACGCCGGTGCTCACCTCCTTCCCGAACCCGGTCCAGGCCGGCTCGCTCACCGCGTCGACCACGTCCCTGAGCTTCGGCGACGTGAACTCGGGCAGCAAGAGCGCGGCGCAAGCGGTGACGATCAACAATCCCGGTTCGAGCGCGGCCTCGGTCTCCTCGATCGGCGTCACCGGCCAGTACACGCAGACGAACAACTGCGGCAGCTCCATCGCCGCGGGCGGCTCGTGCACGGTCAACGTCACCTTCGCGCCCACCAGCGGCGGACCGCAGACCGGAACCCTGTCAGTGGCCACCAGCGCCCCCGGCAGCCCCCTGACGGTCGCGCTCTCCGGCACCGGCGTCACGTCAACGACGAACCTCGCACTGAACCAGCCGATCACCGCGAGCAGCTCCACGCAGACGTACGTCGCCTCGAACGCGAACGACGGCGACTCCAGCACCTACTGGGAGAGCACCGACGGCGCCGGCTACCCGCAGACGCTGACCGTCGACCTCGGCACGACCCAGTCGATCGGCTCGATCACCCTCGATCTGCCGCCGTCCTCCGCGTGGGCCACCCGGACCGAGACCCTGTCCGTGCTCGGCAGCACGAACGGGACTTCGTACCCGACGATCGTCGGTTCGACCGGCTACACGTTCAACCCGTCCTCCGGGAACACGGTGACGATCAGCCTGCCCACCGGGACCAGCGCCCGCTACGTGCGGCTGAGCCTCACCGCGAACACCGGCTGGAGCGCGGCGCAGCTGTCCGAGTTCCAGATCTTCCCCGGCGGCTCCTCGACGAACAACGGCAGCGCGCTGACGGCCTCCCCGTCGAGCCTGTCCTTCGGCAACGAGAACGTCGGCTCGACCAGCGCCGCGCAGTCCGTCACGGTCAGCAACCCGGGCGCGACCGCGGCCTCGGTGTCGTCGGTCAGCGCCTCCGGCGCGTTCTCCGAGACCAACACCTGCGGCGGCTCCATCGCAGCGGGCGCCTCGTGCACGGTCAGCGTGAGGTTCGCGCCGACCGCCGCTGGCTCGGCTTCGGGCACCCTCTCGGTGGCCAGCAGCGCGCCGAGCAGCCCGCTGAGCGTCGCGCTCTCTGGCACCGGCGTCAGCACGAACACCAACCTGGCCCTGAACCAGCCGGTCACCGCCAGCGGCTACACGCAGACCTACGTCCCAGCGAACGCCGTCGACGGCAACACCAACTCCTACTGGGAGAGCGCGGACAACGCGTTCCCGCAGTGGTTCCAGGTGGACCTGGGCGCGTCGACCACCGTCGGCCGGATCGTGATGGACCTGCCCCCGTCCTCGGCGTGGGCCACGCGCACCCAGACCATCACCGTCCAGGGCAGCACCGACGGCACGAACTACACCACGCTCGCGGCGTCGCAGGGCTACACCTTCGACCCGTCCACCGGTAACACGGCCGGCATCACGTTCACCGGCGCGAACGTGCGCTATGTGAAGCTGACGTTCACCGGCAACACCGGCTGGCCGGCCGGGCAGCTGTCGGAGCTGCAGGTCTACGGCAGCTAGCTCACCTCGGCACCGGTCTGCGGGGTCGGCGGTCTTCGGATCGCCGACCCCGCGGCTTTCCGCCGCTCCCCGACGGATCTCACCCGTTCGGCGGAGCGTACTTGAAGCTTCAACTTACTTGCGCTAGGGTTCCCCATGTAGTTGAAGATTAAACGATCTCGATCGAGGAGCCGATCATGAGCCTGTTCAACCGCAAGAACGAGTCCGAGACCGCCGTCGCCACCGCCGAGCCCGCGGTGGACAAGGACCTCTCGCACCTGACCGGCGACTACACGATCGACCCCGCGCACAGCAAGATCGGCTTCGCGGTGCGGCACGCCATGGTCACCAACGTGCGCGGCGAGTTCGACGAGTACGAGGGCAAGCTGCACCTCGACGGCAGCGACCCGTCGAAGTCCACCGCCGAGCTCGTGATCAAGGTGGCCAGCATCAACACCAACCAGGCCCAGCGCGACGAGCACCTGCGCACCGGCGACTTCTTCGCCGCCGAGACCTACCCGGAGATCACCTTCCGCTCCACCTCCGCCGAGGAGGTCGGCGAGGACACCTACCGCCTGCACGGCGACCTGACCATCAAGGACGTGACCCGTCCGGTCAGCCTGGACCTCGAGTTCACCGGTGCGGCGACCGACCTGTACGGCGCCGACCGGGCCGGCTTCGAGGGCGGCACCACCGTCGACCGCACCGCCTGGGGCCTGACCTACAACGCGGCCCTGGAGACCGGCGGCGTGCTGATCGGCGAGAAGGTCAAGCTCGTGCTGGACATCTCCGCGGTCAAGGCCGCCGCCTGAGCGAGGCGCCGCGGAGCGTGGCCCTGGCAGTACCCCGGACAACCGGGGTACTGCCTATCGGCGTCGCGGGCGCCGAACCTGGGGGCATGGACATCACGAACCGCACCGTCTTCATCGCGGGCGCCACCTCGGGCATCGGCCTGGAACTCGCCCGACGCCTCACCGCGGCCGGCAGCACCGTCATCGTCGGCGGCCGCCGCGCCGAACTCCTGGAGGAGATCGCCGCCGAAGGCCTCGCCACGGTCCAGATCGACGTGACGGACCAGCAGAGCGTCGACCGAGCCCGCGACGAGATCCTCAAGACCCACCCGGACGTGGACACGGTCGTGACCATGTCCGGCGTCCTGCTCCTCGAAGACCTGCGCGATCCGGCGCACTTCGCCATCACGCAGCAGACCATCGACACGAACGTGCTCGGCACCATCCGGGTCATCGACGCGTTCACCGGGCACCTGATCGCACGGGGCAGCGGCACGATCATCACCGTCACCTCGGGCATCGGCTTCCTCCCCTTCCCGCCGATGCCCACCTACGCCGCCTCCAAGGCCGCGATCCACGCCTACTCCGAGGCGCTGCGCGCCCAACTGGCCGGCACCGGCGTCGACGTGGCCGAACTGGTTCCCCCGGCCGTGGCCGTCACCCCCGAGCACGAGGCCCGCAATCCCCACGCCCTCAAGCTCGACGCCTTCGTCGCGGAGGTCCTCGACCTGCTCAAGACCGAGCCGACCCCGCACGAGATCCTCGTGCAGGGCGTCCTGATGCACCGCTGGGCCGAGCGGGACGGAACGTACGACGAACTGGTCGCCCAGCGCTCGCAGGCGCTTTCGATGCTGCCGGGGAGGCAGTGAGCACCGCGGCTCAGGCGTCCGCCGTCATCGGGTGGCGGGCCAGCCAGTCGTCGACCACGTCGTAGGCGCGCTTGCGCACCTCGGGCAGCGAGAGGAAGACGTCGTGCCGGGCGCCCGCGACGGGGACGATCGTGGTCTCGCCGCCGAGGCAGCCGGCCCAGCGGGCGATCTGGGCGACGTCGAGAACCAGGTCGGCGCGTTCGCTCAGCTCCGAGTAACGGCGCGAGAAGTGCGTCTTGTCCGAGCGGAGGATCAGCGACGGGACGCCGAGTTCCAGGCCGCGGTGCAGCGCGGCGTGGGCTCGGCGGACCGCGTTGAGCCAGCCGATCGTGACCGGGAAGCCCTCGAGCGGCTTGAGCGCGAGGTCGAACTCCCACTCGCCGGTGCCGCTCACATGCAGCGTGCCGCCGTACGCGCCGGGCGGCGCCTTGATCACCCGGTGCGGGCTCGCCTTGGCCAGGACCCGCAGCGCCTGCGTCATCACGCCGCGCTGCGCGGGCGAACCCTGCAGGTCGAACCACGGGCTGTTGAGCAGCAACCCGGCCACCGGCGCGACGGAGCCGCGGGCGGCGCGACGGGCGACCCAGAGCGGCAGGACCAGGCCGCCGGTCGAGTGCGCGGCGAGCAGCACGGGGGCGCCGGGGTGCTCCTCGGCGATCGCCGCGAGGGCGAGTTCGAGCTCTTCGTCGTAGAGCGCGAGGTCGGAGACGTAGTGCGCGGTCTGCTTCGGCCGCAGCCCGCGCCCGCATTTACGCAGGTCGAGCCCGTAGAAGGCGAGGCCGCGCTCGGCGAAGAAGTCCGCGAGCTCGGTCTGGAAGAAGTAGTCGGAGAAGCCGTGCACGTACAGCACCGCGCCCCGGACCGGCACTTCCCCGGCGGAGGACGTCGGCTCGCGGCGGACCAGCACGGCCGCGATCCGGCCCTCGCCGTCCGGATCGTCGCCGAGCTCGAAGACGTGCTGCCGGTAGCCCTCGAGAGAGTCGGGCTGCCAGTCGAGTGCGTTCACTGTCACGAACCCATCTTCGCCGGAACGACGGCGTCGGCGGAAGTCAGCTGGAGCTGCGTGTCCTCGACCGGGAGACTGCGCAGCAGCTTGACGTCCCCCTTGTAGTCCATCGAGGTCAGCCACGGCGCGCTGTCGCCCTGCCGCGGCAACTGATCGAGGACGCGTTGGATGTAGCCGGCGCCGAAGTCGAGGAAGGGACGCAACGGCATCTGCGCGTTGGCCACGACCGGGCGCGCCACGTCGTACCCGTGCGCGTCCATGTGCGTGAGCAGACGGCAGAAGTGCTCGCACAGCAGCCCGACCTTCAGCGTCCACGAGGAGTTCGTGTAGCCGATGGAGTAGGCGAAGTTGGGCACGCCGCTGAGCATCATCCCCTTGTACGCGACGGAGTCGGCGAGGGAGACGGTCTCTCCGTCCACGGCCAACGTCATGCCGCCCATGGCCTGCACGTTGAGGCCGGTCGCGGTGATGATGATGTCGGCCTCGAGCTCGCGTCCCGAGGCGAGCTCGATCCCGTGCTCGGTGAAGGTCTCGATCCGGTCGGTCACGACCGAGGCCTTGCCCTTGCTGATCGCGCGGAACAGGTCTCCGTCGGGCACGGCGCACAGCCGCTGGTCCCACGGACCGTAGGGCGGGTTGAAGTGCTCGTCGACGGGATAGCCGTCCGGGAGCATGCGGGCATTGATGCGGCGGATCAGCTTGCGCGCCGCGTTCGGGTGCTTCTGGCAGAACCGCCAGATCGCCTGCTGCTGCGCGATGTTCTTGCGCCGCGTGATCGCGTATCCGCGCTCCTGGCCGAACAGCTTCACGATGCCGTTGGCGATCTTGTCCTGCTTGGGCACCGGCATGATGTACGTCGGCGTGCGCTGAAGCATCGTGATGTGCTCGGCGGCGTCCGCCATCGCCGGGATGAGCGTGACGGCGGTCGCGCCGCTGCCGATGACGACGACGCGCTTGCCGGCGTAGTCGAGGTCCTCGGGCCAGTGCTGCGGGTGGACGATCTGCCCGGCGAAGCGCTCGCGGCCCTCGAAGTGCGGGGTGAACCCCTCGTCGTACCGGTAGTAGCCCGCAGCGCAGAAGAGCCAGCGGGAGGTCAGCGTGGAACGCTCACCGGTGTCGGCACGCTCGATCTGCACGGTCCAGCGGGCCTCGGCCGTGGACCACGAGGCGGCGAGCACCTTCGTGTGGAAGCGGATGTGCTCCTCGATGCCGTGCTCGGCGGCCGTCTCGCGCAGGTAGGCGAGGATCTTGCCGCCGTCGGCGATCGCGTCCTCGTCCCGCCACGGCTTGAACTCGAAGCCGAAGGTGTGCAGGTCGGAGTCCGAGCGGATGCCGGGATAGCGGAACAGGTCCCAGGTGCCGCCGAGGGCCGGACGCGCCTCGAGGATCGCGTAGCTGCGGTGCGGATGGTCCCGCTGCAGGTAGTACGCGGCGCCGAGGCCGGAGATCCCGGCGCCGACGATGAGGACGTCGAGCGAGTCCGTGGCGGTCGAGTCCGTATCGGCATCGGTGGCGATCGAAGACATGCGGTCATCGTCGCAACCCGGGGCCCGGCACTCCAGGGGCATTGTGCACCGCAGATTCAGCCCTGTACAGCAGTTTGCACCACCGCGGACGTAGTCTGGACGCATGACCTGGGAACCGCCGTCCGAGCGGGTGCGCGAGCTGATCCGCGAGGGCGCGCGGCTCGTGCTCGACCCGCCCTCCGCCTGGCTCGACGAGCTCGACGCCGCCACGCTCTCCGGGCCGCAGCGCTCCCAGATCGCCGAGGATCCGGTGCTCGCCGCGGCGACCCGCCGGGCCAACCGTAGCAACCTGCTCGCGTGGGCCTCGGCGAACGTGCGCCGCCCGGGCGAGCGGGTGCGGGCGAACGAGGGCGAGGTGCCGGTGGCGCTCGCGCGCGACCTCGTGCGCCGGGGCCTGAACGAGTCGGCGCTCGACTCGTACCGCGCGGGCCAGAACGTGGCCCTGCGCCGCTGGATCCAGATCTGCCTGGCGCTGACGAGCGATCCCGAGGAGCTGCGCGAACTGCTCGACATCTCCTGCCGCTCGATCACCGACTTCGTCGACGACACGATCAGGCACCTCACCGAGGTCATCGCCCGCGAGCGCGAGGAACTGACACAGGGCACGCACGCCGAGCGCCGGGAGACCGTCAGCCTGCTGCTGGACGGCGCCCCGATCCCGCGCTTCCGCGCCGAGCAGCGGCTCGGCTACCGGCTCGCCGGGCGGCAGACGGCGGCCGTCGTCTGGTGCGACGAACCGCGCGCCGACCTCGGCGCGCTCGACCGCGCCGTCGAGCTGATCGGCGCGTGCGCCGGGGACCCGCGCCCGCTGAGCGTGCTGGCCAGCGCCGCGACCCGCTGGGTGTGGGTGCACGGCGGCCCCGACCCCGCCAAGCTGCGCGAGGCGATGGGCGCGGCCGCTGTACGGCAGGTGCGGATCGCGGTCGGCAGCACCGGCGAGGGCCTCGACGGCTTCCGCCGCTCCCACCTCGACGCGCTCACCGTGCAGCGCATGCTCGCCCGGCTGGCCTCGCCGACCCGGCTGGCCACGCACGCCGAGGTCGAGCTCGTCGCGCTGCTCACGGCCGACCTCGAACGCGCCGACCAGTTCGTCCACCGCGTCCTCGGCGACCTCGCCGACGCCGGCCCGGAGCTGACCGAATCCGTGCGCCGGTACCTCGCGGAGCAGTGCAACGTGTCACGCGCCGCGCAGACGCTCTACATCCATCGCAATACCCTGCTGCGCAGGCTGGCCCAGGCCGACCGCCTGCTCCCCCGCCCGCTCGCGCAGGATGCGGTCGCGGTCGGAGCCGCGCTCGAGGTGCTGCGCTGGCGCGGCGTGGTCCTCGACGATCAGCCCGATCACCCCTGAGCGGACGGTTCGCGCTGGAGCACCGACACGACGCACACCGCGCCGAGTCCGACCATGTGGGCCAGCCCGGTCCGCGCGCCGGGATGCTGCCGGGCGCCGGCCTCGCCCCGGATCTGCATCGTGATCTCGCCGATCTGGCCGACTCCCGTTGGCCCGATCGGGTGTCCAGCGCCGAGCAGACCGCCGGACGTGTTCACCGCGACGCGCCCCCCGCGCGAGAAATGTCCCGCAGCGAGAGCGATGGCGGCCTGCCCCTCGCCGGCCAAGCCCATCGCCTCGAGGTACTGCAGCTCCTCGACGGAGAACGCGTCGTGCATCTCGACGAGGTCCAGATCGTCCGGCGAGATCCCGGCCTGCCGGTACGCGAGCTCTGTCGTCGCGCGCGTCAATTCGGCGTCGAAGCTCTTGGATCCGTAGAGCTCCTCGCTGCGCTGCACGGAGGCGAGCACGCGGACGCATCGTGACCGGTCGAGCCCCGATTCGTCGATGGCGTCGTCCGAGACCACGAGCACCGCCGCCGCGCCCTCGCCGATCGGGCAGCACTGTAGGCGCGTCAGAACCCCCGAGATCGCCGGGCCGGCCAGTACCTCGTCGAGGCTGTAGGCCGTGCGCCGATGCGCGTTGGGGTTGAGCGCCGAGTTGGAGTAGTTCTTCACCGCAACGGCCGCCAACTGCTCGCGCGTTGCGCCGTACGTGTGCATGTATTCGTCGGCCAGCAGGGCGAAATGGGTGATCAGCGACACCCGATCGGCGGCCGACGCCACGACTCCCGTCTTCGTCGCCGTGATCGCGGCGGCGCTCGGCTTGTCGACCCCGAGCACGAGCGAGACGTCGCTCGTCCCGGCCGCGACGTCCATGCACGCCAGGCGGAACGCCGAGGATCCCGACGCCGAAGCGTTCTCCACCTGCGTCATCGGAATCCCGGTCGCACCGAGGTGCTTGAGCATCGGCCGCGAGACGGCCATCCCGAGCATCGCCGTGGCCGTATACGCGCTG
>DASTAE010000350.1:0-6823 GCA_035712985.1 Actinospica sp.
GCGTCGACACCGCGTGTTCCTCCTCCCTCGTCGCGCTGCACCTCGCGGTCCAAGCGCTGCGCCGCGGCGAATGCTCGCTCGCGCTGGCCGGCGGCGTCATGGTCATGGCGACCCCGGTGTCGTTCATGGGCTTCAGCCAGCAGCAGGGGCTGGCGGCCGACGGCCGCTGCAAGGCGTTCTCGGCGTCGGCGGACGGCACCGGCTGGGGCGAGGGCGCGGGCCTGGTGTTGCTGGAGCGGCTCTCGGACGCTCAGCGCAACGGGCATCCGGTGCTCGCGGTGATCCGGGGCAGTGCGGTGAATCAGGACGGCGCGAGCAACGGGCTGACCGCGCCGAACGGCCCGTCGCAGCAGCGGGTGATCGCGCAGGCACTGGCCAACGCGGGACTCACGTTCGACGACGTCGACGTGGTGGAGGGACACGGCACCGGCACCGCGCTCGGCGACCCGATCGAGGCGCAGGCGCTGCTGGCCACGTACGGCCGCGAGCGCCCGGAGGGCCGGCCGCTGTATCTGGGTTCGATCAAGTCGAACCTCGGGCACACCACGGCGGCCGCGGGCATCGCGGGCGTGATGAAGATGGTGCTCGCGCTCCAGGCGGGCGTGCTGCCCAAGACCCTGCACGCCGAGGAGCCCTCCCCCAAGATCGACTGGGACGACCGGAAGCTCAGGTTGCTGACGGAGTCCGAGCCGTGGCCCGTCCGCGAGCACCCGCGCCGCGCGGCCGTCTCCTCGTTCGGCATCTCGGGCACGAACGCGCACCTGATCCTCGAGCAGGCTCCCGAGGCCGAACCGGCCGCCGAGCCCGACGCCCCACTAGCGGACGACGGCGCCTGGCTGCTGTCGGCGCGCAGCGCGGGCGCGCTGCGCGAGCAGGCGCGGCGGCTCGAGCGGAGCCTGTCCGCGAACGCCGGCCTGGCCGCGCGGCCGCGGGCGGTCGGCGCGGCGCTGCGGCGCCGGGCCGCGCTGAGCCACCGCGCCGTCGTGCTCGGCGAGGACTCCGAGCGGCTCGCCGACGGACTGCGCGCGCTGGCCGAGGGGACGAACGCCGCGAACCTGGTCCAGGGCGTCGTGCGGCCGGGGAGCACGGACCTCGTGTTCGTCTACCCGGGCCAGGGCGGCCAGTGGGCCGGCATGGGCGCGGACCTGCTCGACGCGAACCTGGTGTTCGCGCAGGCCATCGCCGAGTGCGACGCGGCGCTGTATCCGTACACGGACTGGCACCTGCTCGACGTCCTGCGGCAGACCCCTGACGAGCCCACGCTGACCTTCGACCGGGTGGACGTCGTGCAGCCCGCTCTCTGGGCCCTGATGATCGCGCTGACGAAGCTCTGGCAGTCGTACGGCGTGCACCCGGCGGCGGTGATCGGCCACTCGCAGGGCGAGATCGCCGCCGCGCACGTCGCCGGGGCGCTGTCGTTGCAGGACAGCGCGCGCATCGTCGCGCTGCGGTCCAAGGCGCTGATCGACCTCTCGGGCGGCGGCGGGATGGCCTCGCTGGCCGTGTCGGCGGAGCGCGGCCGACTGCTGCTCGCGAACTATCCGGAGGTCTCGATCGCGGCCGTGAACAGCCCGTCCTCGATCGTCGTCAGCGGCGACCCGGCGCAGCTGCGGACGCTGCTGGAGGCCGCCGAGGCGCAGGGGATCCGCAAGCGGCTGCTGCCGGTGGACTACGCCTCGCACTCGGCGCACGTCGAGCGGCTGCGGGACGGCCTGCTCACGGACCTCGCCGGGATCGCGGCGGTCGCCGACGGCCCCACCATCCCGTTCTACTCGGCGCTGACCGGCGGCGTGCTCGATCCGGCCACGCTCGGGACCGCGGAGTACTGGTACGAGAACCTGCGCCGGCCGGTCCGCTTCCACGAGGCGACCTCGGCGCTCATCGCCGACGGCTTCCGCGCGTTCCTGGAGCCGACCGCGCACCCGACGCTCACGCCGGCCATCCAGGAGACCGGCGACCACGCCGACACGGCGCTCGCCACGGTGACCTCGCTCCAGCGCGACCAGTCCGGGCCCAGGCAGATCGCCCTCAACCTGGCCCGCGCGTGGACCCAGGGTCAGCCGACCTATCCCGCCGTCGAGAGCGCGGGCGCCCTCGACCTGCCGACGTACGCCTTCCAGCACAAGCGCTTCTGGCTGGAGCGCGCCGCCGCCGAGACCGCGACGACCGTCGAAGCCTCGGATGCGGAGTTCTGGGACGCCGTCCGCGACGGTTCCGACACGCTGGCCACGGCCCTCGGCCTCGACGACGATCCGACGCGTGAGGCGCTGCGCTCCGTGCTGCCGGCGCTCGAAGCCTGGCGCCTGGGACGGGAGCAGGCGTCCGCGCTCCAGTCGTGGCGGTATCAGATCACGTGGGAACCGACTCGGCAGACGGACAAGCCGACGCTCTCCGGGACCTGGGTCGTGGCCGTGGCGGCCGCGACGGCCGACTCCGCGTGGACCGAGGTGTGCCGGCAGGCGATCGCGGATCACGGCGGTCGGGCGGCTCTGCTCGTCGTCGAGGTCGGCGATACGCGGGATGTCGTCGCGGAGCGGCTGCGCGATCTCGGTGGCGACGAGCCGGCCGGAGTCGTGTCGCTGCTCGGCTTCGACGAGGAGCCCTCGGCCGAGTTCGACGCCGTGACCCGAGGCCTGACGTCGAGCATCGCGCTCGTCGGCGGGGTCACCGATCTCGGCGGCGCGGTGCCGATCTGGTTCCTGACCACCGACGCCGTCGGCGCGCGGCCCGACGATCGGGTCGAGCACCCGACGCAGGCTCAGATCTGGGGCTTCGGCAAGACGCTGGCCGTCGAGAATCCCAAGCTGTGGGGCGGTCAGCTCGACCTCCCCGCGGAGCCTGCGGCCGGCGTCGGCGAGCTGCTCGCGACCGCTCTGGCCAAGGCCGGGGGAGAGGATCAGTTGGCGCTGCGCGGCGGCGCGCTCTCGGCGCGGCGGCTCGTGCGCGACTCGGCCCCGAAGAGCGAGGCGGGGACCTGGCAGCCGCACGGAACCGTGCTGGTCACCGGCGCGACGGGCGCCCTCGGCACGCACCTCGTCCGCTGGCTCGCGCGGCGCGGCGCGGACCACCTCGTCCTGCTGAACAACACCGGTCCGGACGCGGCGAAGTCGGTCGCGCTTCGCGAGGAGCTCGCGGAGCGGTATCCGAACCTCGGGCTCGTCATCGAGGCCTGCGACCTCTCCGACGCGGATGCGCTGCGGCGGATCCTGCTCGACATCCCGGCGGCCCATCCGTTGACCGCGGTCTTCCACGCGGCAGGCGTCGCCGACGGCGGACTGCTCGACGAATTGACGCTTCCGCAGTTCGACAACGTGCTGCGGGCGAAGGCGGTCGGCGCGCGGAACCTGCACGAGCTCACGAAGGATCTGAACCTCGAGGCCTTCGTCATGTACTCGTCGTGCGCGGGCGTCCTGCCGGCGATCACCGAGGCGAACTACGCGGCGGCCAACGCCTACCTCGACGGCCTGGCCGCTCATCGGCGGGCGAACGGGCTGGCCGCCACGGCGGTCGTCTGGGGCGTGTGGGGCGGCGGCGGGATCGGCGGGGCCAGCCTCGCCGAGTGGCTGCGCGAGGGCGGCGTGCGCGCGATGGAGCCGAAGGTGGCGCTCGCGGCGCTCGGCGACGTGCTCGACCGGGACGAGACGCACGTCGCGGTCGTCGACATCGACTGGGCCAGGTTCACCGCGTTCAGCCAGCCGAACGTGCCGACGATCGTCGCGCGGATCCCCGAGGTCAAGGCCGCGCTGCGCGGCGCGGGACGCGAGGCCGAGGACGAGGCGGCGGAGATCCCGCCGCTGCGCGCGAAGCTGGCCGGGCTCGCCGCGTCGCGCTGGCATCGCGCGCTGCTGGACACGATCTGCGCGGAGGCGGCGGCCGTGCTGGGCCACGGGGACGCCACCGGGATCGACCCCGAGCGGTTGTTCAGGGACAGCGGTTTCGACTCGCTCACCGGCGTGGAGCTGCGCAACCGGATCAATGTGCTGACCGGGCTCAAGGTGCCCTCGACGCTCGTCTTCGACCACCCGACCCCGGTCGCCCTCGCCCGGCACCTGCGCGCGTCGCTCGAGGCGGAGTCCGGCGGCCGGCCGCAGGACGCGCAGCAGGCTCCGGTGCCGCTGCCGGTGGTCGTGGTGACCGACGTGGACGTCGACGACGCCTCGGACGAGGACCTCTTCGCCCTGATCGACGGGTCCGCGCCCTGACTCCGGCCGGCCCCGGCTGACTTAACGGATCCTGAGGAGCCTTCTTCCTGGTCGCTCCGCGGGCGGGTTACGGTGCTGAGCATGTTGATGTTGGGGCGTGCGGCATCGTGAGGCTCGTCGAACGCGACGGGGAACTGGGCAAGCTCGAGGCGCTGCTCGGCGGCGGGGTGGCGGTGATCGACGGACCGCTGGCCAGCGGGAAGACGGCGGTCCTGCACCAGTTCGCCGAGCAGGCCGCGGCCCGCGGCGCGGTGTTCGTCAGCGCCGCGGCCCCGCGGACCGGGCAGCAGGACCATCCGCTGCTGCTGGACGTGATCCAGCAGATCGGGCACGGCGTGCGCGGCCTGCTGGGCGAGACGGACCCCGCCGCGCACCCCGTCCTGACCGACCTGCATCGGGACCTCGTGCGGCTCGCCGAGCGGCAGCCGGTGATCATCGGCATCGACGACGCGCACCTGGCCGACGTCGGCTCGCTGCAGTGCCTGCTGCCGCTGATCAGGCTGCTGACTCCGGCCCGGGTGCTGTTCGTGTTCAGCGGCTGCCTGCAGTCCCAGCAGGCGCACTGGCTGCTGCGGGCCGAGATCGCGCGGCTGCCGCGGTGCACGGGCATCACGCTGAAGCCGTTGTCGGCCGGGGGAATCGAGCGGCTGATCGCGCTCGAGCTCGGCGAGTCCGCGGCCCGGGCCCTCGCCGCCGACTGCCATCGCGCCTCGGGCGGCAATCCGCTGCTCGCCAGAGCCCTGATCGAGGACAACCGCTCGGCCGGGGACGCAGGGCTCGTCATCGGCGACGCGTACGGCAGCGCGATGCTCAGCTGCCTCTACCGCAGCGAGCCCGGCGTGCTCGAACTCGCGCGGACCCTCGCGGCGCTCGGCGACTCGGCGTCCACGCCGCTGCTGAGCCGGCTGCTCGACATCGACCCCGAGTCGACCGCGCTCGCCGTGGACGCGCTGAACGTGGCCGGGCTGCTGCGGTCGCACCGGTTCCCGCACGAGCGGGCCAGGACCGCCGTGCTCGGCAGCATCGCGCCCTCCGCGCTGCGCGCCATCCACGGCCGCGCCGCCAAGCTCCTGCACGAGGAGGGCGCCGCGCCCCAGGCCGTGGCCCGGCACCTGATCGCCGCCGACACCCCGCAGCCGTGGGCCGTGCCGGTGCTCGAACAAGCGGCCGAGCAGCAGTTGGTGGACGGCCAGACCAACGCCGCAGTCAGCTGCCTGCGACTCGCGCGCCGCGCGTGCACGGACGAGCGCCAGCACGCCGCGATCACCTCGGCGCTCACCAGCGCGGTCTGGCGGGTCGACCCGGCCGCCGCCGAGCGCTACCTGCCGGAGCTGGCCACGGCGGTCAGGAAGGGCCACCTCGGCGGCCGGCACGCGGGCCGGCTGTGCGGGCAGCTGCTCTGGCACGGCCAGCAGACCGAGGCCGCCAGCCTGCTCGCGGGCCTGGCCGACGCCGCGTCGCCGTCCTCGATGCTGCCGCTCGACGAGGTCCGGCTCTGGCTCCCGCTGCTCTACCCCGGACTGGCCGGCCGCTCCGCGGCCAAGCCCGCGCCGACCGTCGCCCCGGATCCGCACCGGCAGGCCGCGGCCGTCCTCGCCGAGGTGCTCTCCGGAACCGCCGACGCCGCGCGCCTGGCCGAGATCGAGCGGCTGCTCGGCCGCACCAGGCTGAGCGGCAGCAGACTGATCCCGATCACGCTCGCCCTCGTCTCGCTCTGCTACGCCGAGCGCTTCGCCGAGGCGAGGTCCTGGTGCGAGACCTTCCTCGCCGAGAACGCCGGCGACGTCCCGCTGTGGACCGCGATGCTGGAGACGGTGCGCGCGATGGTGTGCCTGCGTCAGGGCGACCTCGCCGAGGCCGAGCGGCGCGCGCACCACGCGCTGCACCTGATGTCCGCGCGCAGCTGGGGCGTGGCGATCGCCGGGCCGCTGTGCGTGCTGATCATGGCCGAGACGATGATGGGCCGCACGGAGAAGGCCGCCGACTATCTCAGCGTCCCGATTCCCGACGCGACCTTCCACACCCTCTTCGGCGCGCACTACCTCATCGCGCGCGGACGCCTGCACCTCGCGACCGGCCACGCGCACGCCGCCCTACAGAACTTCGAGGCCTGCGGCGGCCTGGTCGGCTCCTGGGGCTTCGACTCGCCGACCGCCTTCACCTGGCGCACGAACGCCGCGCAGGCGCTGCTGGCGCAGGGCCGAACGGCGCAGGCGCGGGAGATGCTCGATCGTCAGCTGGCCGCCCTGCCGGGTGACAGTGAGCTCTCTCCGGGGCGCGGAGTCGCGCTCCGCGTCGTGGCCCAGACCCTCGCGCCCGCCGACCGGCTCGATCCGCTGCTGCGGTCCGCGCGGATCCTCGAGGCTCAGGATTCGAAGGTCGAGCTGGCGTACACGCTCGCCGACCTCGCCGCGGCCAGAGCGGCGCTGGGCGGCCCCGAGCAGGCAGGCCCGGCGCGGGAGGCGGCGGCCCGCGCCCTGGAGCTCGCGGACCGGGCCGGGGCGATCCCGCTGGCCCGCGCGCTGCGCGCCGGGGCGGTCGCGGACAAGGCGGCCTACTCCTCGGGCGTCGCGGTCTCGATCGTCGGCGGCGGGGGAACGGGCGGCGGCCTGCGCGGCGTC
>DASTAE010000351.1:0-29233 GCA_035712985.1 Actinospica sp.
AAGGCTCCGCGCACTGTGACCGGGGGGACCACCCGCTCCGGTGTAGTAAGATCGACGCCGAAGCAGGCGAGAAGTGAATACAAGGGGCCATAGCTCAGCTGGTAGAGCATTTGTCTGGCAGACAAAAGGTCTGGGGTTCAAGTCCCCATGGCTCCACAGCAGGTCAGGGCCGGTAATCCAATGAGATTACCGGCCCTGACGCATTGCGGCCTCTAGACGCCCATCTTCGACGAGCGCATCCTCCTCGCGGACCACGTCGCGGCGCTACGGCGACGCTACCGCGGCGCTACTTCGGGACGACCGGGGCACGTCAACCTATGACTGCACCGGGCCGACGAAAGTCCGGCGTTGCATCGTCAAGCCGATGCACTCGTCACAAGGAGAAGCACTGAAGATGAATCGCATCACGCGAGTCCTGGGCACGGCATCGGCGGCGGCGGTCGCGGTGGGCGGTATCTCGGTCGCCGCGGCGCCTAGCGCGTCCGCGACGCAGACGTCGAGTTCATGTGTGGGCACGCTGGTCCAGGACACTCCGCTCATCGGCCAGTCCTCGGGCCGGACCCTCGGATACGCGGAGCTCTACTGGGACGCGTCGACCGGGCAGAACTGCGCCATGACCGTCTCCAGCTCGCTGGATTGGGGAACGCCGAAGTACATGGGTGTGTGGCTCGCCCGCTGCGTGACCGACAACCCGGCCAACGACTGCGATCCCGAGACTGTCTCGACCCCGAAGGCGTACCAGGACAGTCCCAGCTTCTCCTACTACGCCGGACCGGTCAGCGTTCCGGGCGCCGGCTACTGCATCAGTTACATGGGCGAGATCGTCTTCAACAACGACGAGGCCGTCTACGACTCGCCGGCGAGCCACTGCTGAACCGCGTTCCGCGCGCGCCGGCCCCGCGAGACGTCGTTCCGTGGGGCCGGCCACGCGACTTCCAGCGCGCGAGCGCATGTCCGCCGACTCCGCGAAGCCACCCCCGGTGCGGGCCGCTCCCAGCGGCATCGGCCGTATCAAAGTTGTGACGGCGTTCCCGCGCAAACAGGTTGATCGACCCTCGGCCTGTGCGGGACTATGAACCGCTTTCACTACTTCATCGTTTTACCATCTGGGGGGATCCATGCGCCTGCGTACCCTCGGCGCCCTCACCCTGACTCTCGCGGTAGCCGGCAGTATGCTGCCGGCCGCGAGCGCTCAGGCCGCTGTGTCGCCGAAGTCGACGCCCGGCAGTTCCGCGACGGAGTTCTACGTCTCTACGGGCTTTTACACCTCCGTTGGCAACGGCAACACCGTCGACTTCACCGACCCGACCGTTTCCATCGCCGCCGATCTGGGCTCGATCTCGGCGAGCTCGGGTTCGTGGTCGCTCAACCTGGCTGCGCCTTCCGGGCAGACCCTCGCGCCGGGGACGTACACCGGGGCGACCACGTATCCGGTCAGCTCCGGCAGCGCTCCGGGCATCGGCCTCACCGGCAGCCAGAGCTGCGGCGGCGCGAGCTACGGTTCGTTCACGATCGTCGAGATCACCGCGACGACGCTGAACGCCACGTTCAGCCAGAGCTGCTCGTCGACGGGTGCCGTGACCGCCGTCGGCTTCATCCGGTACAACGCCACGACCGCCACGACGGTGCCGACGCTGCCGTCGAGCGCGCTGGCCGTCGAGGAGCCGCCGAATTCCGGTACGACCTCCTCGACCGCCGCCGCCGAATTCTCGTTCCTGGACGCGGCGAGCGACTGGATCGGGCAGGGGCAGTCCGGCGACTACACGGGTTCGAACACGCAGATCACCGGCAACATGGGTGAGATCTCGGCCAGCGGCGGCGGCATCAGCATCAGCCTCGCCGCGCCGAACGGCCAGCAGCTCGTCCCGGGCACCTACGTCGGCGCGACCCGTGACGACGTCGGCCCGAACACCAACCCGGGCATCGGCGCGGGCGCTCCCGGCCGGGGCTGCAACCAGGACTTCGGGGCCTTCACGATCTACCAGATCGCCTCGGACCCGTCGACCGGCGCGCTCACCCAGCTCAACGCGACGTTCGAGCACAGCTGCGAGGTCGCGGGCGCGAACCCGATGGTCGGCTTCATCCGCCTCGGCGCGACCGAGCCGACCCCTGTCCCGGCCTTCCTGACCGGCTCCCTGAAGCCGTCGACCGGCTCCGCGCTGTCGGACGGCGCGACGAACGTGACCCTCGCCGCCGGCGGCAACGCCCAGCCGGGCGCGAGCTACTCGTACGACTTCGGCGACGGCGCGGCGGCCTCCGTCTCGTCCGCCTCGAGCTTCACCAAGCCGGAGTGGGAGAGCACGTACCCGGTGGCGGTCACCGTCAGCGACCTCGGCCAGTCCGTCACCACCGCGACGCAGTGGCTCACGGTCGGGGACGGCTACCACGCGGTGACCCCGCAGCGGATCATGGACACCCGCAGCGGCCTCGGGGCGACCGGCCCGATCAAGTCGATGACCACGGTGACCCTGCCGCTGCCTGCGTCGATCACGAGCGCGAACCACGGCCCGGTCCAGGCCGTCGTGCTGAACGTGACCGTGACCGGCGCGACCGCGGGCGGCAACGTCAAGGTGTACTCGAGCGGTTTGACCCAGGTCCCGGCGACCTCGAACGTGAACTTCGGCAAGGGCCAGACGGTCGCCAACCAGGTGACCGTGGCGCTCGTGACGAACGGTCAGCTCGTGTTCGACGTGCAGGAGAACCCGGGCACCGTTCAGCTGATCGCGGACGTCGAGGGCTACTACACGTCCGGGAACGACGCGACGAACGCCGGTTACGCGGCGCTCTCGCCGAAGCGGCTGATCGACACGCGCAGCAAGACCGGCGGCATCGGCGGGCGTCTCCCGGCCTGGGGCCACGTGCGATACACCCTGCCGTCCTCGGTGCCGACCGGGGCCACCGCCGTCGCGCTCAACGTGACGCTGGTGAACGCCGCCTCGTTCGGCGACCTGAAGGTCTACCCGGACTCCTCGACCGTCCCGAACATCTCGAACCTCAACTTCGCCAAGGGCGGCACGGTGCCGAATCTGGTGATCGTCCAGGTCCCGGCGAGCCGGGTGATCGACTTCTACCTGGACAGCAACGGCTCGGGCGACCTGCTCGTCGACCTCGAGGGCTACTACTCGACCTCGGCGACTGCGAAGTTCGTGCCGATCTTCCCGACGCGGTGGTTCGACACGCGCACCGGCTTCCTCGGCGGTCCGCTGCAGTCCGGCTACTACGTCTGGACGCCGATGTCGTACGACCTGCAGGTGCCGATTCCGGCGATGAAGGCGGCGCTGTACAACGTGACGGTGACCCAGCCGCAGAAGAACGGCAACATCATCGTCGCGCCGGACCCGCTGACGACGCTCCCTGCCACCTCGAATGTGAACTTCGCGGCGGGCGAGACCGTGGCCAACTCCGCTCTCGGATCGATGTCCAACGGCAAGCAGGACTTCTTCAACGAGAGCTACGGCTCGACGCAGCTGATCGCCGACCTGTTCGGCTACTTCGCGACCCCGCTCTCCACCACCGCCCCGCCGACCACCGCGAACGCGGCCGGCGGATCGGCGCAGAGCAAGGCCGCGCAGTCGACGCACGCCCCGTCCAAGGTGCGGGTGCTCAGCCTCCACTAACCGGATGAGCACGGGAGCCCTGGGTCGCGAGGCGCGGCCTAGGGCTCCCGTCGTTATCCGACTAAGACGGTTGCATCAAGATCATCTCGACCAGTTCGCGGGGCAGGCCGTGGGTCTCGCGGAGGAAGCGCAGGGTGTCCTCGTCGAGGACGTTCCCGTGCGGCCGGCGCGAGAGGATCTTGCGGCCGCGTTCGAGCATGGTGGTGAAGCGCTGTTGCTCGTCGAGGATGACCTGCCGCACCTGCTCGACGCCGATCTGCCCGAGGCCGTCTCGGCGGTCGAAAGGGCCGAAAGGGCCGAGGTGGCCGAGGTGGTCGAGGGTGTGCGTGTACAGGTCTCGTGGCAGGTCGCCTAGGTGCGGGGATTCCTGGTGGCTCCAAAGGATTGTGAGCACGCGGCGCAGTAGTCGGCGCAGTACGTAGCCGCGGCCGGAGTTGGACGGCTCGATGCCGTCGCCGATGATGACGATGCTGGAGCGCAGGTGGTCGATGACGATGCGCTGCTCGCGTACATCGAGCGGCCAGATCGTCGGGATCGTCTGCTGCCAGGGGTGGAAGACGTCTGTCTCGTACACCGATTCGGTGTGCTGCAGGATCGTCAGGAGCCGTTCGAGGCCCATGCCGGTGTCGATGCTGCGCCGGCGGAGCGGGATCAGGCTTCCGTCCTCCAGGCGCCGGTAGCGCATCATCACGTGGTTCCAGACCTCGACCCAGCCGGGGTTCGTGCTCGGGGTGTCGCGCGGCGGCCCTTGTCCGACCCACACGAAGATCTCGCTGTCCGGTCCGCAGGGGCCGGTCGGTCCGTTCGACCACCAGTTGTCCTCGCCGAGCGATTCGACCGGCACGCCGAGGTCCTGCCAGGTCTCCAGCGATTCGACGTCCGGGCCGACCTGCTCGTCGCCGCCCCACACGGTCACGTGCAGGAGTTCGGGCGGCAGGCCGAAGCCGTCGCGCAGGAGGCCGTAGCCCCAGCGCAGGCTGCGCGTGCCGTCGTAGTCGCCGAGCGACCACGAGCCGAGCATCTCGAAGACGGTCAGATGGCTGCTGTCCCCGACTTCGTCGAGGTCCGTGGTGCGCAGACATCGCTGCACGCCGGTCAGCCTGGGGCCGAGCGGATGCGGACGTCCGAGCAGGTACGGGGTCAGGTGGTGCATGCCCGAGGTGGTGAACAGCACCGATTCGTCGCCGTCCGGCGGAAGCAGCGATTCGCCGGGCAGCAGTTCGTGGCCGTGCTCGCGGTAGTAGTCGGTGAAGGTGCGTACGGTTTCGTGGACGTTCATGGTCAGCGTCTTTCCGGGAAGCGGTGACCGGATGGCGCCGCGGATGCGCACGCGAAAATCCCATGCTGAAGCCGGCGGGCCGATCCGGCCGCCGGTGCGTGAGGGGGAGTGGAGGTCAGGCAGCGGCAGCCGACGAGCTGGTAGCTCGCGCGGCCGCGGCAGTCATACGCCTGAAGATGTCCATGTCACTGCCAATGCTCGCACGTTCCGGAGTATTCCGAAATGTGGTTACGTGCTCGTGGCAGATCGACGCCTCGATTCGATGAGCAGGGAGACGACGATTCCGGAGAGCGTCGAAGACTGACGAGCCCCGTCAACGTCGCATCGCCAAGTCCGTGGGCCTTTTCCCGGAGGGCAGGGAGCACTGAGTCCGCTCCGGGCAGACGCACGGCCCGCGGCGTCCTGAGTGGACGTCGCGGGCCGTGGTGTTGTGGTGTTGTGGCGCTGTTCGGCGGGTCAGGCGATGGCGGGGCTGGTGGCGCTCATCATGCCCAGTTCGCTGTTGACGGGGCCGTTCGAGGAATCGGTCCAGAGGAAGCCGTGGTCGTCCTGGAAGGCCTCTTCGAAGCCGCCCGAGGCCAGGGCGACGATGCCGGGGCTGGTTCCGGCGAGCATGCCCAGCTGGGTGTCGTTGGGCCCGCCGCCGGGACTCCAGGTGAACAGGAAGCCGGTGTTCGCGTGGAAGGCCACCTGGTAGCCGCCGCCGCTGGCCGCGATGGCCGGGCTGGTGCCGCCCATCATGCCCTCCTCGCTGTCGACGGGGCCGTCGGAGGACTGCGTCCACAGGAAGCCGTTGTTGTCCTGGAAGGCCTCGACGAACTTGCCGGAGGACAGCTCCGCGATGCTCGGGCTGGTGCCCGCCATCATGCCGAGCTGGGTGTCGTCGGCTCCGCCGCCGGGGCTCCAGTTGTAGAGGAAGCCGGTGTTCGACTGGAACGCGACCTGGTAGCCGGAGCCGTTGGCCGCGATGGACGGGCTGGTCCCGGCCTTCATGCCCTCGGTGCTGTCGGTCAGGTTGCCCGAGGCGTCCATCGTGTACAGGAAGCCGTGGTTGTCCTGGAAGGCGACCTCCCAGCCGCCGCCCGGCAGCGCCGTGATCGCGGGGCTGGTGCCCGCCATCATGCCTTCCTGGGTGTTCCAGGTGCTGGTGGCCGAGGTGAGGTAGAGATAGCCGGTGTTGGCCTGGAAGGCCTCCACGTAGCCGGTCGACGTGGACGCGATCGCGGGGCTGGTGCCGGGCAGCATCCCCAGCTGCGTGTTGGTCGTCCCGGACGGGGTCACCGTGTACAGGAAGCCGGTGTTCGCCTGGAACGCCTCGGCCGGGCCGGATCCCGGCATCGGGGGACCGTAGGTGCTGCCGGGGGCCGGGGCCGGGGAGGACGGCGTACCCGCGGGGGTCGCGCCGTCCTGGACGTACTCGCCCGGATCGGTCACGCCCAGGTCCGGAGCCACGTTCTGCAGGTAGCTCTGGTAGGCGCCGCTGGTGTAGGTGGACCAGGGGTCGAAGCCGTCGACCCCCGCGGCCACGTCGGCGTTGTACTTGGCGACGCCGGCCTCCGCGTTGTTCCACGGGTCCAGCAGCTGGAAGTTCGTGCCGAAGGCGGGCACCGAGTCGCCGCAGGTGATCTGCCACAGGCCCCAGCCGGCCCGGTCGGCGCCGGCGCCGCAGTAGTCGACGCCCTGCTGGATGATGCCCGGGTAGTAGCTGCTCTCGGCGCCCGCGATCGCCGCGGCGGTCTCGGCGGTGGAGCTGCGGCCGCCGGCGGCGATCCAGTAGCCCTCGACCTCGGCGTAGCCGAGCTGGCCGCTGGCCGCGTTCGGACGCACGCTCGCGCGGGTGGTGGTCGTGGAACCGGTGGCGCGCTCGGCCTGCGACCGACGTACCGAGGACGGGGCCTCGTTGTACGTCAGGTCACGCATGAAGCCCTTGGGTGTGGGACCGGTGACGTGCAGCTCGAGCCTGGTGAACAGGGTCCCGTGTCCGGGCACGGATACCGGTCCGGCCAGGGTTACGGAGGCGGCGGCGCTGTTCCAGGTGCCGCCGTGGCCTCGCCAGGTGACGCGGCCGGTCGCGGTGGCTCCCGTCGAGGTCCAGCTGCTCCACTGCAGCTGGTCGGCGAGTTCGCCGTCGTCGGCGCACGCGAGGATCATGCTGCCCGGCTTGACCGAGTCCGGCCCCTGGCCGCACACCTCGATGGAGGCGTGCGAGGCCGAAGCGCCGGCGGCGTGCGCGGGCACGGCGGCGGCGAACGCCATCGCGGGTACCGCGAGTACGGCGGCGGAGCGCCCCAACGTACTCAGGATGCGAATCATGTGCTCTTCCCCTCCTCTGATGCTTCATCAGATGTATGACAAGCATCCGCGCGGGAAGATCGTCCCGGTACGGGGGAGGCCAGAGGTTGCGCGTTCCGCATGCCTCTGGTAAGAGTCAGAGCTCGAACTCGCTGGTGTACCGGACGGCGGACGCGGCGAAGGCGGCGGCCTCCGGGGGGACGCCCTTGGCCTCGATGACCGCCGCGTCGCTCGTGTCGTATCCGGCGGCGAGCAGCGCGTTCATGTCGCCGGGCACCTTGGCCTGGGTGAAGCGCTCGTCCAGCCAGCACAGGAAGCGGGCCACGGCGGGCATCGCGTCCTTCGGGTTCATGTAGTCGCCCTTCGGCGTGACCATCCAGTACCGGAAGACGGACGGGGTCCAGCCCGCGATGCCGAACGACGCCGTGTCCGGGCTGGAGAAGTTCGGGTCGAAGTTGCTCTCCACCTTGAGGATCGCGGCGAGCAGTGCCGGACTGACTGCCGGTTCGGCGCAGTAGCGGTCGGCGGCGAGGGTGATCATGTCGCGGTACTGCGCGGGGACCGCGGCGTGCGGGCCGAGCCGACCCTGCGGAGCGGCGGTGCTCGGCGACGCGTCAGACGTCAGCCAGAGGGCGCCGCCGGTCGCGGTGAGCACGGCGAGCGCGCAGGCCGCGGCGAGGGCGAGCGGATGCCTACGCGCGACAGGTGGTGGTGTTCCGCCGCGCCGGATCGCCTCGGCGCGGTCGAGCACGTGCGCGACGCCTATGTCGCCGCGCGCCTTCTGATCCGGGGTCAGGCATTCGGCGATGAGCTTGCGCCAGGGCGCCGGGATTCGCTCGTCGAGGTGCAGCGTCGCGGTACCGCGTGCGTAGGACTGCACGGCGAACGCGCGCGTCTGCGCGCTCGTGCCGGGGAACGGGTACAGTCCGCCGGTCAGCACCTGGTGCGCGAGCACGCCGAAGGCCCAGACGTCAGTGCTCGGACGCTGTGGGATCCCGCGCTCGCCGACGCGTTCGGACCACCACTCCGGCGGCAGATAGTCGGAGGAGCCGATCCGCGGCACGTAGGCGTGCGTGCCCTCGACCTGCGCCGTCAGGCCGAAATCCGCGAGGCGCACCGTGCCGTCCGCCATGAGGAGCACGTTGCCGGGCTTCAGATCGCCGTGGATCCAGCCGCGCTCGTGCATGGCGGACAGGGCTCGGCAGACCTCGACGAGGAGGCGGTCGGCGTCCTCGAGCGCGACGCCGTCCGCATGGTCCACGAGCAGTTGCCGCAGATTCGTCTCAGCGCGATCCATGACCAGCACGACCGCGCCGTCCAGCCGTGAATCCTCGGGTTCCGCGACGGTGAGCACCTCGCGGGCGCGCATCAGGTTCGTGTGGTCCGCGAGCCGGCTGAACTCCGCTTCGCGCTCGACGACCTCGGCGAGCAAGGAGCGCTGAGCCGGGACGATCCGCGCGGGCGGCAGGAACTTCAGAGCGACCGGAGCCTCGCCCGGCTTGCCGGATTCGCCCGCGTAGACGCTGCCCCAACCGCCGTATCCCAGCAGTTCGCCGACTCGCCAGCGGCCGACCCGATATCCGGTCGGCACCTGCACCGGGCCCGCGCTGTCGATGTCCGTCATCGCGCGCGACTCCCGTTGCGACTCGGGAGCAGCGTCAGATGCTCCTCGCGTACCAGGTCGAATCGCAGCGCCATGGCGACCACCGCCTCGCGCTTCCAGTCGAGGCGGGCCAGTTCCTCCGTGCCGGTGCGCTCGCGCACGCGCAGCTTGCTTCCGGCCAGGTAGTCGATGTGATACGTCACCGCCGCCGCTGTCAGCTCGGCGCATTCCGGCAGCGGACGGAGCCGCTCGACGACCTCGGCGACGTACGGGATGGCGACGCTCGAGGGATCCCGCAGCCGGGGTTCGCACAGCGCGAGCAGCACGAGGAAGTACTTCGCCGTCGGATCGAGCGCGAAGGGCACCAGCGTGTAGTCGCCCTTGGCGGGATCGGAGCCGGGAGCGATATACGTGTGCTGCGGTGCGAAGACCCGCAGCTGGACGAAGCCGGCGGTCAGCGGCAGCAGGATCCGGGACAGCTCGAACGGGATCGGAGCGCCGAGCCGGCCCGGCGCGACCTTCACGTACTCGCCGGCGCCCTCGAGGTTCTCCACCACGTACGTCGTCGAGCGGCTCAGGTTCGACAGCCGCCAGTGGTCGTCGACGGCCGCGATCTCCCCGGCGTAGCGCGAGACGCCCTCGCCGTCGATCTCCACCCGCACCGGCCGCTCCGGCGAACCGCGCCCGAAGCTCGCCACCTCGCCAGGACCGAGCGACACGAGACGAGGCGCCCGCGCGCTGGTGGAATCCGCCGGATCAGGAAGCTGCACAATCAACGTTTCCACGACGCCCCCGCGCACAGCCGTTCATAGGACGCCCGGACAGCGTCGTCCACTGCGCCGGAGTCTAACCCAGGTCCCGGCGACTGCGGCTCAGTCGCCGAGCCACTCGATCTGCCGGATCTTGTTCATCGCGTCGAGCGCCGCGACCTTGTAGGACTCCGCGAGGGTCGGGTAGTCGAACACCGCGTCGACCCCTCATGCACGGGCGTCAGTGTGCCAGCGCCAGGCGTCGGTTCGAAGACCTCGGCGTCAACGGGAGTGCAGTGCTGTCAGTGGTAGAGGCCGGGGGTGGCGAAGAAGGTGTCGAGGGTCGACACGTCGGAGTCGAACTCGGACTGCTGGGTCGCGTTCATGTTCGCGTCCGGCAGCGAGGAGAGCTGGCCCAGTTCCGCCGACGCGGTGAGGAATCCGGTGGTGCCGGACACGCCCGCCTCCTCGGCGTTCATCAGCAGGTCGCCCGCCTCGAGCTGGTAGGCGCCCTGGATGGCGGAGATGGCGGCCGCGCCCTGCTTCCAGAGCGCCTGGGCCACGTCGTATTCGGCGGCCGCCGAGATGGTGCCGCTCGTCCCCGGCAGCAGAGCGGTCAGCTCCGGGGCGACGCACAGCGGTGAGCCGAAGGCGATCTGCCGGGAGTGCGTCTCGTTCGGCGGCGTGACCAGCAGGTTCGGCACCTGCGTGCAGGACGGCTCGCCGCTGTGGCCCGGTCCGCCGAGCGAGGTGACCGCGTAGAGCACCGCGGTCGCGCTCTGCCCCGGGCTCAGCGAGATCGTCGCACCCGGCGAACCGGCGCGCCCGGCCTGGTAGACCTGGGCGCCCGAACCGTTCAGCGCGGCCACGCCCGGCCAGCCGAGCACGTTGCAGGTCGCGGAGCCGGCGTTCGTCAGCGTGATCGGCTCGGCCACGAACCCGATCCCGGCGGGCGAGAGCGCGGCGCCGGTCTTGACGGACAGGCTGCCCAGTGCGCAGTCCGAGGAACCGCCCGAGCCGGAGCCGCCGCCGGCCCCCTGCGCGTCCCCCGGGCTCGCGCCGGCCGAGGCGGCGGCTGACCCGGTGTCGGTTGCCGCCGCGGTTGCGGCCGCGGTCGACGGCGCGGCGGAGACCGGAGCCGCCGTATGCGCCGAGACGGCCGTGGTGCCGGCCGCGCAACCGGCCAGGGTCAGCGCCGTACCCAGGCAGAGCACCGCGGCCCCGAAGTCGAGCCTCGCCCGGCGATTGAACATGATGGTCCCTCCCCTTGATGGGCGAACGAACTGCCCGCCCGATTCAGGATCGCGACCGCACCGGCGCCCCGTCGTGAGTAGCGCGTACTCAAGCCGGGATCGCTAGCGGTCCTGCAGTACGGAGAGGATGTTGCCGGAGGGGTCGGTGAACCAGGCGATCAGCGGGCCGCCGGCGCGCACGATGCCCTTCGCGTCGGCCTCTACGCCGGGATAGCGCTGGAAGACGATGCCGCGCTCGGTCAGCGCGTCCACCGCCGCGTCGATGTCCTCGACCTGGAAGTTGAGGATGGTGAACGAGGCCGGGGTGTGCTGCTCGCCCTTGGGATAGGCGATCACGTCGGTGCCGCCGGCCAGGTGCAGGGTGAGGATGCCGTGGGACTCGGACACGTCGATGCCCAGCGTCTCGCTGTAGAACTGCTTGGCCGCCTGCGTGTCGCTTACCGAGAAGCCGCTGAACGCCTTCGTCTTGCCGAGCATGGCCGTGCTCCTTCGCCGCCGATGATCTGACTCTGTGGATTCAGTCAAGCACGGGGTGCCGACAATCGCCGGGGGCGCAGGTCAGGCCAGCCAGATCTCGGCGCGGCGGGCCACGGAGTGGATGGTCTCGCGCTCCTGCATCGAGTAGACGGCGTGCCGGTCGAGGAGGGCCTGCTCGATGCCCTCTCCGTCGGTGATCAGCACGTCGCCGGAGCTGTCGTCGGCGTCGATCGAGGCGGTCCCGACGAAGGCCAGGACGGGGATGACGACCACGTCGAGGCCGACGGCGTCGGTCAGCGCCCGAGCCGCCGACTCGGCGTCGCCGCGCCGGGTGCGCAGGTAGTCCGGGTACTCGGCGCCGTCGACGTGCACCATGTCCTCGCCGACCCAGACCCGCGCGGAGGGATGGTGCTTCGTGGTGACCGCGAACACGCCGGGCGGCCCGATGACGACGTAGTCGATGTCCGCTCCGCTGCGCTGCCGGATCGACGAGACGATGGTCCAGCCGTCCTTGCGCAGCCGGTTGAGCCGCTTCTCGACGACGCGCTCGTCCTTGGTGGCCCGCTTCGCCCGGGTCCGGTCCGGTCCGGGACCGCCGGCCTCCGGCTCGATCTCGGGCGCCGCGGCCACCCCCGGGATCAGGTCGCGCAGCGAGCGGGGCACCGATCTGCCGAGGAAGGGCCGCAGCGCCTCCATGATCTCGTAGGTGCGGTCCTCGTATCCGTCCGCGAGCCGCAGCCGGCTGACGTTGCAGTCGTAGAAGCCGACCGCGCCCTCGCCGCCGTCGTTCACATACAGGCGCTCTTGACCGCGCCTTCGCCATCGCGTCACGACCAGCCCCACGAAGCCGCCCTTCCACCGTTGACACCGTGACGATCGCAGAGTACGAACGACGCGAGAGGCGGACAACGGCGCGAGGGAGCGTTTGGGACGGAACGTGAAACCGCCGGGATCGCGAACGGCCGGGGGCGTACGCGGGGTGGGAGAGCTGCGGTATTCGCCCGCTATGGCGGCATTCCCCGGACCCTGTCGCGGATGATCGACAAGGCCTGCCCGGCGCGGAGGCGTCCTACGCGAGGCGCGCGGGTATTTTCCCAGCCTTTTGCCGGGAGCTGACCATGCGGTGCTGGAAGATCATGCCCGCGCTTGGCAGGATCCTGCATGTTGCACTTATCGGTTCCAGTTATACGGGCACACAGTCGGGGCACACGCGTTGAACTACTGCAAGACCTGCCGCAGGCATCTCAATGGCGCCGTGTCCTGTCCTGGTTGCGGCGCCAGCGGTCTCGAGCTGGCCAACGCGGAGAACTCGCGCACGACGGTGCGCATGCCGAAGGTCGACGGCCCGCGCCGCGCGAAGTCCCACGCGCGGCCCCAGGCGCCCGAGGACGCGGCGCCCGAAACGTCGTCGGGCTCCCGGCACGCGGACCGGACCCGGGTGATGGCCCCGGCGGCGCCGGAGCCGCGGCGCACGCGCGTCGAGGCGCGGGCGGCCGCGAAGGCGGCCGAGGCGGGCAAGGGCGCCCGCGGGGGCTCGCACGCCGCTTCGGGCCACGCGGCGGACGAGGAGCCCGAGCCGCTGGACCGGCGCGCGGCCAGGGCCGAGCGGCGCTCGGAGCGCCGCAAGGGCTTCGGCCTGATGCTGACCGGCGGCTTCGCGGGCATCGCGGTGGCCGGCTTCGTGCTCTTCGGCGTCGCGGGCGGCGGCGGGGCCAGCGCCCCGGCCGGCAGCACGGCGCAGGAGACGGTGTCGCCGGGCTCGGCCGGGCTGAACGTGCAGATATCCGCGTCCGCGGGGCACTCCGTCGGGGCCACCTCGATCATCCAGATGCCGGTCGCCTCGGCCAGCAAGAGCCCCTCGGCCAGCGCCTCGGCCTCCGCGAGCAAGTCCGCCACGGCCACCGCCGCGAAGACCACGGCCACCGCGGGCGGCTCGGCCGGCGCGTCCTCGAGCCCCACCGCGACCGCGACGTCCGCGAGCGCCTCGCCGACCCCGTCTCCGTCGCCGAGCAACACGAAGACCTGGTGCTTCATCATCTGCTAGCGCTGAGCCACTACGTCGTGCGGATGAGCGGCGCCAGTTCCACCAGCGCCGCGTTGAGCTCGTCGATCTCCTCGTCCGTGTTCGCGGCCGTCACCTGCACGCGGAATCCGGCCTGGTCGCGCGGGACCAGCGGATAGGCGGCGAGGGTCACGTAGATGCCGCGCCGCCACAGCACCTCCGCGACGTCTTCCAGATCGGCGCTGCGCTGCAGCGGGATCTCGATGACCGGGAAGTCGCTCGTGTTCGGCGTGTCGAGCTTCATCTCGCGCACCCGGTCGAGCACCCGCTTCGTCTTCCGGTGCAGGTCGGCGCGGATGGCGTCGCCGCGCGCCTCGTTCACCGCGAACCCGGCCAGCACCGTGGCCAGCGAGGCCGTGGGGGACGGCCCCGAGTAGAGGTACGGCGCGGCGGCGAACTTCAGCAGCTCCTTGAGGTCCGTCGGCAGCGCGATGAACGCCAGCAGCGACGAGTAGGCCTTCGAGAAGCCGCCGACCAGGATCAGTCCGTCATACGACTCGCCCAGGTGCCGCACGACGCTGTTCCCGCGCATCCCGTACGACGAGGTCTCGTCCGCGCGCCGCTCGCCGATGACGCCGAAGCCGTGCGCGTCGTCCACGTACAGCAGGGCGCCCTCCGCGCGGCAGACCTCGGCGATCTCGCGCAGGTGCGGCGGATTGCCGGTCATGCTGTTGACGCCGTCCATGCACACCAGGCGCGGCTTGTCCGCGGGGCACGCGCGGAGCATGGCGCGCAACTGCTCCAGGTCGTCCATGTGCCAGCGGTGCAGCGTCGCGCCCTGGCCCTTGGCGACCGAGCAGCCGTCGAAGATCGTGCGGTGCGCCTGGGCCTCGCAGAACACGGTGCCGTGGTCGGCGAGCACCGGGATCACGGACAGGTGGATGTGCGTGATCGTGGGCAGCACCAGCGTGTCCGGCGCGCCGATCAGCTCCGTGAGCCGCTCCTCGATCTCCGGGTAGAGCCGCGGGTTGCCGAGCAGCCGGGACCAGCTCGGATGGGTGCCCCAGCGCCGGATCTGCTCCTCGGGCGCCGCCATGATCTCCGGGTCGAGGTCGAAGCCGAGGTAGTTGCAGGAGGCGAAGTCCGCGAGCCAGTGCTCGCCGATCCGGATCCGGCGGCCGTCGATCTCCTCGATCACGGCGTCGTAGAGCCGGGTCGCGCCCTTGAGCCGGGAGAGTTCGGCCCAGCGCGGGGCGGGCTGTCCGGGTATGGAGGCCTGAGTCTGCTGCGCCACGTCGCGCGTCATCTGCTGCGTCCTTCCAGTTCCGCTGCCAGCGAGGCGACCCGGTCGACGGGCACGGCCGGCGAGTAGTAGTAGCCCTGCGCGTACCGGCAGCCCATCTTGCGCAGCAGGTCCCGCTGCGCCACCGTCTCCACTCCCTCGGCGACCACGTCGATCTCCAGCGCGTACGCCACGGTGACGATGCCCTTGAGCAGCCGCAGGTGGGACGAGTCCTCGGCGATCCGCTCCACGAAGGAGCGGTCCGCCTTGAGGATGTCGATGTGCAGGTCCCTGAGATACGCGATCGACGAGTACCCGGTGCCGAAGTCGTCCACCGCGATGCGCACGCCGATCCGGGAGAGCGCGTTCAGGTTCTGCTGCACCTCCGGGCCGTGGTGGTGCAGGAACGCGGTCTCGGTGATCTCCAGGATCAGCAGGTCGGAGGGCAGGCCGTGCTCGGTCAGGCACCGGTCGATCGAGTCGACCAGGCCGTCGTCCAGGAACTGGTGCGCCGAGACGTTCACCGTCACCCGGCGGGTCTCCGGGCCGACCCGCCCGAGGTTCCAGCGCGCGGCGTCCGAGATCGCGCGGGCCAGGATCCATTCGCCGAGCTGCACGATCTGGCCGGTCTCCTCGGCCAGCGGGATGAACTGGTCCGGGGGCAGCAGCCCGAACTCCGGGTGCTGCCAGCGCACCAGCGCCTCGAAGCCCGCGACCCGCTCCTTGCCGCCGCGCAGGTCCACGATCGGCTGGTAGTAGAGGAAGAACTCGTCCTTCGCGATCGCCGTGTCCAGGCTGGTGCGCAGCCGCACGCGCTCCATCGCGGCCTCGTAGAGCTGCGGCCGGTAGCGGGTCCAGATGCCCTTGCCGTCCGCCTTCGCCGCGTAGAGCGCCAGGTCGGCGTTGCGCAGCAGCACGTCGGCGGCCTCGTCCTCGGCGGTGTCCGGGGCGTCCGAGCTGCTGGCCACGCCGATGCTGGCGCGCACCTCGGCCTGGGTGTCCCAGATCTGGAAGGGCTCGTCGAAGGTCCGCACCAGCCGCGCGGCCAGCGCCTCGGCCCCCTCCTCGGGCGAGCCGTCCGCGAGCAGCACGGCGAACTCGTCGCCGCCGAAGCGGACCGGCAGGTCGCCCGGGCGCACCGCCGTGGACAGCCGCTTCGCCGCCGTGATCAGCAGCTCGTCGCCCGCGCGGTGGCCCAGGGTGTCATTGACCTCCTTGAAGTTGTCCAGGTCGATCAGCAGCATGCAGACCACGCCGCCCTGCGCCCTGGCCCGCTCGAAGGCCGCCGCGGAACGCTGCTGGAACCTGGCCCGGTTGCCGAGGCCGGTCAGCGCGTCGTGGTACGCCCGGTCGTGCAGCTCCTTCATCATCGCCTTCGAGGCGGCGAGGTTCTCCTGGTAGCGCTGCTGCCGGCCCTGCAGCGAGAGCCGCGCCACGACCAGGCCGAACATCAGCGCCGAGAACACCGCGATGACCGCCGCGTCCTTCACGTTGCCCTGGATCGCCTCGACCAGCAGCACCGTCGGCGCGACCATCGCGGCCAGCGCGAGCGGAATCACCCGACCGGCCGTGAGCCGGCCCTCGCGCTCGTGCGGCTCGGTGAGCCGGTGCATCGAGGGGTGCAGCGCCGCGGCGCCCCAGCTGATGTAGAAGACCACCCAGCCGAGGTCGGCCGGGGAGCCCACATGCCAGGTGCCGTACAGCCTGACCAGCGCGTACGCGATGTCCGAGCCCATCAGGCCGAGCGCGCCGACCACGAGCAGCACGGGGGAGAGGCTGCGCACCCCGCCGCCGGTCAGCAGCCGCATGATGACCGCGAGCAGCAGCACGTCGCCTATCGGGTAGCCGATCGAGACCGCGTTGTCGAACCACTCGCCGGGCTGGTGCACCGTGGGCGTGATGGTGAACACCCAGATCAGCAGCGCGAGGCCGCCCGCCAGCAGCAGGGCGTCCACCAGGGCCGTCGTGTCCCGCTGCGGGCTGCGCATCCGGATCATCAGCATCAGCCCGGCGGCGGCCAGCGGATAGGTGAACAGGTACGACGCGTCCGCGAGCGAGGGGAAGGGCTCGTCCTGATGGAAGAAGTCCGTCAGGATGTTGTAGATCGTGTCGCCGTTGACCAGGGTGAATATGGCCGCCGTCAGCAGATACCAGGGCAGCTTGCGCGACGGCGCGTTCAGCCGGGTGCCGACGAACGAGGCCACGCAGCTCGACATCCCGAGCGTGAGCCAGAGGCCGAGGTTCCACGCGGGAACGGCGTAGTAGAGCAGCACGATCACGGCCATGGCCCCGACGAACCACACCGTCAGGTGGCGCAGCAGCTGCGGCGGGCGAACCGCTGGTTCGGTATGCGACTCGTCCGACACAAGACAAGAAGAACACCCGCGTGGCCCAATATGCAACGTGTGCCGCCCACCCGGAGGATTTCGAGAGCGACCGAGGGATGAGGGCCGGGCTCGCCCTCATCCCTCGGTCGCTCTCACGACACACGTTGGAGACATATCAACGGCTCTACTCGCCGGTAACCACCAGCACCGGACGGGGCGCCGGGACGACCCGGACGGTCGAGCCCACCGGGAACTCCGCGGCGCGGTGCGAGGGCAGGTCGGCCTTGACCTCGGTGCCCTCGGCGAGCCGGACGGTCAGCCGCGTCGTGGCGCCGAGGAACGTGGCCAGCAGCACCTGGCCGGCCCCGGGCTCGTCGGCGGATCCGGCGAGCGGCTCCAGGTCCAGGTTCTCCGGGCGCAGCAGCACCTTGACCTCGGTGCCCGCCGCCGGGCACTCGCCGTCCACGTCGAGCTCGCGGCCGGAGACGCGGACCCTGTCCGCGCCGACGATCTGGCCGGGCAGGTGGTTCATGGTGCCGACGAACTGGGCGACGAACGCCGTCGTGGGGCGCTCGTACAGCTCGGCGGGCGCGGCGCACTGCTCCAGCTTGCCGGCGCGCATCACGGCCACGCGGTCGGCCATCGAGAGCGCCTCCTCCTGATCGTGCGTCACGAACAGGGTGGTGATGCCGAACTCCTGCTGGATGCGGCGGATCTCGTCGCGCAGCTGGAGCCGGACCTTGGCGTCGAGCGCTGAGAGCGGCTCGTCGAGCAGCAGCACCTTGGGACGCACGGCGAGCGCGCGGGCCAGGGCCACGCGCTGCTGCTGGCCGCCGGAGAGCTGGTGCGGGTAGCGCCCGGCCAACCCGCCCATGCCGACCAGCTCGAGCAGCTCCTCGGCCTGCTTGTCCCGCTCGGCTCCGGACACGCCGCGCAGCCGCGGGCCGTAGCCCACGTTCTGGCCGGCCGTCAGGTGCGGGAAGAGGCTGTAGGACTGGAACACCATGCCCATGTCCCGCTTGCTCGCGGGCAGCGGGGTCAGGTCCGTGCCGTCCAGGGCGACGCGGCCCTGGTCCGGACGGTCGAAGCCGGCGACGATGCGCAGCGCGGTCGTCTTGCCGCAGCCCGAGGGGCCGAGCATGGCGACCAGCTCGCCCGGGGCGAGCTCGAGGTCGAAGCCGGCCAGCGCGTGCGTCGCGCCGAAGGAGCGGTACAGGCCGGACAGTTCGAGGCTGACGCCGCGGGTGCCCGCGGCGTCCTGGGCGGGGGCTGAGGCGATCACGGACATCACGAACTCCGGTCGGGGCGGCCGACGGCGCGTCGGCCGCCGAGGAAGGACACGAGGAACAGCACGGCCCAGGACAGCAGCAGGCTGAGCAGCGAGACGGCCGGGGCCAGCTGGCCGCTGGTGGCGCCCTGGCCGTCCTGCACGATCCACACCGAGAACGGCAGGAACTGCAGGATCGAGGAGATCGTGTACTCGCCGAACACCAGCGCCAGGGTCAGGATCGCGCCGGAGAGCAGGCCGGCCCGCAGGTTCGGCAGCACCGCCCGCCAGATCGTCACCGGCCACGAGGCGCCGAGCCCCCGGGACGCCTCCACCAGCGTCTTGAGGTCCACCGCGCGCAGCCCCGACTCCAGCGAGCGGTAGGCGAAGGGCAGCGCGATCACCACGTAGACGATCGGCAGGACGAGCGGGAAGCTCTGGTTCTGCAGGTCCGCGGCGAGCTGGAACATGGGCGTGCCGGGAGCGCCGTTCAGGCCCCAGCCGAGCACCGTCTGCACGCCGACGACCAGGGCCACCGGCGAGAGCACCAGCGGCACCATGGCCAGCGACTCGAGCACCGGCTTGAGCTTGGGCAGCTGCAGCTGCACCGCGATCATCGCCGGGACGAGCAGCGCGTAGAGGATCACGATCGTGACGAGCGCCAGCTCCACCGTCAGCGTCACGCTGGTGCCGAAGCCCTGCGCGGAGAACATCTGGGTGTACGGGGAGAGGCTGAACTTGTGCGTGCCCGGCGTGTAGACCGTGAACCAGAAGGTCGACGCGAGCGGCACCAGGAAATAGACAGCCAGCACGCCGAGGATGGCGACGCGCCACCAGCGGATCCGGCCGAGGGCCGTTCCGCGCCGGCGCGTCGGAGTCGTGACCGTGGCCGGGGCCTCGGACTCGCTGATCGTCGTCATGATTCCAACCACTTCGCGCTGCGCTTACGCAGCGGCAGGTACACGGCCATCATCAGGCCGCAGATGATGATGGTGTTGAACGCCAGCGCCATCCCCAGGTTGTTCTCCCCGGCGATCACGTTGCCGGACAGGATGTTCGCGATCTGCGTCGTGACCAGCGGAACCGTGCCGGAGGTCAGGGCTTTGGCGGTGGCGTACGCGGCGAAGGCGCTGCCGAAGCAGAGCACGAATCCGCCGAGCGCGGCCGGCAGCAGCAGCGGGCCGCCGACGAGGCGCCAGTACTGCCAGGAGGACCCGCCGAGGTTCGCCGAGGCCTCCTTCCACTGCTCGCGCAGGCCGTCCAGCGCCGGGAGCGTGGTCAGCACCATCAGCGGCACCAGGAAGTACGGGTAGACGAGCGCGACGCCGGAGAAGGTCTCCAGCGAGAAGCTCGGCCACACGCTCTCGATCCAGGACAGGAACACCCCGCCGGTGCCGATCGTGGCGATGAAGCAGAAGGCGAGTGGGATGCCGCCGAAGTTGGCCAGCACGCCCGAGGCGGTCAGCACCGCCTGCTTGAAGTAGCGGCCCTTGGACTGCGCGATCGCGTAGGCCGCGAAGAGCCCGACCAGGGCCGATATGACGGACGAGAGCAGCGACAGGCGCAGCGAGGTCAGCAGCCCGGTGAGGTAGATCCCGTGCCAGGACGTCGTCAGGTTCGAGAGCGTCACCGTGGTCTGCTGCGTGGTCGGGTTCGTCGCGTGCAGGCCCTCCCAGAGGATGGCCCAGACCGGAAGACCCAGCGCAATGGCGCAGTACCCGAGGAGCGGCAGGACCGCTCCCCAGGCACCGAGCTTCTTGAAAAGGCTGATCATGCTAGCCGAGGCTCGAGGCCCAGGAGGTGGTGATCACGTTCTGCGCGGCGGTCAGCTGGGTCGAGCTCGGGTAGTTGACCGTGCCGGAGACCGTCGGGAGGTTCTTCTCGTCGGTGGCGTCGAGGGTGTTGGCCGTCTGCATCGCGGCGAACTCGGCCGGACGCGCGAAGCCGCCCATGAAGTCGTTCTGGCCGACGGTGGAGTACAGGTACTCCTCCCACAGGCGGGCGGCGGCCGGGTGCGGCGCCCACTTGTTGATGGCCTGGTCGTAGTACGCGGAGTACAGGCCGTCGGTCGGGATCGCGACGGTCATGTCGATGCCCTTGGCCTTGAGGTCGGAGGCGAACTGCGAGTTGTTGAACTCCCAGTCGACGGTGATCGGGGTCGAGCCGGCCTCGATGGTGGACTCGGTGTCGACGACCGCGTTGTACTCGCCGGCGGCCTTCAGCTTCGAGAAGAAGGTGATGCCGGGCTTGATGTCGTCCAGCGAGCCGCCGGAGGCCAGGGCCGCGGCCCAGACCGCGGAGAACGCGGCGTTGGCGCTCGTCGGGTCGCCGGACATGGCGACCTTGCCCTTGTAGTCCGCCGCGTAGGAGGAGTTCAGCAGGTCCGCGAGGGTCTTCGGGCACGGGGCCGGGGCGACCTTGGCCGCGACGCAGCCGATGGAGATGTAGCCGCCGTAGTCGCCGTACCAGGAGCCGTTGGCGTCCTTCAGCGCGGTCGGGATGTCCGACCACGAGGCGACCTCGTAGTCCGCGAACAGATTGGTGTTCGGCAGCGCGTGCGAGTTGCCGACGTCGACGACGTCCGGCGCCGAGGACAGGCCCTTCTCGTGCTGGATGGCGTTGATCTCGTCGCCCGAGGAGCCGTTCGGGTTGGTGTCGGTGATCTTGATGCCGTACTTCGCGGTGAAGTCGTCCATGATCTTGCCGTAGTTCGCCCAGGTGCGCGGGAGGGCGATCACGTTGAGCGAGCCCTCCTTCTTCGCGGCCGCGACGAGCGCGTCCATGCCGCCGCCGGCCGTGGCCGAGGTGGTGGTGGCCCAGTTCGCGGACGAGCCGGAGCCCGAGGCGGAGGAGTTACTGCTGCAAGCGGTGGCGGCCAGCGTCACGGCGGCGGCCGCGCAGGCGAGCTTGGCTATGCGGTGCATCGGAGTATCAGCCTTCTGTGAGGTTGAGTCGGGACATCGGTGCTGTGGTGCGTGTGCGGTTGTTACCGGTGCTCCTCGATGAGCGCGGGGAGTTCGGCCACGTGGTCGAGCACGTGGCCGGCGCCCGCCTCGAGCAGCGCTGGGCGGTCGTGCGCGCCGGTGAGCACGCCCGCGGTGATCGCGGCTCCGGCGGCGAGGCCGGAGCGGATGTCGGACACCGTGTCGCCGGCCACCGCGACGGAGCGCGGCTGCTCGTCGGCGAGCCGGGCGGCCGCGGCCAGGATCATGTCCGGGTGCGGCCGGCCCCGTCCGCCTACGTCTCCCGGGGTCAGGGAGAGGTCGATGAGCTCCCGCCAGCCGAGGTGCTCGAGCAGCGCGTCGGCGGTGGACCGGGCGAAACCGGTGGTCAGCGCGACCTTCACGCCCGCGGCGCGCAGCCGCGCGAAGGTCTCGACGGCGCCGGGCAGGGCGCGGGTGAGCGAGATCTGCGCGCTGTAGGCGGATTCGAAGGCCGCATTCCCCTCCTGCGCGGCCGTCTCGTCTCCCGGGAACAGCGCGCGGAAGACGGTGATCTTCGACTCGCCCATCGTGTCGACCACGTACCGCGTCATCCGCTCGCGGTCGGCCGCGCCCTCGACCCTCAGCGCGTCCAGCGCCGCGGAGAACGCGGCGAGGACCAGGCCGTCGTCGGCCACCGTCGTGCCGGCCATGTCCAGGCAGGCCAGGCGGATCGGAAGCTTGGTCACGGCAGGTCCAGTTCGTCGAAGGTCTCCCCGGCGATCCCGGCCGAGCAGGTCATCCCGCGTCCGCCGGGGGCCGTCACGGCGATGACGCCGGGCCGCACCGTCGAGCGGTGGTAGATCGATCCGTCGGTGGTCTCGCAGTACACCCCGGCCCAGCGGCGCCTGATCTTCGGCAGCGGCCGGCCGAGCAGGGCCTCGGCGACCCGGACCAGATGCTCGTAGGGCTCCTCCTCGACCGCGAAGTCGAAGGGCTCGTCGTACGCGTGCGTGTCGCCGATGGTCAGTCCGCCGTCCGCGCGCTGCACCATGAGCAGCTGCATCCGGTGCTCGGCGGCGACCGGGGCCTGCGGGCCGAGCCGGTCCAGGCCCGCGTCGCGGTAGGCGGGGTAGTAGCGGAAGGAGTCGCCGTCGGCCACGGAGGTGGTCAGCGCCTCGCCGAGCGGCTCGGTCTGCATCATCTGCAGCCGGCAGCGGCGGATCGGCGCGGCGCTGAGCTCGGCCCCGGCGATGCCCGTCAGCGTGGCGCCGGTGGCCAGCACGACCACGTCGCCCGCGTGCCAGGCGCCGGTGTGGTCACGCACCGAGGCGTCCCCGAGCTCGACCGCCTGGCGATTCGGCAGCCAGGTGTAGTTCGGGAAGGAGGCCAGCCGCTCCCGGAGCGCCCCGAGCACCTGCCCGGGCTCCACGGAACCGTCGGCCCGCGAGTAGAGGCCGCCGAGGAACTCCCCGCGCAGCGCCGGGTTCAGCTTCCGCACGGCGTCCGCGTCCAGGAACTCGAACTCCCGCTCCACGGCCCCGGCCGAGTCCGCGGCGCTCTTCGCGACGGCGATTTCGGCCTCGTTACGGGCGACCGTGATCGAGCCGCGCGGCGTGAAGCCCAGGCCCGGGAGGTCCTCGGCGATCTCGGCCCAGCGGGCGCGGGCCCGGCGGGCGAGGGCCAGCTCGGGCCCGTCGGCGCGGCCGGAGACCCAGACGAGGCCGAAGTTGCGCACCGAAGCGCCGCGTGGTCCCGCCTCGCGCTCGAGGTGCACCACCTCGAGGCCGCGCAGGGCGGCCTCGTACGCGTGCATGGTGCCGAGGACTCCGCCTCCCACCACGATCATCCGGGCTGACGCCACCGTTGCTCCGTTCGCCTTCCGTGCGGCGGGACCCCTTGCCGGAGACCGCCTGTCCCGACTTAACCTGTCTGGACAAGTGGATTTAGCCCGTCCCCGGTAACGCGTCGGTGAACAGAGTGCGATTTCCCGGTTTAGCCTGGCGCAATAACTGCGTCGGGCCCGGCGCGCCGTCCACGGCGGCGTACATCACGGTCCGGTCGCGGTGAACTAGCGGTACGGTTGCGGGCTACAGTCGGGAGCGAGTGAGGAGGCGGGATGGCGGCGCGTTACCAGCAGATCGCGCAGGAGCTTCGGGAGGCGATCCGGCAGGGCGAGTACGCGATCGGCACGTTGCTTCCGTCCGAGGGGGAGCTCGCCGCGCGGTACGCGGTGTCCCGGGGGACGGTGCGTCAGGCGGTGGCCGCCCTCGAACAGGACGGCAGCGTCGCGGCCCGGCAGGGGGCGCGGCGGGTGGTGCTCGGCGAGGTGCCCACGCACAGCTTCGCCGAGATGCAGAGCTTCTCCATGTGGGCCACCTCGCGCGGCCACGTGCCGGGCGCGAGGGTGCTGAGCTGCGAGGTCGGCGCCGCGAGGCAGGAGGAGGCCGACCGCCTGCGGATCAACGTCGGCGAGGACGTGGTCCGGCTCCAGCGCATCAGAACCCTGGACGACGAGCCGGTCATGGTGGAGCGGTCCTTCTTTCCCGGACTGGTCGCAGAGCACATACTCGCCATGGATCTGACGGCGGGTTCGATCACCGAGCAGCTGACCGCCCTGGGATTCGTGCACGCACACGGCGACCACCTCATCGACGCCGTCAGCGCCACGACCCTGGAGGCCAGGCTCCTCGGCGTGCGCCGAGGCAGTCCCCTGCTGCGCCAGCGCTGGCTGGCCTCCTCGCCGACCGGCCAGCCCCTGGCGTGGTCCGAGGACAGCTACCGCCACGACGCCGTCATCATCAGCGTCCGCAACTCGATGTCGGCCAACACCCTGGCCCGCCTCTCCGGCCGCGACCGCGACGCCGCCCACGGAAACCCGGCCCGGGCCTAGCAGAAAAGGCCCGGGCCGAGGTGGGATGGCGCAGCGCGACGAGAGGGGGATGGGAGGTCGCCGCACTGCGCCGATACTCAGTCGGTCGGGAGGCGCAAAAGGTTGCCGCCGAGTTCTGAGAAAAAATCGCCGCCTCGCGACGGGGGAGGGCAAGGCAGCCCCGGAAAAATCACCGGCAACCTTTCGCGGCCCTTCCTCGACTGAAGGGGCATGAGATCCCGAACGAAGTTCACCGCCGTCGGCGCGCTGGGTGCGTTGGCGGCCCTGAGCGCGGGTGCCGCGCTGGTGGCACAGAGCGCGACCGCCAGCGGCGTCAGCTCCCTTCCCACCGCCACGGGGGACGCGCGGAGCGTCAGCCAGCCGAGTGTTCCCGGGGTGTGCGTGACGCTGAGCGGCGCGCTGACCGCGTCCTCGCGCGCGTTCTCGTCCTCGGCGGAGGCCTCGGCGCCGGACACCTCGCGGATTCAGGCCGCGCTCGACTCCTGCTCGGGGAGCGGGAAGGCGGTGCTGCTGAGCGGGAGTGCGCACAAGGACTTCCTGAGCGGACCGCTGACGGTCCACGCGGGCGAGACGCTCGTGCTCGGCCAGGGCGTGACGCTCTACGCCTCCCGGAAGGCCTCGGCGTATCAGAGCTCGTCGTCCTCCGTGACCTGCGGGACGCTGGCCTCGAAGGAGGGCGGCTGCGTCGCCTTCATCACCGTGTCCGGGGCGAACGCCGGGATCATGGGGGAGCGCGGCGGCTCCGGGCAGGGGTCGATCGACGGGCGCGGCGACGAGACGATGCTCGGCACGTCGATGTCCTGGTGGACGCTCGCCAAGGAGGCGCAGTCCGCGGGTGACAACCAGCAGGTGCCGCGGCTGGTGCAGGTCAGCAAGTCGAACAACTTCACCGCGTACGACGTGAACCTGCTGAACTCGCCGACCTTCCACCTCTACTACTCGAACGGCACGGGCTTCACCGCGTGGGGCGTGCGCATCGAGACCCCGGCGACCGCGCGCAACACCGACGGCATCGACATCGCCGGGGCGACGAACGCGACGGTGTACGACTCGTACATCGAGGCCGGCGACGACGGCATCGCGATCAAGGCAGGCAGCGCCGCCACCTCGAACGTGACCATCTCGGGCTCGCACTTCTACGGCACGCACGGCATCTCGATCGGCAGCGAGACCAACTCAGGGGTCTCGAACGCGCTGGTCGAGAACAACACCGTGGACGGCAAGGACGCCGCGGGCAACGTCTCCGGCTCGGACAACGGCCTGCGCATCAAGTCCGACGCCTCGCGCGGCGGCTCCGTGCACAACGTCGAGTTCCTGAACAACTGCCTGACCCACATGAAGGCCCCGCTGGTCCTCGACACGCGCTACTCGTCGTCGTCCGGCTCGCTGATCCCCAAGTTCACCGCGATCACGGTCGAGGGCCTGGCGTCGGTGAACTCGCTCTCCGGCGCGAAGAACGACCTGGTCGGCTACAGCTCCACCTACCCCCTGGGGCTGTACCTGTCGCACGTGAAGCTCGACGCGACCGCCTCCACGGCCGAGTACGCGAACGTGCACCAGTACGAGTCCGATCTGACGGCCTCCGGGACCGGCGTCTCGCTGAGCTCGCTGTCCTCGGCGGCGGGCGCTTACCCGAACTGCAGCTTCCCGGCGCTCCCCTCCGCGAGCGCGGCGACCAGCGCGAGCACGAGCACGACGAGCACGTCGACCACGAGCACCTCGGCCTCCGCCGCGGCGAGTTCCGCCGACACGCTCACCGTCGGTCCGAGCGGCAGCGGAGCCCGGTACACGAGCGTGCAGGCCGCGGTGAACGCCGTGCCCGCCGACAGTTCCACCACGTACACGATCAAGATCGCGGCCGGCACGTACCACGAGCAGGTCACGGTCCCCTCGAACAAGCCGAACGTCGAATTCCTCGGCGCCACCGGCAATCCGGCGAACGTCGTGATCTCGGACGACATCGCGAGCGGCACCCCGAAGGCGGGCGGCGGCACCTACGGCACCGAGGGCAGCGCGACGGTCACCGTGAACGCGGCGGACTTCACCGCCAAGTACGTGACCTTCAAGAATTCCTTCAACCCGAGCAAGCACCCGTCGATCACGGCCAAGCAGGCGGTCGCGCTCAACGCCGACGGCGACCGGCAGACCTACGTGGACGACGTCTTCTACGGCCACCAGGACACCCTGCTCGGCTGGGGCTCCACTCCTAGCAGCACCCTGCGAAACTATTTCTACGGGTCGACCGTCGAGGGCGATGTCGACTTCATCTTCGGCGACAACGCGATGGTCTTCGACCACTCGACCATCGAGATCCTCGACGACGGATTCTCCAACGAGGGCGCGATCACCGCGGCCGCGACGTACAGCGCGAACCGGTACGGCATCCTGGTCGCGAACTCGACCGTGACCACGGCGAATACGAGCACCTCGTGGTGGCTCGGCCGCCCGTGGGAGCCGGCCTCCGGAATGGTTCCGCAGGTGCTGTTCCGCAACACGGCGCTCCCGGCGGCGATCGACCACGCGACGCCGTGGACGAACATGGGCTCGTCGACGTGGCAGAGCGCGCGCTTCGACCAGTACCAGGACGGCGGCGCGGCGGCCTCCGCCGGTCCGCAGCTGAGCAGCGCGCAGGCCGCCTCGTACACCGCGCAGAGGTACCTCGCCGGTTCGGACGGCTGGGACCCCGTGCTCTGACTTGTCGGAAACCCCGCCTCCTTCGGTCCCCGTCCGCCAGTGAATCAGGGGCCGAAGGGAGCGGGTTCACAGATTGGCTTGCTAGAGTCCCATGCTCATGGCAGCGACCGCGCTCGGCGCGACGGACCACGCCGCGCGCCAGGCGTTCGACGTGTTCTTCACCAGCCACCATCGTGAACTCGGTCGGCTGGCCTTCCTCCTGTCCGGCGACCAGGACGCCGCGGAGGACATCACGGCCGAGGCCTTCGCCCAGGCCTGGAGCCGCTGGGCGCAGGTGGCCCGGGCCGACTCGCCGCTCGCCTACGTGCGCCGGATCGTGGTGAACCTGGCCGCGGACCGGATACGGGGACTGACCAGGGAGCGCAGGGGCAGGCGGCTGCTCGGCGCGACCTGGACCGAGCGCACGCACGGGCCCGACGTCGCCGTGGTGGCGGACGTGCGGGCGGCGCTGGCCCGGCTGCCCGAGCGGAAACGGGCCTGCGTGGTGCTGCGTCACTACTACGGGCTGAGCGAGCAGGAGACCGCGCGCACACTCGGGATATCGGTGGGCACGGTGAAGAGCCAGACCTCGCGGGGGGTGGCCGAATTGGCCGCGATGCTGGGAACCGGAACGGACAAGGAGAGGAGGCGGCGCGGCCGTGGCTGACGAACGGGAATCGGAGCAGTGGCTGGGCGAACTGCTCGACGCCGCCGCCGACGGATACGAGCCGGACGCCGACCGGCTCAAGGCGATGGTGACGGCGCGGATCGCGCAGCAGAGCGAGGAGCGCGAGGCCGCGGTCTCCACCGGGGGCCGGGACCGGCGCCGCGCGGCGGGCTCGCGCGCCGAGGGTCCGCGCCGCCGCGGGCTCGGGCTGCTCGGGCGGGTCGGCCTGGCCGGGATCCCGGCGGGCGTGGCGCTGGCCACGGTCGGGGCGGCCGCGGCCCTCGCGGTGGGCGCGACGGCCACGATCGCCGTCACGTCCTCGCACGATCATCAGACGGTGAGCGTCGCCGCCCCGACCACGAGCCCGGACACCGGCGGCGCCTCCTCGCCGAGCGCCCCGCCGAGCGGCGGCTCCCCGAGCGCGGCGGCGACCTCGCGGTCCGCGAGCCCGAGCACGTCGGAGAGCGGCACGCCGGTCAGCACCTCGTCCTCCGCGCTGGTCTCCGTGACCGCGTCGATCGGGCAGGCCAGCAATCCCAACTGGGCCGAGCTGGACGTGGCCGTGGCGATCAGGCAGCCGCTGACCGCGCTGCACGTGACCGTGAAGGTCTCGAAGTGCCCGGGCCTGCAGACCACCGACACCTGGGACACGGGCGCGAGCGGCCAGTTCACCGAGCGGACCACGGACAACGCGGACGGGTCGATCACCTACGAGTTCGAGCTGGTCGGCGGCGATCAGGCCGGTTCCGGCACGGTCGACTTCGCGGTCCAGTTCAACCACGCGACCACCGGGTGGAAGCCGCAGGACGACACGTACTACGTCTCGGCCCGCACCGCGACCTCCGGCAGCGCGTCCTCGGCCGGCGGGGCCTACTGAGCACGAACCGGCACCGCCGGCGCTTCTAGGCCACGACCGACGCGACCTCGATCCCGGCCGCGTCCAGCGCGAGCTTGATCCGGTGCCGCAGCTCGCGGGTGACCTCGACGTTCTTCTGCGGGGCCGTCCTGGCCTGCACCCGGATCACCACCGCGCCGCCGTCCAGGTTCTCGATGCCGAGGACCTGCGGCGGCTGCTCGTCCAGCAGCTTCGGCCGCCAGACCGCGTCGGCGTACAGCTCGTCGGCCATCACGGCCAGCACCTCGTGCACCCGGCCGACGTCCTCGCCGTAGTGCACCGGGACGTCCACGACGGCCCGGCCCCAGCCCTGCGACTGGTTGCCGACCCGGGCGATCGAGCCGTTGCGCACGTACCAGATCTGCCCGTCCACGTCCCGCAGCTTGGTCACCCGCAGGCCCACCTCGATCACGGTGCCCTTGGCCAGGCCGGTGTCGATCACGTCGCCGACGCCGTACTGGTCCTCGAAGATCATCGTGATCCCGGCCAGGAAGTCGGTGATCACGTCCTTCGCGCCGAGGCCGACTGCGACGCCCACCGCGGAGACCGAGGCCAGGATGGGCGTGATCGAGATCTCCAGCACGGAGATGATCATGAGCGTGCCGACGCTGAAGATCACCGTCGAGCTGACCGACCTGAGCACCGAGCCGATCGCCTGGGTGCGCTGCCGGGCCCGCTCGGTCGCGACCAGGCCCGAGCCCTCCAGCATCCGGCCGGCCCGGCTCTCCGCGACCTGCGCCGCGTGCCGCACCACCTTGTTGATCGTGCGCGCGATGAACTTGCGCAGCAGCACGCAGACGATGATGATGCCGATGATCTTCGTGCCGTTGGCCAGCAGCAGCGAGCCGTGCGTCTGGACCCAGCTGTTGACCTCGTGCGGGGTCACGGCCGGAGGCGTGCCGGTCGACGTGGAGCTGGGGCTGGGGCTGGCTGCGGCTATGACGGGCACGGCTCGGTGGATCCTCTCGCTCGGACGACGCTCAACCTAGCGGATCCGGATGAGCGGCCACCCCCGCCGTCCACCGGCGCGCGAGGC
>DASTAE010000352.1:0-33594 GCA_035712985.1 Actinospica sp.
GACGTGCCGTCGCCCAAGGTCATGTCCGCGTGGAAGCACTCGTCGATCGGTATCGTCCCCTCGGTGTGGGAGGAGCCCATGGGCCAGGTGGCGGTCGAGGCCATGCTCGCGGAGCGGCCCGTCGTCGCCTCGGACGTCGGCGGCCTGAAGGACATCGTCGTCGACGACCAGACCGGCATCCGGGTGCCGCCGCGTGACCCGGCCGCCCTCGCCGAGGCCGTCGACCGGCTGCTCGACGACCCGGCGCTGTGCAAGCAGATGGGCATCGCCGGCCGGGAGAAGGCGACGCGCTACACCTCGAAGGTCGTCGTGCCCGAGGTCCTCGAGGTCTTCGACACCGTCCTCGAGCGCCGCCGCGGCCGCCGGGCTGGAACGGACCCACGGTGAACGTGGCAGCACTCAGGACCCGGCGGCACCGAGCCCTCACGGCGGCGGCGATCGCCTGGGCCGCGGCGGTCTCCCTGGTCCTGGCCCCGACCCTGGCCCGCCTGATCTCCGAACCCTCGGCGCCCGCCCCCGCGGTGACCTCGACACTGACGTCCCAGCTGGCAGACATGCACCTGATGGACTACTACCCGCACGACGCCGCGTGGACCTACATGTGGACCAGGTGGGACCCGTCAGCCGTCGACGACGACTTCGCCAAGATCGAGGCGATGGGCGCCAACTCCGTGCGCCTCAACATCGAACCCGACACCTTCGGCTACCCGCATCCGTCCGAGTCGATGACCGGCGAGCTGGCCGCTGCGGTCGAATCCGCCGCCGCGCACAACCTGACCGTGCAGCTCACGCTCTTCGACTGGTGGGACCGCTACACGGACACGAACGGCAGCGACCAGTGGGTCAGAGCCCTGCTGGCGCCGTACGCGAACGACTCCGAGATCGCGTTCATCGATGTCAAGAACGAGATCGACCCGGCCGACTCCGGCGCGATGACGTGGCTGGAACACGAACTCCCGGTCGTGAAGCAGGCCGCCGGATCCGACCCCGTGACGGTCTCCGTGACCGGCCCCAACATCCTGAAGAATCTGGCCGCTGTCCGGTCGCGCCTCTCCGCCACCCCGCCTGACTTCTACGACATCCACTACTACGACCAGCCCGAACACGCGCTGGCGACCTTCGAACAGGCGAAAGCCCTCGTCGCCCCGCTGCCGCTGTTCATCGGCGAGACCGGCAAGACGACCGAGAAGAACGCGCGGGACATCGCCTACGAGCAGCAGGACCTCTTCTTGCGCAGCATCGAGTGGGCGGCCAAGGCCGCGGGCCTGCCCGACGCCGCGCCGTGGATCTTCCAGGACCTGGAACCAGGCGCCGTCCCCTCGACGGCGACCGAGGACGCCAGCGAACTCGACTTCGGCCTCTACGCCGTGGACGGCGCCGCCAAGCCCGCGGCGTCGTCGATCAAGGCCCTGTTCCACAACGCCACCGTCTCGCCGGGCATCAACGGCGACTTCCTGGTAGGCGACGGCACCGACGTGGCCGACTGGACCCCCGTTCGGGCTCACGGCGCGACGCTCGACTGGACCGACACCGTCGGCCACGACGCACCCGGCGCAGTCGCGCTCACCGATACCGGCACCTCGGCGGACGGCAATCCGGCTTTCGTGAGCACGCCCGTCGTGCAACCCACGTCGACCGGCGAGAACTTCGAGATGACCGCGTGGGCCGAGGGCGAGAACGCCACCGGCGAGAACCGCATCGCCATCTGCTGGTTCGACGCCCACGACGACTACCTGGGCGAGGACGATTCACCGGTTCTGCCCAGCGGCACGACCGACTGGCAGCGGCTCATCGTCACGTCGCGGGCCCCGAGCAACGCCGCGTACGAGCAGATCTACCTCAAGTCCGGCGGCAACACCGGCACCGTCTACTTCGACGACGTCACCTTCGCGGAAGCCGGGTGACCATGACCGAAGCCGCCACCCTCACCCACACCCTGCCCGACCTGGCCCAACGCCTCCGCCCCAGACTGGAGGCCATCACCGCGCCTGCCGAGGACGTGGCCGAGGTCGCCGCGGCCGGCCTCACCTGCTGGTGCGACAGCCTGGAGACCGGCAATCCGGTGGATCACGACTCGTTGAGCCCGGTCCTGGAAGCCATCCGCCGCTGCGCAGCCCGGGGCATAGCCCTGGACGCCATGATGCGCGCGTACCGCATCGCGGCACGCAGCGCCTGGCAGGAGATCCTCGACCTCCCGGTGGCCCAGGAACTCATCGCGCCCCTGTCCACCCGCATGCTCGATTTCACCGACCAGCTCACCACCGCCGCCGAACAGGCCTATGCCGCCGAGACGCTGCGGGGCGGGCGCGGCGCGGACGCCGTCGGCAACTCAGCCCTCTTCCAGGCCGTGCTCAACGGCGAGTCCCGCGCCCTCGCCTACGGGACGACGTGGCCCCCCGGCCAGCACTGCGTGGTCATCGTCGAAGCCGCCACATCCCCCGAGGACCCCGACCCCGTCGCTACAACCAACCTCGACGACATCACCGCCGCGCTGGTCCGCGACGCGAGAGCCGCCTACTGGACCACGACCGGGCACGGCCAGGTCATCGCCGCGTGCCCCGTCGAGGGAGCGGCCGGCCGCGACGTGCTCATCAGACGTCTGGCACGCTTCACCAACGCGCGGCATCCGCTGACCGTGGCGATCGGCGGCCTCGGCGAGGGCACCTCCGGCACCCGGAACAGCTACCTCGAGGCGATCGAGGCCCTGCACGTGGGCAGCCGCCTGGCCCACGGAGCCGCCGGCCGCATCCAGGACAGCCTGGAGCTGACCCCGCTGGCGATCCTGGTCAGCGAGCCCGAGCGGGCCAGGCGCTTCGCCCACGGCGCCCTGTACCCCCTGGGCCGCCTCGTCGACCGGAGTTGGGTGCTGCCCACGCTGGCGGCGTACCTGCGGTGCCAGGGCAGGCTCAAGGAGATCGCCGCCGACCTGGCCGTGCACCCCAGCACGGTGAAATACCGCCTCAACGAACTGCGTCCCTTCCTCGACGCCCACGCCGGCGACGGCGACCAGGCCGCGGCCCTGCTCCTCGCCGTCCGCGTCTGCGAATACCTCGCCGAGCCCGCCGAGCCGCCCGCCCCGCACCCCGAGTAGTCTCCGAGGCGTGCCGACGATCAACTCCGCCCCTGCCGAGATCCTGCTCCACACCGAGGGCCACGCGGCCTACCTGACGCTGAACCGCCCCAAGGCGATCAACGCCCTCACCCACGCCATGTGCCTGCGCATCGCGGCGGCACTCGACGCGTGGCGGGCGGACGCGTCGATCGAGACGGTCGTCATCACCGGCGCCGGCGACCGAGGCCTGTGCGCCGGCGGCGACATCCGCGCCGTCCGCGACGCCGTGATCACCGGCACCCCGCGCGCCGCCGCCGAGTTCTGGCGCGACGAGTACATCCTCAACCGGGCGATCGCCGAGTACCCCAAGCCCTACGTGGCGATCATGGACGGCATCGTCATGGGCGGCGGCGTAGGCGTCTCCGCCCACGGCGACGTCCGCGTCGTCACCGAGCGCTCCCGCATCGCCATGCCCGAGACCGGCATCGGCTTCATCCCCGACGTGGGCGGCACCTACCTCCTCTCCCGCGCCCCCGGCGAACTGGGCACCCACCTGGCCCTGACCGGCACGCCCATCGGCGCCGCGGACGCAATCCTCTGCGGCCTGGCAGACCACTACATCCCCGCGGCCGACCTCCCCGCCTTCACCGAGGCCCTCGCCACCACCGACGTCGCCGCCGCCCTGAAAGCCCACACCGCCGAACCCCCCACCCCGGCCCCGCTCGCCATCGACCGCGCCTGGATCGACGCCTGCTACACCGCCGACACGGTCGAAGACCTCGTCACCCGGCTGCAGAACCACCCCGCCCCCGCGGCGAATCAGGCCGCGGCGACGCTCCTCACCAAGTCCCCGACGGCCCTCAAGGTCACCCTCCGAGCGATCCGCCGAGCCCGCGCGCTCCCGGACCTGAAATCCGTCCTGGAGCAGGAATTCCTGGTCTCCTGCTCCGGCCTGACCGAGCCCGACCTCGTAGAAGGCATCAGAGCCCAGGTCGTGGACAAGGACCGCAACCCCCGCTGGACCCCCGCGACCGTGGCCGAGGTCCCGGAGTCGACGGTGGCCCGCTTCTTCACCCGTCCCGCCCCCGGATCCGACCACGCGTACCCGGGCCCGCTCTTCGCCGCCGAGTAACCGCCGCTCGCCACCCGACAACCAGGGCTGCCGCGGTGGTCGGCTTGCGTCGGCGGCCTGCGGCAAGCCTGGGGGATCAGGGGTCGGGTGCGGGCTCGGGCCGCGGCTCGTCCTGGGGGTGGGCGCCGTCGGGGGTCAGTCCGGCCATCAGGTTGTCCACGTGGGACTGCACCCACGCCGCGGCCATCCGTTCGGGGGTCGCGTGGTAGACCTCGGCCAGCGCCGTCAGGTCCTCCGCCACCCGCTTGGGCAGCGGGATGCACAGCGTCACCGTCTCCGGGTCGTTCGGGTCGGTCCTCGGCATCGCGCCAGTGTGCCACGGCGTCGAGTTCGGCGGAGGGCGGGAACCCGGAGTGCTCTGCCGCCCGTTGGGCTTGGTGAGCGTCGGCGAGGCCAGGGGGAATCAGGCATATGTTCGTACGGGTTCAGACCTTTCATCAGCCCGCTGAGGAACTCGACAAGCTCGGGGCCCTCGTGCGCGAGCAGTTCGCCGCGCAGGCGGAGCCGCCCGGCTTCAAGGGCTTCCAGTTCCTCGTCGACCGCGAGAACGGCAAGGCCCTGCTGGTCTCCTACTGGGAGACCGAGGAGGACCTCGTCCGGCTGGAGGCGACGAACGCCGCGATGCGGGAGCGCGCCAGGGAGCGTGGTGTGGAGCCGCCGGTCGCCGAGGTGTTCGAGGTGACCGCTGCCGCAGGGTCGGCCTTCGTCGGCGGCTAGATTCCTCGGTGTGGCCGAGACCTTCGTGAACGTGATCGGCGGTGCGGACGGGGGTCCGTATCGCTGCCCTTGCTGCGGGTATGTGACGTTGGCCGAACGTGGCGGGTACGAGCTCTGTCCTGTCTGCTTCTGGGAGGACGACGGGCAGGACGACCATGACGCCGACCGGGTGCGGGGCGGGCCGAATCGGGGGCTCAGTCTTACGCGGGCTCGGCGGAACTTCGCTCGGTTCGGGGCCAGTGACGAGCGGCGGCGGGAGTTCGTGCGCGAGCCTGGGCCGGGGGAGCGGCCGGACGGGGGCTAGTGCGGCCGACCGGCCGGTCTGTCTGACTTTTCGCGCAGCTCAGGCGTGGCGCGGCGGTTCGGCGCGCCGATTCGGCGGGGAAACGAAACAATGATTTCACGGCCGGTTCTCACGGCGGTGACACGTGTAATCATCCGCGTACCGGGCGTGACATCGTGGAACGCCGGACGGCCGAGGGCGTTACAGCGCGGCACTCGATGCGCTGTCTTCGTTCTCCTACTGTTCAAGCATTCCAAGCCCGCTCCCCGCACTTAAGTTCCAAGGAGTGACGACGCGATGAGCCGAGTGGTACGAGCAGCCCTGTTCCAGACCGCGTGGACCGGCGACGCCGAGTCCATGACCGCGGCGCACGAGAAGGCGGCGCGGGAGGCCGCCGCGCAGGGGGCGCAGATCATCGGCTTCCAGGAGGTGTTCAACGCCCCCTACTTCTGCCAGGTGCAGGAGGCCGAGCACTACAGGTGGGCCGAGGCGGTGCCGGAGGGGCCGACCACCCAGCGGTTCCAGGCGCTGGCCAAGGAGCTCGGCATCGTCATCGTGCTGCCGGTCTACGAGCTGGAGTCGGCCGGCTTCTACTACAACACCGCCGCCGTGATCGACGCCGACGGCAGCTACCTCGGCAAGTACCGCAAACACCACATTCCGCAGGTCAGGGGCTTCTGGGAGAAGTACTACTTCAAGCCGGGCAACCTCGGCTGGCCGGTGTTCGACACCGCCGTCGGCAAGGTCGGCGTGTACATCTGCTACGACCGGCACTTCCCGGAGGGCTGGCGCGCGCTCGGCCTCGGCGGCGCGGAGATCGTGTACAACCCCTCGGCCACCAGCCGCGGGCTCTCGGCGTACCTCTGGCAGCTGGAGCAGCCGGCGGCTGCCGTCGCCAACGAGTACTACGTGGCGGCGATCAACCGGGTCGGCGTCGAGGAGTACGGCGACAACGACTTCTACGGGACGAGCTACTTCGTCGACCCGCGCGGGCAGTTCGTCGGCGACGTGGCCTCGGACAAGGCCGAGGAGCTCGTTATCCGCGACCTCGACATGGGGTTGATCGAGGAGGTCCGCCAGCAGTGGGCGTTCTACCGTGACCGCCGCCCGGACGCCTACGGCCCGCTGACGGAGGCGTGAGCCGGCGATGCGAACGCTCATCAAGAACGGCCTGGTCATCACGGCGTCGGACGAGCTGAACGCGGACGTGCTGGTCGAGGACGAGAAGATCGTCGCGGTCGCGGCGACCGGGAGCACGGTCGCCGAGGGCTGGACCGCCGACTCCGTGCACGACGCGACCGGGCTCTACGTGATCCCGGGCGGCGTCGACGCGCACACGCACATGGAACTGCCCTTCGGCGGAACCGCCGCCTCGGACACCTTCGAGACCGGCAGCCGCGCGGCCGCGTGGGGCGGGACGACCACGATCGTCGACTTCGCGGTGCAGTCGGTGGGCAAGTCGCTGCGGGACGGACTCGACACCTGGCATGCCAAGGCCGAGGGTCAGTGCGCCATCGACTACGCCTTCCACATGATCATGGCCGACGTCACCGAGGACACCCTCAAGGAGATGGACGTCCTCGTCGACGAGGGCATCACCAGCTTCAAGCTCTTCATGGCGTACCCGGGCGTCTTCTACAGCGACGACGGCAAGATCCTGCGGGCCATGCAGCGCGGCGCCGAGAACGGCGGGCTGATCATGATGCACGCCGAGAACGGCATCGCGATCGACGTCCTGGTCGAGCAGGCGCTCGCGCAGGGCAAGACCGATCCGCGCTACCACGGCGAGGTTCGCAAGGCCCTGCTGGAGTCCGAGGCCACGCACCGCGCGATCCAGCTGTCCCGGGTGGCCGGCGCTCCGCTGTACGTCGTGCACGTCTCGGCCGCCGAGGCCGTCGCCGAGATCACCCGGGCCCGCGACCTGGGGCTCAACGTGTTCGGCGAGACCTGTCCGCAGTACCTGTTCTGCTCCACGGACGACCTCGCGAAGCCCGACTTCGAGGGCGCGAAGTACGTCTGCTCGACGCCGCTGCGGCCGGTCGAGCACCAGGAGTCGCTGTGGCGGGCGCTGCGCGGGGACGACCTGTCGGTCATCTCCACCGACCACTGCCCGTTCTGCTTCACCGGGCAGAAGGAACTCGGCCGCGGCGACTTCTCCAAGATCCCGAACGGGATGCCCGGCGTGGAGAACCGGATGGACCTGCTGCACCAGGCCGTCGTCGACGGGCACATCAGCCGCCGCCGCTGGATCGAGCTGGCCTGCGCGACCCCGGCCAGGATGTTCGGGCTCTACCCGAAGAAGGGCACGATCGCGCCCGGCGCGGACGCCGACATCGTGCTCTACGACCCGCACGGCTCCTACACGATGTCCGCCGCCACGCACCACATGAACGTGGACTACTCGGCGTACGAGGGCAGGACCGTCGCGGGGCACTCCAGGACCGTGCTCTCCCGCGGCCGCGTGGTCATCGACGACGGGCAGTACACGGGGCAGGCCGGCCACGGCCGCTTCACGCCGCGTTCGACCTGCCAGTACCTCACGTAGGGAGCTGATGATGGATTTCGGTCTGGTGCTGCAGAACGACCCGCCGGCCAAGCTGCTGGTGGATCGGATGGTGCGTGCCGAGCAGCTCGGGTTCACGCACGGCTGGACCTTCGACTCGGCCGTGCTCTGGCAGGAGCCGTTCGTCATCTACAGCCGCATCCTCGAGCACACCGAGCGGCTGGTCGTCGGGCCGATGGTGACCAACCCGGGCACGCGCACCTGGGAGGTCACCGCCTCGACCTTCGCCACGCTCAACGACATGTACGGCAATCGGACCATCTGCGGAATCGGCCGCGGCGACTCGGCGATGCGCGTCGCCGGACGCAAGCCGGCCACGCTCGGCCTGCTCGGCGAGGCGATGCACGTCATCAAGGACCTCGCCGAGGGCCGCGAGGCCGAGTTCGGCGGGACCAGCATGCGCATTCCGTGGGTCAAGGACGGCAGCCTGCCGATCTGGATGGCCGCCTACGGGCCCAAGGCGCTGGAGCTGACGGGCCGCCAGGCCGACGGCTACATCCTGCAGTTGGCCGACCCGTTCCTCACCGAATGGATGGTCAAGGCCGTGCGGCAGGCCGCCGTGGACGCCGGCCGCGACCCGGCGAGCGTCACGATCTGCGTCGCGGCGCCCGCGTACGTGACCGACGGCAGCGCCGAGTCGTACGCGCACGCCCTCGACCAGTGCCGCTGGTTCGGCGGGATGGTCGGCAACCACGTCGCCGATCTCGTCGGCCGCTACGGCGAGCACTCCGGCATGGTCCCGGACGAGCTGACCGCGTACATCAAGGCCCGGGAGAAGTACGACTACAGCCACCACGGCCGGGTCGGCAACCCGGACACCGCGTTCGTGCCGGACGAGATCGTCGAGCGCTTCTGCCTGATCGGCCCGCCCGAGGCGCACGTCGCGAAGCTGGAGCACCTCAAGGAGCTCGGCGTGGACCAGTTCGCGGTCTACGCCATGCACGACGCCGTCGACCAGGTCATCGACGACTATGCGCACCGTGTCATCCCTTCCGTCACCTAGCATAGAAGGCCCGTGATATATGTCCACTACGGCCCCCGCGCCCGCCTCGATCACCAGTCCCGATGGACGAATAGAGCTCGCCGAAGGGGTCGTGCTGGACGACGCCCGCTTCGCCAACCCCGACCTGGTCCCGGTACCCGTCGCCAAGCGCCGCTGGAACACCTACAACTTCCTGGCGCTCTGGGTCGGCATGTCGCACAACATCGCGACCTGGACCCTCGCGTCCGGCCTGGTCGCGCTGGGCATGGACTGGAAGCAGTCCGTGCTCACCATCGCCCTCGCCAACCTGATCGTGCTCGCGCCGGTGATCCTCAACGGGCACGCGGGCACCCGCTACGGCATCCCGTTCCCCGTGTTCGCCCGCGCCTCCTTCGGCCTGCGCGGGGCCAACCTCCCCGCGGTCATCCGCGCGCTGGTCGCCTGCGTCTGGTTCGGCATCCAGACCTGGATCGGCGGCGGCGCGATCTTCGCGCTCGGCGGCAAGGCCTTCGGCTCCTGGTGGGCGAACGCGGGCTCGGTCGGCGGCGAGCCGTGGACCCAGTGGCTGTCCTTCGCCGTCTTCTGGATCATCCAGGTCGTCGTGATCGTGCGCGGCATGGACACGCTGCGCCGCTTCGAGAACTGGGCCGCGCCGCTCGTGCTGGTCGGCGCGGTCGGCCTGCTCGCCTGGGTCGGCATCAAGGCCGGCGGCATGGGCCCGCTGCTGAGCCAGCCCTCGAAGCTGGGCTGGGGCTCGGGCTTCTGGAAGGTCTTCTTCCCCTCGCTGATGGGCATGATCGGGTTCTGGTCCACGCTCTCGCTGAACATCCCGGACTTCACCCGCTTCGGCGGCAGCCAGAAGGCGCAGGCGCGTGGTCAGGCGCTCGGCCTGCCGACCACGATGACCATCTTCTCGCTGCTCGCGGTGCTGGTGACCTCCGGCTCGCAAGCCCTCTTCGGCACGCCGATCTGGGACCCGGTCGAGTTGCTCACGAAGCTGGACAACGTGGCGGGCACGCTGGTCGGGCTGTTCGTCGTGCTGATCGCCACGCTCTCGGTGAACATCGCCGCGAACGTCGTCAGCCCGGCGTACGACTTCTCCAACCTGCTGCCCAAGCTGGTCAACTTCCGCACCGGCGCGCTGATCACCGGCGTGATCGGCGTCGTGATCCTGCCGTGGAAGCTGTACTCGAACCCGAACGTGTACATCTTCACCTGGCTGGACACGGTCGGCGGCCTGCTCGGCACGGTCGCCGGGATCCTGATCGCCGACTACTGGCTGCTGCGCCGCAGCAGGCTCGTGCTCGACGAGCTCTACAAGCCAGAGGGCCGCTACTGGTACGACGGCGGCTGGAACTGGCGCGCCGTGCTGTCCTTCGTGGTCGGCGGCCTGCTGGCGATCGGCGGCTCGTACTCCTCGGTCGTGGCCGGGGTGAAGCAGGGTCCGTTCCCGGCCGACGGCCTGATCCCGTTCCTCAAGCCCCTGGCCGACTACGGCTGGGCAGTGGGCCTGGGCTCGGCGCTGGTGCTCTACGTGGCGCTGATGAGGCTCGTGCCGCCCAAGCAGGAGCTCTAGTCGGCTCCGGGTCAGTCGGTGGTCTGCTGTGCGTCGTACGCGAGCAGTGCGACGTACAGCGACACCAACTGATCCCAGTCGTCCAGGTCCACGTCGAGCAGCGTCTCGATGCTGTGCAGCCTGCGGTACAGCGCGGGACGTGAGAAGTGGTGCTCCTGCGCGGCGAGCGACTTGTTGCGGCCGGTCCGGAGATAAGACCGGAGCACGTCGAGCAGATCCTGCTCGGCGAAGAGCGGGCCGAGTTCGCGTTCGATGAAGGCCTGCAGCTCGGGCTCGTCGCGCAGGAGTCTGACCAGGCCGCGCAGGCGCACGTCGCGCAGCCTCGCCACCGGGCCGGCCGGGGGATCGGCGACCGCGGCGTCGGCCACGTGCACGGCCTCGGAGAAGGAGTGCGGCAGCTCGTCCAGGGTGACGCAGTCGGAGCCCGCGCCGACGACGAACCTGTGGGCGCGCCCGACGGCGTGCTCGCAGGCCTTGTGGGCCAGGCGGTTCACGGCCGTGGCGGCGTCCTGGTCGCGGGGGAGGCTGACGAGGACCGCTATCCCCGTCTCGCCCGTCCAGCCGGCGAGCCCGGCCAGCCCCTCCTCGTTCAGCGCCCTGCGGAAGAGCAGGTCGAGTCCCTCGCCGCCGCCGCTCAGAGGTCTGACGATCAGCGGCACGAAGGTGCGCCGGTTCACCGGCAGACCGAGCGCGCGGACGCGGGGCAGCAGCTGGTCCGGCCGCACCGAGCCGGACGCGAGGTCGGCGAGCATCGCCTGCGCCGCCTCGCCCTCGAGGCCGTCGTGCGCGAACTCGACGCCGCCGCCGAGGAGCCGGTGCACGGCCAGCGCCTCGGCCGCGCGGTCCGCGATCATCCGGCCCTCGGCCTGCGTGCCGCGGTAGCCGAACAGCAGCAGCCTGGCCCACTGCCGCCCGCGCGCCTCCAGCGGCGCGGCGATCCAGCCGTCCGGGCCCACGGTGGAGCTGCCGCCGAGCGCGGCGACCTGCCGGGAGACCCGGCCCCAGTCCCGCATCAGCTCGCTGAGCGCGGCGCGGTCCCCGGCCGTGGCCAGCACCCGCTGCGCGAGGTTCACCAGCATCACCGGGCAGCCCGCGAACGCGGCGACCTCGTCGAGCAGCCGCTGCAGCGAGGCGCCGGAGAGGTTCAGCGCGGCCAGGGCGGAGCGCAGCCGGTCGGACAGGTCCACGGCGGCGAAGCGCTCGTTCAGCAGCCGCGCGTGCACCTCCTCGGTGAACTTCGCGAAGGGCGCGGGCCGGTGCAGCACGATCAGCGGCACGCCGCGCTGCTCGGCGGCCCGGCGCAGCGCGGGCGGGGTGGTGGCGAAGGCGCGGCCGAGGCCCACGACCACGGCGGCGACGTCGGCCCCGTGCATCGCCTCCATGTAGGCGGTCTGCGCCTTCGGATCGTCGGCCAGCAGCAGGCCCGTGGTCAGCACCATCTCGCCGCCGGAGAGCATCACGCCGACGTCCAGCGCCTCGGCCACGTGCACCCAGCGCACCGGCCGGTCCAGACCCGCCGCCCCGGCGACCACCTCGGGGCCGAAGGACGCGACGAGGTCGAGCCCGAGCACGTCACGCACCGTCAACATGGCTGGTAAGTATAGGCTCGCCGTGCCCCTCCCAGGGCCGGGCGAGCCCGAGCAGCGCGGCGAGGCCGCAGGCCGCGGCGGCGAGCATGACCAGGGCCATCGGCAGGGAGCTGCCCGTGCCGAACACGCCGACGAGCGGCGAGGCGAGCGCGCCGAGCAGGAATTGGCAGCCGCCGAGCAGGGCCGACGCGGCGCCCGGCGTCCGCCGGTTCATGGTCTGGCCGATGCTCATCGTGGCCGGGAAGATCAGGCCGATGGCGCCGACGGTGAAGAACAGCGTGATCCACGTGCCGACGAGGGTCTCGCCGACGACCAGTCGCAACCCGACCTGGGCGAGCGCGCCGACCGCCGTGAGCACGACTCCGGCCGTCAGCAGGGTGTTGAGTCGGACGCGCGGAGCCAGGCGCGCGAACGTGGCCCCCGCGATGAGCATCCCGACCGCGTTCGAGGCGAAGATCAGCGAGTAGACGGTCGCCGACACGCCGTGGATGTCCTCGAACACGAAGCTCGATCCGGCGATGTACGAGAAGAGCGCGGCGGCTGAGCAGCCGAGTACGAGCACGTATCCCGTGAATGCCCGCACGCGCAGCAACGATCCCATCGCGCGGAACGTGCTGCCGATGCCGCCGCCCTGCCGACGCTCCGGCGGCAGCGACTCGGGCACCGCGCGCAGGACCCCGAGGAGCAGCGCGACGCCCGTCGCGGCGAGCACGACGAACACCGCGCGCCACGTGGAGACCGACAGCACCAGGCCGCCGAGGATCGGCGCGGCGATCGGGGCCAGGCCCATGATCTGGGAGAGCACGGCGATATAGCGCGGCAGTTCGGCGCCTCGGAAGCGGTCGGTGAGCACGGCCCGCGCGAGCACCGTGCCGCTCGCGCCCGCGACGCCTTGCAGGAAGCGCGCGCCGGTGAGCAGGCCGATGCTCGCAACGAGCGCGCAGGCTATCGAGCACGCGATGAACGCCGTGACGCCGCAGATGAGCAGGCGCCGCCGCCCGATCCCGTCGCTGACCGGCCCGATGATCAGCTGGCCGACGACGAGTCCGGCCAGATACGCGGTCATCGTCAGCTGCACCGCCGAACTGCCCGCGTGCAGCGCGTGGCCCAAGGTGGGGAACCCGGGCACGTACATGTCCGTGGCCAGCGGGGACACGGCGGTCAGCGCCGCCAGCACGAGGACGAGGGCTCGGGTGGCGGTGCGCGGGGGTTGAACGGAGACGTTCGCGGAGACGGTGGCCATGCGCCAAACGATAACCGATGGTTTACTAGTTAACAATATCTCCGGCGGTAGGCTCGGACCGAGGCCGGTCACCGAGGATCAGCCCCCGTATGGAGAAGGCGAGCCGCATGCATCCGTCCCCCGACGACGTCAGCAGGCAGTGGGCCGCGCACAACCCGGGTCTGGACACCTCGCCGATGGAGCTCGTCGGGCTGCTCAAGCGGGTCAGCGGGCTGCTCGGCAACGCGGTCGAGCCGCTGTACGAGGGGGCCGAGCTCACCGCTCCGGAGCTCGACATGCTCGTCCCGCTGCGGCACGCCGCCGGTCCGCTGATCGCCCGTCGGATCGCCGAGCGGCACGGGATGTCCCGCGCGGGCGTCAGCAAGACCCTCGCCAAGCTGGAGCGCCGCGGCTACATCTCGCGCGCCCCGAGCCCCGCCGACCGCCGCGTCGCGCTGGTGACCATCACCGAGGCCGGGGCCAGGGCGGTGGACGAGCTGTTTCCCCGTCAGCTCGCCGCCGAGGTCGACCTGTTCGCGGAACTCAGGGAGGACCGCGAGCAGGTCCTGAACGCGCTGCGCCGGCTGGTCGCGGCCATGGAGGCCCGGGCCCGCTGACCCGTGCTCGGCGGTCAGCGGCCGACCGGGACTCCCCACGTCCCCGGCACGACCGGGTTGATCTCCAGCGCCGAGCAGATCCCCTCGACGCCCAGGTGGCCGTCGCCGCCGATGACGACGGTCTTCGTGGTGTTCGGCGCGGTGATCTCGAAGACGCCGGTGCCGGTCGGGTAGCAGGGCACGTTCGTGTCCAGCTTCCACTCGAGGATCGCGTACGAGACCCCGCCGGGCTTGAGGGTGACCAGCGGCGGGCTGGTAAGCGGAGGCAGGTCGCCGCGCACGCCGTTGAGCACGCGGGCGGCGTTGATCAGTGTGCTGCCGTCCTTGATCGACGCGCCCGGGTAGCCCTGCAGGGTGCAGGTGCGGTCGCTGATGTTCTTGAAGACGACCGCGGTCGCCTGGAGCGGGCCGCCGACGCCCCCGTATCCGAAACCGATCTTCAGATCGTTGTTCCCGCAGGAGCTTCCGGAATCTCCGGAGTCCCCCGACCCGTTGCCGCCCGCCTCGGTCTGCCGAGCCGAGGCCGTCGCGCCCGTCGCGGCCGGCGTCGGCGTCGGCGGCGCGGAGGCCGTCGGGACGCCGAGGGCGCCGGTGCGCGTGCTGCCGCCCCCGGACGCGGGCGCCGCCTGCGCCGTCCCGCTGCAGGCCGCCGTCGCGAGGGCGAGCGCCGCGAGGGCGCAGGCCGCCAGGACCTTCTTAGCCATGATCGAAGTCTCCCCACTCGGATCCGCGCTGCTTCCTTCACGGGTAGAGACGCGCGCGGGCGGCGATGGTTGAGCAGGGGTTTCCTCAGGTGGGGGACCGTCCGGTGCGCGTTCTTTCTGTGTCGGCCACGCGTCCTTCGAGATCTGGACACCTCTAGGGCATAAGTTCGCCGCCGTGGATTCCGACGTACGACTTCTCGAACCCGATCAGCCGGCCCCCGCCCAGGCGCCCGCCTCCGACCTGCGCTCCGGGCGGCTCGCGGCGCTGCGGAACCGGGTGTACGCGATCGCGGACCCCTGGCGGACCCGGCTCGGGATCGGGGACCTCCAGTCCGACGCGCTGCAGACCTGGCTGCTCTCCCGGGTCCCGATGCTGCTGATCACCTGGGCCGTGGCCTGGACCGGCTTCAGCTACACCGACAAGAACCCGCACGGATACGCCTCCGTCTGGCAGCGCTGGGACTGGCTGCGCTACCAGGGCATCGCGGCCAACGGATACACGCTGCACGCCCGGCACGGCGCCTCGATCGCCTTCTTCCCCGGCTACCCGATCCTGCTGTACGCCGTCCACTTCGTGCTGCGCTCGTGGGTCTACTCCGGGCTGATCATCTCGCTCGTCACCGGCGCGATCGCCTGCCTCGCGCTGGTGAGGATCATCGAGACGGAGGCCCGGTCCGCGGGCCTGTCCGCCGACGGCGTGCGCACAGCCGCCCGGGACGGGCTGATCCTGTTCGTCTGGGCCCCGGCCGCGGTCTTCCTGGCCGCCGGCTACACCGAGCCGCCGTTCCTGGCCTGCGCGCTGTGGGCCTGGGTCTACGCGCGTCGCGGCCAGTGGCTGCGGGTCGGGATCCTGCTGGCCCTCGCGTCGGCGATGCACATCAACGGCCTGTTCGTGCTGGCCGGCGTCGGGGTGCTGTTCCTGCAGTCAGGGCCGCGCGGGCTGCGCGGCTGGCTCAGGGGCTGGCCGCTCGCGCTGCCGGTGCTGCCGGTGGCCGCCTTCATGGCGTACCTCTACCACCTGACCCACAAGTGGAACGCCTGGCAGCAGGCCGAGGCCAACGGCTGGAACCGGCACACCACGTACCCCTGGCGCACCCTGGCGAACACCTGGAACTACGCCTTCGGCCGGCACGTGATGGTCGCCGAGAACGCGTGGGAGTACCAGCTCGAGATCGTCGTGACGTTCATCGGCATCGCGCTCGTGCTCTGGCTCGCCTACAAGCGCCGCTGGGCCGAGTTCGTGTACGTGGGCCTGTCCGTCGGCTCGCTCGCCACCTCGCACGTCTACCTCTCGGTCAACCGCGAGACGCTCAGCTGGTGGCCGCTCTGGGCTCTGCTCGGCGTGTGGTGCGTGCGCCGGCCCTGGTTCAAGGCCGTGTACCTGACCTTCGCCGCGCCGGTCATGTTCGTCATCGCGTTCATGTTCCTCAGCGGCAAGTGGGCCGGATAGCGGTGGCGCAGTCGACCCTTCCCCCGGCCGCGGAAGTCCGCGGCCGGACGGCTGCTCCCGTCCGGGAACGGCTGCGGGGGCACGCGCCGGAGATCATCGCGTACTGCGTCGTACGCGCGATCGGCCTCGTCGTGCCGGCCGCGATGGCGAAGCACCCGGGCCGCATCACCGCGCTGCTCACCCAATGGGACGGCTCGTTCTACCTCCAGGTCGCGCGGCACGGCTACGACACGGCGTTGACCCATCGCCCGAACGGCACGCTGGTCAACACCGACATCGTCTTCTTCCCGCTCTACCCGTTCCTGACCGCGGCGCTGGGCCTCGCGATCGGCGCCACGGCCGCGGCCCTGCTGATCAGCCTCGCCTCCGGGATCGTGGCGGCCGTCGCGATGAGCGGGATCGGCGAGCATCTGTACGACAAGCGGACCGGCGTCCTGCTCGCCGCGCTCTGGGCCGCGCTGCCGACCGCCGTCGTCGAATCGATGGCGTACCCCGAGTCGCTCTACACGGCGCTCGCCGCGCTGACCGTGCTCTTCCTGCTCAGGCAACGCTGGATCGCGGCGGGCGTCGCCGCGTTCCTCGCCGGGCTCACCCACCCGACCGGCATCGCCGCCGCGCTCACGGTCGGCGGGTGCCTGATCGCCGTGCTGCTACGCCGCGAGCGCGGGTGGAAGCCGTGGGCGGCGACGGCGATGGCACCGCTCGGCACGCTCGCCTACCTCGCCTGGGTCGGCGTCGAGCTCGGCCGCTGGGACGGCTTCACCTTCATGGAGGAGGAGGGCTGGGACAGCAGGCCCGGCCTCGTCGGGGTCTGGCATCAGATCACGCATTCACTCACCCACGCTCTGCCGCTCGGCTACCAGGTCCCCGTCTTCGTCCTCGGGTTCTCGCTGCTCCTCGCCCTCGTGCTGACCGTCAGCCCGCGTATCCGCCCGGCGGGCGTGCCGGTGCTCGCCTTCGCGTGGATCTCCATCGCGCTGGCCCTGTTCATCGGCCCGACGTACTTCCACGCCGAGGCGAGGTTCCTGATGCCCGACTTCCCGCTGCTGCTGCCGCTCGCCGTCTTCCTCGCGCGGCGGAACCGGAACGTGGCGAGGTGCGCCCTGGCCGCCTGCGCGGGGCTCTCCGCGTGGTACGGAGGCTACCTGCTGACGATCTGGACGCACTCGCCGTGAATCCCGTTCCCTCTAGCTCAGGGCGCTGATGACGCTCTGCAGATACGACGCGTCGTCCGACGTGTCGCTGACCGCCGGGCCGCCCTGGACCACGACCATCTCGACGAGGTCGCCCCTGACCGCGAGGAAGTAGTGCCGGTCGGACGCGTCGCTCGGGTTGCCGTTCAGCTGCGCGGGCTTGCCGTCGCTCTGGCGCAGCTCGTCGTCGATGGCCATCGCGCCGTCCGCGTGCGCTGTCTCGGTCGTCGTGCTGGTCACCGGGAGGTGCGTGTCGGCGTCGGAGGAACCGGCGAACTGGGAGTCCTCGCCCAGGATCTGCTGGGTGAAGTACTGGTACGCCGCCTGCGCGTCGGCCGCGCTCGCATAGGTGTAGAACTCCTGAGCGGCTGTGGTCCCGGCCCACGCCCCGTTCCCGGTCGGGACGCTCGGCGCGCTGAAGGTCTCGGTGTCCATCTTCACGGCCGGATGAGGGTCGTGCGGAAGGGTGTGCTCGGAGCAGCCGCCCGGGTAGAGCGCGTACAGCTCGTAGCTGCCGGTGCCGCAGCTCGTCGGGCCGGCGGCCTGCCAGCTCATGGTGATGTCGTAGATCAGCTCCGTCGGCGTCAGCCAGTTCTCGCTCGCCGAGGCCTGGCCCGTCGCCGTCGCCCTGGACGGCGGCGCGCTCGGGCTGCCGGTGGTGCTCGCCGAGCCGCTCGGGCTCGCCGAGGGCGTGCCGCTCGGGCTCGGGCCGGCGGTGGCCGAGGCGCTCGCGGTGGCGCTCGGGCTGGCCGCGGTCACGTGCGGCGTGCCCCCGCCGTGGTGCGCGGTGAGCCCGAACGCGGCCCCCGCGCCCGCCGCGACGAGTACGAAGGACGTGGCCGAGACGACGATCCTCTTGCGCACGGTGCGTTCCCTCCCCCGGGAGCGGGCCGCCGAGGCGCCCGCGGTGTGCGCGGCCCCCGCCGCGAGGTCGATGGCGTCGGAGAGTGTGCTGTCGAAGTCCTTGGACATGGTCAGATCTCCCTTCCGCTGGTGTTCGGCTGCGGTTGCGCCTCGAGGGCGAACTCGCTCAGATGCGGAGCCAGGGCCTTGCGGCCGCGGGACAGGCGGGCCTTGACCGAGCTCTGCGTCGAGGAGGTCTCGGCCGCGATCTCCTCGACCGAGAGCCCGCCGTAGTGGTAGAGCACGATCGCCAGCCGCTGGTCGGCCGCGATCTTCCGCAGCGCGCTGACCACCGCGAGATGGTCGGGGTTCATCCCGGCCACCTCGGTCACCTGCTGCTCGCGCCGATGCGCCGTCAGCCGGTTGACCGCCTTGCGCCAGGACGAGACCGCGAGCCTGGCCGCGACCGTGCGCACCCAGGCCTCGGGATTGCCGTGCTCGGCCGACAGCTTCGACCACTGCTGCCAGGCCCGCGCGTACGCCTCCTGCGCGCAGTCCTCGGCCTCGTGCATGCTGCCGCAGATCGCGTAGACCTGCCCGACGATCCTGCGATGCGTCGACGCGTAGAAGGCGTCGAAATCCTGCTCGAGCTCGACCCCCATCCCGCCCCCTCCCCAACTGTCTCGCGATCCCACTCGCGACTCCGGTGAGATTACGCGCGAGCCCCGGGGCCGGTTACATCACGATCGGATCTTTTTCGCCGAGCTTCAGTCCACCGCCGTCACCGTGCCGCCGGTAGCGGCCACGAGCTGCGCGAACGTCGTCGGAAAGACCGTTTGATGGTGCCCGGCGGCGGCCCACACGACGTCGAAATCCGCCAACGACGCGTCGACGAGTGTGCGCACCGGCGCCGGATGCCCGAGCGGCGCGACCCCGCCGATCGCCTGCCCCGTGGCCGCCCGCACGAACTCCGCCGAGGCGCGCCGGATCCGCTCGACCCCGATCCGCTCCGCCAGCGCCGCGGTCCGCACCCGGTGCGCCCCGCTCGTGAGCACCAGCAGCGGCTCCCCGTCCGCCTCGAACACCAGGCTGTTGGCGATCGCCCCCACCGGACAGCCCAGCTGCTCCGCCGCCGCGGCCGCCGTCGGCGCCGAGGCCCCCAGCACCCGCACCCGGTCCGCGATCCCGGCGCGCCGCAGGCACTCGCGCACCGCGAGCACCCCCGGCCGCCCCAGGATCGCCTCGGCCGTCTCGTCGCTCGCATCCGCCATGGGACGTGATCTTAGAGCGTCGGGGCCGCGGCCTTCGAGGCGGTTTACGCGTTGCGCACGGGCGGCAGGCCTCGGGCCTCGAAGACGCGTGCGGCCACGGCGGTGGCGTTGATGGCCCGGGGGAAGCCGCAGTACGCGGTGGCGTGGAGCATGGCCTCGACGATCTGCTCGGGACTGAGGCCGACGTTCAGGGCCGTGTTGACGTGGACCTCGAGTTGCGGCTCGCAGCCGCCGATCGCGGTCAGGATGCTGATGGTGACCAACTGGCGGTCGCGCGGGCCGAGCTGGGGCCGGGCGTAGAACTCGCTGAAGCCGAGCATGACCTGCTCGCCGAGGGCGGGGGAGACGTCTTCGAGCATCTCGACGACGCGGCCGCCGATGTCGGGGTTCACCGAGTCCAGGACGCTGCGGCCGTGCTCGACGCGCTGCCGGTGGGTGTGGGCGGTGTCCGTGTCGAGGGGTTCGGGCGTGGGCATGGTCTCTGACCTTTCGTCACCTGTTTCTCGCAAGCATGCCATCGAGCACGACGTCGACGGCGACGTGGAAGCGCTCGTCGGTGCTGCCGGCGACGAGCCGGGCGGCGTGCGCGGTCATCAGGGGGAAGCGCTCGGGGGAGAGGGCGGTGAAGGTCTTGTAGAGTTCCGCGGCCTGCTCGTCGGGGTCGCCGCGGCGCATGTCGGCCTCCATCGCGGCGTAGCTGACGAGCAGCGCGAAGATGTCGGCGGCCCACGCGGCGTCCTGCGGGGTGATCCCGCCCGCGAGCAGCAGGCCGAGCATGTTCTCGAGGACGTCGAAGGTCGCCTCGCCGCCGGGCGGGTCGGCCATCGTCGTGGCGGCGATGCCGGGATGCGCGATCAGGCCGTCGCGCATGCGCAGCAGCAGCGCGTGCAGCTGCTCGCGCCAGCGGGCCGGGTCGGGGACCTCGAGCTCGACGGAGCGGATGATCCGGTCCTGGATCGCCCGCAGCAGGCCCTCGCGGCCGTCGACCCACACGTAGAGCGAGGCCGGGCCCGTGTCGAGCGCCGCGGCCACCCGGCGCATCGTGACCGCGTCCAGGCCCTCCGACTTGAGGATGGCCAGGGCCGCGTCGACGATCGCCGCCTCGCTGAGCGGGGGTTTCGCGGGACGGTCGCGGGTGGAGCGCTGGCGGCTGACGGGGGACATCGGCGCGGGACCTTTCGCGGGCGGACGGCGGACCTGGACGTACGGCGTTCGTCCCGAACATTGTACGTCGCGGCTCCGATGACGTACGCTGTTCGTGACGAACGACGTTCGTTAACTCCGCGAGCTTCTCGAGACCCCTGCCGGGAGGGACCCCATGGACACCGACACCACCACCCCACGGACCACGGCCGAGTCCGCCGTGAGCGCTGTGAAAGCGCAGGTCCACCGCTTGCGGTGGGTCGTCGCCTTCGTCGTGCTCGCCGCCAATCTGATGGACCTGCTCGACGCCACGATCGTGAACGTCGCGGGCCCGTCCGTGCACCGCGAGCTCGGCGGCGGCCCGAGCACCATCCAGTGGCTGAGCGCCGGCTACACGCTGGCCTTCGCCGTCCTGCTGATCGCCGGCGCGAGGCTCGGGGACATCCTCGGCCGCCGGCGGCTGTTCCTGGTCGGCTCGGCCGGGTTCACGTTCTTCTCCGCCGCCTGCTCGGTCGCCCCCGGCATCGGCTGGCTCATCGCCTTCCGCGCCCTGCAAGGAGCCTTCGGCGCGCTGATGGTCCCGCAGGGCTTCGGCCTGATGAAGCAGGTCTTCCCCGACGAGCGCGAGTTCGCCAAGGTCACCGGCCTGTTCGGGCCGGTCACCGGCGTGGCCATGCTCGGCGCGCCGATCCTCGCGGGCGCCCTCGTCGGCGCCGACCTCTGGGGCACCGGCTGGCGCCTGGTCTTCCTGATCAACATCCCGATCGGCCTGGTCGCACTGCCCCTGGCGGCCCGTTCGCTGCCCCGCGGCGCCACCCACCCCGACGTGAAGCTCGACCTCGGCGGCGTCTGGCTCGTCGGCCTCGCGCTCGTCGCGATCATCTACCCGCTCATCCAGGGCCGCGCCGACGGCTGGCCCGCCTGGACCTACGCCATGCTCACCGCGGGCGTCGCCCTGCTGCTGGTCTTCCTGCGCTATGAGCGGCGGCGCAAGAGCAGCCCGCTGATCGAGCCCACGCTGCTGAGCAACCGCACGTACCTCAGCGGCATAGCCGTCGCGCTCGCGTTGTTCGGCGCGTTCGGCGGGCTGCTGCTGTGCATCTCGCTCTACGGCCAGCTCGGCGAGGGCTGGTCGCCGATCCACGCCGGACTGATGCTGACGCCGATGGTCGTGGGAATGATCCTCGGCATGATGGGCTCGCTCGCCATCGTCGGCCGCCTCGGACGCCACGTGCTGCACATCGGCATCGTGTTCATCGCCCTCGGCGCGGCCGTGCTGGCGCTGATGATCGGCGGGCCGCACCCGGACACGACCTGGGACCTCATCCCCGGCCTGCTGCTGATCGGCGCCGGAGCCGGCGCGAGCATCGGCCAGCTGTTCCAGTTCATCCTGAGCAGCGTGACCATGGAGGAGGTCGGATCCGCCTCAGGCGTCCTTGAGGCCTCGCAGCAGCTCTCGTCCGCGCTCGGCGTGGCCGTCCTCGGCAGCGTGTTCTTCTCCGCCTTCGCCGGCCACGTGCCGTCCTACGCGCTGCAGATCACCGCGTGGGCCTGCCTCGCGCCGCTCGCGGCGGCCTTCGCGCTCGTCTTCCGGCTGCCGATGCGCGCTCGCGAGGAGCAGGCCCACTGACGGACTGTCAGACTCCGGCGCCGATCATCCGGCGCCGCACGCCGGTCCAGGCGGCGGCGTCCGTGACGCGGCGGCCGTCGATCAGGGTCGTGACCCCGGGCAGGTCGGCCGGGGTGAGGCCGCGGTACTCGACGTGGTCGGTCTGGATGATCGCCGCGTCGACCGCCTCGCCGGAGCCGACGACGTACGGCGTGAAGCCCAGCGCGACTATCTCGTCCTCGGTGTACATCGGGTCGGCCACCACGACCTCGGCGCCGCGCTCCTCGAGGGCCTCGACGGTCGGGAAGACGCCGGAGAACGCCGTCTCCTTCACGCCGCCGCGGTAGGCGATGCCGAGCACCGCGACGCGCCTGCCGGTCAGGTCGCCCTGCTCCTCGGCCAGCAGCGACACCGCGTAGCCGGGCATCGCGGCGTTCGCCTCGCGGGCCGCGCGGACCACCTCGGCCGCCGGGTCGTTCCACAGGTACATCCGCGGGTAGACCGGGATGCAGTGGCCGCCGACGGCGATGCCCGGCTGGTGGATGTGGCTGAACGGCTGACTGTTGCAGGCCTCGATGACCGCCGCCACGTCCACGCCGATCCGGTCCGCGTAGCGCGCGAAGGTGTTGGCCAGGCCGATGTTCACGTCGCGGTACGTCGTCTCCGCCAGCTTCGCGAGCTCGGAGGCCTCGCAGCTGCCGAGGTTCCACACCCCGTTCGGGCGGGGCAGGTCGGCGCGCTCGTCGAACTCGAGCACCGCCTCGTAGAACGCGACGCCGCGCTCGGTCGAGGCCTCGTCGACGCCGCCGACCAGCTTCGGGTAGCGCCTGAGGTCAGCGAAGATCCGGCCGGAGGACACCCGCTCCGGGCTGAACACGAGGGGGAAGTCCGCGCCCGCCGTCAGGCCCGAGCCGGAGGCCAGCATCGGCGCGAAGCGGTCGCGCGTGGTGCCGACCGGGAGCGTGGTCTCGTAGCTCACCAGCGTCCCGGGGCGCAGCCCGGCCGCCACCGCGCTCGTCGCGGAGTCCAGCGGGCCGAAGTCCGGCACGCCGTCCTGGTCCACGATCAGCGGCACCACGATCACCACCGCCTCGGCCTCGGCGACCGCCGCGGTGCCGTCCTGGGTCGCGGCCAGCCGGCCGTCGGCGACGACCTGCTTGAGCGCCTCGTCCAGCCCGGTCTCGCCGGGGAACGGGGCCTCGCCCGCGTTGACCAGGTCCACGACGCGCGCGGAGATGTCGACCCCGGTCACCCGGTGGCCGAGGTTCGCGAACTGCACGGCCAGCGGGAGGCCGATCTTTCCGAGGGCGAAGACGCAGATGTGCACAGGCGTGGTCCGATCGAAGAATGAGAGCTTAGGGAAGGTCGAGCGGGAGCGTGGCGCCGGAGCGCGCGGAGTCGAGGACGGCCTCGGCCACCATGACCGCGCGCAGGCCCTGCCGCAGCGTCACGATGCCGGCGTCGGCCTTGCCCTCCACGGCGTCCCGGAAGGTCTCGTGCTCGAGCACCAGCGGCTCGCGCTTCGGGATCGCGTAGCGGGTCATGTCGCCCTCGGACACGCCGCGGAAGACCGAGATCGCGTCCCACTCGGTGCGGGTCGAGCCGTTCGCGAAGTAGGTCAGGTCCGCGGTCAGCGTGTCGGCCACGAAGCAGCCCTTCTCGCCGGTCACGATCGCGACCCGCTCCTTGAGCGGCGAGAGCCAGTTCACCAGGTGGTTCGCGATCACCCCGCTGTCCAGCTCGCCGAGGACCGTGATCAGGTCCTCGTGCGGGCGCCCGCTGCGGTAGACCGCCTTCGCGGCCACGCTGGTGTACTGCGCGCCGGTGACCCAGCCGGTCAGGTCCAGGTCGTGCGTCGCGAGGTCCTTGACCACGCCGACGTCCGCGATCCGGTTCGGGAACGGGCCCTGACGGCGCGTCGCCACCTGGAAGACGTCGCCGAGCTCGCCCGCCTCGAGCCGGGTGCGCATGCTCTGCAGCGCCGGGTTGTAGCGCTCGATGTGCCCGACCGCCGCGACCACGCCGCGGCTCTCGAAGGCCTCGACGACGCGCCGCGCCGCCGCGGTGTCGTGCGCGAGCGGCTTCTCGATCAGCGCCGGGACGCCCGCCTCGGCCAGCCGCAACGCCACCTGCTCGTGCAGCGCGGTGGGGCAGACCACGACCACGTAGTCCGGCCGCAGCGCGATCAGGCTCTCCACGTCCGGCAGCAGCGCCTCGCCCTGCAGCGCGCCGTGCGGGTCGCCGCCCGGGTCGGAGGCGGCGACGAATTCCACGCCGTCCAGACCGCGCAGCACCCGCGCGTGGTGGCGGCCCATCATGCCGAGGCCGACGAGTCCGGCCCGCAGTCGAGGCTTGTTCATGCTGGATCAGTCTCCGAAGTCGAAGGAGCTGACGGCCTCGCCGACGCGGTCCAGGTCCGCGTCGGTCAGGGCCGGGTGGACGGGAAGCGAGAGCACCTCGGCGGCCGCGCTCAGCGTCTCCGGCAGCTCCGCGTCCCGGGCGGACCCGGCGAAGGGCGGCAGCAGGTGCGTCGGCGTCGGGTAGTAGAGCCCGCTGCCGACCTGCCGGGCCGTCAGGTGCTCGCGCAGCGCGTCGCGGCGGCCCGCCGGAACGCGGACGGTGTACTGGTGGTAGACGTGCGTCGCGCCCTCGGCCACGACCGGCGGCAGCACGATGCCGGATCCGCCCAGCGCCGCGTCCAGCTTCGCCGCGTTGGCCCGGCGCCGCTCGTTCCAGCCGCGCAGCTTGCCGAGCTGGACCCGGCCGACGGCGGCGGCCACGTCGGTCAGCCGCAGGTTGTAGCCCACGAGCTCGTTCTCGTACTGGCGCTCCATGCCCTGGTTGCGCAGCAGCCTGATCTTGCGCGCGAACTCCGCGTCCGGGGTGACCACCATGCCGCCCTCGAGCGAGTGCATGTTCTTGGTCGGATAGAAGCTGAACGCCGCGGCCAGGCCGAACGCGCCGACCGGCGTGCCGTTCCAGGTCGAGCCGTGCGCCTGCGCCGCGTCCTCGACGATCGCCAGGCCGTGCTTCCCGGCGATCTCGACGAGGCGCGTCATGTCGGCGGCCTGGCCGTAGAGGTGCACGGGCATGATCGCCTTGGTGCGCAGGGTGATCGCGGCCTCGACGGCGGCGGGGGAGAGGTTGAAGGTGTCCGGCAGGATGTCCGCGAACACCGGGGTCGCGCCGGTGATCGCCACCGAGTTCGCGGTCGCGGCAAAGGTGAACGAGGGCACGATCACCTCGTCGCCCGCGCCGATCCCGGCCGCCACCAGGGAGAGCAGCAGCGCGGAGGTGCCCGCGTTCACCGCGACGCAGTGCCGGCCGTCGACCAGCGCCGAGAACTCCTCCTCGAACGCGGCGACCTCGGGGCCCTGGATCACCATGCCGCTGCGCATCACGCGCACCGCGGCCTCGATCTCGTCCTCGCCGATCTCCGGCTTCGCCGGGCGGATGATTTCGGTCATTGCTCGATCTCCGCGATCCCGCCCTCGACCTCGCGGTAGAGGGCTCCGGTTCCGGGGCAGCGCCAGGTCTCGGCGTCCGCCCGCTCCAGCCGCTCGCCGGCCCGGCCGATCCACGCGATCCGCCGCGCGGGCACCCCGACGACGAGCGCGAAGTCCGGCACGTCGCCGGTGACGACGGCGCCGGCGCCGACCATGGCCCAGCGGCCGATCCGGACCGGGGCAACGCACACCGCGCGGGCCCCGATGGAGGCGCCCTCGCCGACGGTGACGCCGACCGCGTGCCAGTCGCCCGCGCGCTTCTGCTTGCCGTCGGGGTCCACCGAGCGCGGCCGGTGGTCGTTGGTGAACACGGCCGCGGGGCCGATGAACGCGCCGTCGCCCACCTCGGCGGGCTCGTAGACGAGCGCGTAGTTCTGCACCTTGACGTTGTCGCCGAGCCTCACGCCGGTGCCGATGTAGGCGCCGCGCCCGATCACGCAGTCGCGGCCCAGCACGGCCTGCTCGCGCACCTGCGCCAGGTGCCAGACCGAGCTGCCGGCACCGATCTCGGCGCGCTCGTCCACGTCGGCCGACGGCGCGATGCGCACTGACCCGTCGAAGCTCATCGGGCGCCCGCCGCCACGGCCACGGCCGGCGCGACGCCGCGGACCTGGGCCACCAGCTCCGCGACGGCCTGCGCGAACAGGTCATGCGGATTGGTCGCGCCGAGATCGCGCTCGGCCCACTCGTTCGCCGCCCTGCGCATCAGCTGGAACTCGGCCCGCGCCTCGCCGGACCAGGCCCGCAGTTGCGCCCCGGCCTCGGCCGCGTCGGCCACGATCGCGCCCGCAGCGGCCTTCTCGACCAGCTCGGCCGCGCGCTTGATCGGGCTGCTGAGCACCGGCATCCCGCACGCCAGGTACTCGTAGATCTTCGAAGGGATCGCGCTCTCGAAGGCCGGGGTGCTGTGCAGCAGCGACATCCCGATCCAGGCGCCGCGGGCCAGCTCCCAGGCCGCGGCCGGAGGCATCCGGCCGTGCATCCTCACCCGGTCGGCGGCGGGGGAGGAGGCGAACCAGGCCGCCAGCCGGTCCTTGTCCCGCGCGGCCACCGGGCCGACCACGTCGAGGTGCCACTCCTCCGCCTGCTCGATCGCCTCGAGCATGGTGAACAGGCCGCGGCTCTCCCGCACGTCGCCGACGTAGAGCGCGCGCGGGATCCCGTCCAGCGCGCCGCGGTCCGGGAGCAGCGACCTGTCCGGCAGGTTCCGCACCACCAGGCGGCGCCCGGCCTCGGCCGGCGGCACGTGCTGGTCGGCGACGACGGTCAGGTCGGCGCCGCGGCTGAGCGAGATCGCGCTGCGCGCCCAGACCTTGGCGACCGTGCCGGCCGCGCCCTTGGCCCAGGCGCGGTCGTCCAGCAGGGCCACGTAGTCCTCGTGCAGGTCCACCGCGAGCCGGCGGCCGTGCGAGAACAGCCGCCTGGCCCGCGCCGCCGGGATCAGGTCCGGGTCCATGGTGACCAGGACCGTGCCGCGCGCCCTCCCCGGCAGCGTCAGGGCCTTGACGCCGCGGCCCGCGAAGCCCTTGGGCCGGATCGAGCGGAACGCGGTCCCGGCCGGGGCGTCCGCGGCGACGCCCTTCGCGATCACCTCGATCCGCAGCCCGGCCCGGCGCATCGCGGCGCAGTGCCGGTGCAGCCGGGCGTCGGCCACGTCGTGTCCGCTGCTGAGCAGGGTGACGTCGAAGCTCGGGCGGCCGGCCATCTCAGAAGTCTCCCGAGTTCAGCGAGTCGTCGATCATGCTCATGTCGTCGTCCTCGGCGGTCTCGTCCGCGGCCCCGGTCTTCCTGACCGGCGGCACGCCTTGGAACTCCAGGTACGCGTCCGCGACCTCGTCCGGCTTGCCCCGCATGACGATCTTGCCCTTGTCCATCCAGATGCAGTCGTCGCACATCTCGCGGATGGCGGCGATGCCGTGGCTGACGATCACGATCGTGCGCGCCTGGGAGACGAGCTCCTGCATCTTGTCGTAGGACTTGCGCCGGAAGTGCGCGTCGCCGGTGGACAGCGCCTCGTCCACCAGCAGCACGTCCGGGTCCAGGTGCGTGGAGACCGCGAACGCGAGCCGGCCGTACATGCCGGAGGAGTAGGCCTTCATCGGCAGGTCGATGACGTCCTCGAGCTCGGCCCACTCGACGATCTGGTCGAAGCGCTCGTAGACCTGCTTGCGGGTCAGGCCCGCGGCCATCGAGCCGAGCACGACGTTGTCCCGGCCGGAGAGCTGTCCGTTGAAGCCGACGCCGAGCGCCAGCAGGACGCTGATCCGCCCGTTGACCACGACCTCGCCCTGGCTCGGCGGCAGGATCCCGGCCATCGCGCGCATCATCGTGGACTTGCCCGCGCCGTTCGCGCCGATGATGCCGAGCACCTGGCCGTGCGCGACGTCGAAGGAGACGCCCTGCACCGCGTGGATGTAGCGCACCTTGCGGTCGTTGGACCTGCGGCCCAGGTTGGTCAGCGTGTGCCGCAGCGTGTTCGCCTTGGGGTTGACGATCGTGCGGTAGTCGATCTTCACGTCCTTGACCCGGATCGCCAGGCTCTGGTCGAGCTCGGCCTCCGTGGGGACGCGCTGCCGCTCCTCCAGCGACGCGCTCTCGGACGTGCTCTCCGACGTGGTCTCAGAGACGGACACTGAACTCACGCTCCCTCCGGATGAAGACGATGGTGCCGAGGACCAGCGAGCCCAGGCCCCAGGCGAGGCCCTGCAGCAGCCAGGAGACGGGCGGCGCGACGTTGTAGACGAGCGCGTCGCCCCACGCGCCGATCATCGGGGAGAGCGGGTTGAGCGGCAGGATCCTCGCCTTGAGGTCGTGCTTGCCCAGCACCTGGTTCAGCTGCCAGAGCACCGGGGACAGGAACATCCAGATCCGGGTGACGTAGGGCAGGAAGTTGGAGAAGTCGCGGAAGTAGACCTGGGCCGTGGCGGCGAGGAAGCCGAGGCCCATGCCGAACATCGTGACCTCGATGAAGGCCGGTATCGCGTAGAACGCGGCCACGCCCCAGTGCACGTGCTGCAGTTGGTGCACCACGAGCAGCACGATCAGGCTGGGCGCGAAGCGGAAGAACGCGATGACCATCTGCGTGAGCGGCATGGTCAGCCGCGGCAGTCGGCTGTTGAGCACGAGGCGGCTGCTGCCGATGATCGAGCCCGCGGACTGCGACAGCATGCTGGAGAAGAAGTTGTACAGGAACAGCCCGGCGAGCAGCACCGCGAAGTAGTTCGACGCGTGCTTGCTGCCGTTGATGATGTCGACGAGGACGAAGTACACGCAGCCCATCAGCAGCGGGTTGAGTACCAACCAGAGCTGCCCGAAGACGTTGGTGTAGTTCTGTCCGCGCAGCGTGCAGCGGGCGAGCTCGTAGATGAACTCGCGGCGCTGCCACAACTCCACGAGGTAGCGGCGAAAGTTGGGCACGCCTGACTTCCGCGAGCGGAACACGTGGTGTTCCCAGCTCGCGACCGCCTCTGGCGGTGACTGCGTATCAAGCATCGACGACATCGATTCCGGCCGGGGTGGAGGAGGGGGAGACTGCTGCGGTGGTGGTCGGTTCGCGGTCGGCCCAGGGGGCGCGGTCCAGCTCGAAGCCCACGACGAGCTTCGGGTGCCGCTTGGCCAGGTGCCAGCCGATCGGGATCGCGTGGGAGTCGCAGATCACCAGCTGCTCGACCTCGGTCCAGTCGAGCCGCTTGACGACGGCGCGGTGCGCGGCGCGCCACATCACGTAGGGGCGCATAAGCCGGTAGACCTTGGCGTAGCCCTTGGTGTACGCGGCCTTCGACAGCTTGCGCACCAGCTGCCCGAGCCGGGCCAGCGGGTGCTTCGCCTCGGCGGCCGCGAGGGTGTGCAGGCGCACCCGCGGGTCGAGGCCCGCCGCCTGCCACGGTCCGGCCTCCACGGTCAGCAGGTCGACGTCCACGCCGCGCGCGAGCAGGTAGTCGGCCGTGTCGGTCACCGCCCGGGACCGGGTCACGCCGATGGCCACAAGCAGCACACTCACGCGCGCACCTCGCCAGCGCTCGGCACGCCCGCTCGCGGACACACTGTCCTCATCGGCTCGCTCGCAAGCTCGTTCACTTCGACTCCTCCACGCCGTATGACTCGGCGAGCCGAGCGGCGACCGCCTTCGTTCCGTACCGGCCGATCAGCTCCGCGCGCGCCCGGGCCGGGTCGAGCTGCGCGGTCCGCTCCGCGAGGCGGCGGTATCCGTCCACGACGACCTCGGGGTCCTCGCTGACGTCGATCAGCAGCCCGGCCACGCCGTCGAGGCCGGCGAGCGTCTCCTCGGGGCCGCCGCAGCGGGTGACCAGCACCGGCATGCCGCTGCCCACGGCCTCGACCGTGGTCATGCCGAAGGTCTCCGACTTGCTGGGGTGGACCAGCAGGTCGTGCGCGTGCAGGAACTCGAAGACGCGCTGCGGCGGCACCGCGTCGTGGAAGGCGACGCGCTCGCCGAGGCCCAGTTCGGCGGCGCGGGCGCGCAGCGGCTCGACCAGGGGACCGGTGCCGAGGATCGTCAGCCGCAGCTCCGGCTCGTCCTTGGCCGCGATCGCGAAGGCCTCGACGAGCTCGCCGACCCCCTTGGCCGCGACGACCTTGCCGATGTAGATCCAGCGGTGCAGCCGGCTGACCGGCTCGGGCCGGACCGGCATCGCGTCCATGTCGACCGCGTTCGGGACGACCTGGATCTTCGCGGCGTGCCCGGGGAAGGCGCCGAGCAGCTCGTTGCGCAGCTTCTCGCTGACGCAGAGCACTGCGTCGGCCCGGTCCATCACCTCGGCGTACATGGCGCGCGAGCGCGGCTGTCCGAGGATCCTGCCCAGGAACGAGGCGTGCTCGGTGAACACGATGCGCGCGTCTTTCCTGGCGAAGCGGTGCGCCAGCCAGCCGCCGTAGATGCCGACGTGGCCGTGCACGACGTCCGCCTCGAACCGACCGGTCTTCAGGACCGGACGCAGGACCGACTCGTGCGAGAGCGCCCAGTCGGCGTAGTGCTTCCTGGGGGTGACCGGGGTCGGGATGTCGGTGACCCAGTACCCTTCCTCGGCCCGACGCGCCGTCAGGCCGATGCGCGGGGACGGCCCCGAGGTCAGCGCGGCGTAGCCCTTGCGGACCATCCTGGCCTGCACGGGGTCGGCCGGGCCGGTCCAGTCCTCGGTGTTGTAGAGGTCGATGCGCGCGAACAGGTCGCGCACGGCCGTCGTCGTGGCCTGGACGAAGGAGCCAGCGAACGGACGCTGCGGCGTCGGGTGCCAGGGCGTGGTGACGGCGAGGGTCTTATCGGCCACGGCGCACCGCGATCTTCCTGAGCTCTTCCTCGAAGGGGCCGAGCGTGTTGTCCCGCGTGTACCGCTCGGCGTGGCCGAGCGCGGCCGCGAAGTCGGCCTCGGTCAGATCGCGCGAGCGCTTCGCGGCGGAGACCATCGCGTTCGACACGGCCTGCGCGTCGAGCCGGTCGACGCCGAACCAGAGCGGGTGCCCGGTGAGCACGTCCACGGCGGCGATGTCCGGCGCGTGCACCGACACGATCGGCTTGCCGGTGGCCATGTACTCGAAGATCTTGCCCGAGGTCACGTACCTCGCCCCCGGCACGCAGAACACGAGCGCGTCGAGGCTGTGGTACGCCGCGCCGACCTCGGTCTTCGCGAGCGGCCCGTGGTAGGTGATGCCGAGGCCCTCGTGCAGCGGGATCTTGTCCATCAGCGAGTCGGCGGACTGCTTGAAGAAGCCGAGGTGCCCGTAGAGCTCCAGCGTCGCATCCGCGAACTCGGGGTGCGCCTTGGCGGCCCGCCAGCCGTCGAAGAGCACGTCCAGCGGCATGGCCTCGGTGATCGTGCCGATGTAGCCGAAGCGCAGCGGCCGCCCCGTGGCCGGCCCCGGATATGTGGCGCGGCCGAGGATCTCGGGCTCCCAGCCGTTGGGCACGACCGTCATCCGCTCGGCGGCCTTCGGATAGCGCTCGGCGTGCCAGCCGCGCAGGCCCTCGTTGACGAAGGCGGTCAGCGAGGAGTTCTCGAGCGTCTTGCGCTCCCACTCCCACGCCGGGTGCCCGACCGGGTACTTGTGCTCCTCGGTGAACTGGTTGAACGTCCAGGAGTCCCGGTAGTCCAGCGCGTAGGGCACGCCGGTCAGCCTGCTCAGCCAGTAGGCGGCGGCGAAGGACGCGAAGGGGTTGCCGGTGGCGACGATCAGGTCGTAGCGCCTGCGGCCGTGCTCGCGCAGCGCGCGGGCGATCACGTGCGGGATCCAGGAGGCGTAGTGCTCCGGGAAGAATCGCCGCTGGAGGAAGTTATAGCCCGCGTTCGCCAGCACCGGCATGTTCGCCCGGAATCGACCGTACCGCCGAATATCGCGTTCCCAGCGGAAATAACCCATCTTCGGACGTCGAACCTTGATCCGCTCGTCCACTCCCGCCTCGAGCGACTCGTCCACACTTCCGATGTACTGTGTGAAGAACTCGCGAGGCGCGGTGTGCACCGTCACGTCCCAGCCCGCGGCGGCGAGGTGGTTCGCCGTCGCTCGCGCCCGGTACACCCCGCTTGACCGGCTCGGCGGGAAGAAGAAGGCCAGGTAGAGCACCCGTGGCGACCTGGCGTCGGCTGTGGTTCGGTCTTTCATCATCCCAAGTTCGAGATACGGACGTGCGGGGCGGGTGAACGCTCCAACCAAACAAGGATCGCGTTAACGAAAGGTAGCCGGAGTAGAATTCGAACCTGTCCTCCGGTCGACGAATCGGCACCTGTTCTCAGCGGTCGGTGAACGCGGGGTGAACACCTTTCAGATAGCCCGGGAGAGTGGGGAATCCGCCGATGCTCGTCTCTATGATGCGGCGGGTGAGGATCCTCAGCGTGGTCGGCGCCCGCCCCCAGTTCGTCAAGCTCGCTCCGATCGCCGCCGCGGTCGCCGCCGCCGGTCACGAGCACATCATCGTGCACACGGGCCAGCACTATGACGCTGAACTCTCCGGCGTGTTCTTCTCCGGGCTGGGGATTCCCGAGCCGGACGAGCGGCTGCACGTGGGCGCCGGCTCGGGCCACGGCGTGCAGACCGGCGGGATGCTCGCCGCGCTCGACCCGGTGCTCGCCAAGCACGCGCCGGACTGGGTGCTCGTCTACGGGGACACGAACTCGACGATCGCCGGCGCGCTCAGTGCCGCGAAGCTGCACCTGCCGCTCGCGCACCTCGAGGCCGGCCTGCGCTCCTTCAACCGGCGGATGCCCGAGGAGCACAACAGGGTGCTGACGGACCACGCCGCGGACCTCCTGCTCGCCCCGACCCCGCAGGCCGTCGCGCACCTCGAGAACGAGGGCCTCGGCGCGCGGACGGTCATGGTAGGCGACGTCATGGTCGACGCCTGCCTGCGCGCCCGCGACCTCGCCGTCGTCTCCGCGGCCCCCGCCCCCGGGATCGATCCCGCGCGGCCCTACCTGCTGGCCACGATCCACCGCGCCGAGAACACCGACGACCGCGAGCGCCTCACGTCGATCATCGACGCCCTCGCCGCGCTGCCGGTGCCCGTGGCGCTGCTCGCGCACCCGCGGCTGCGCGCCCGTGCTGCCGAGTACGGCATCGAACTCGATCGCGGCGCTCTGCGCGCCGGGGCCCCGCTCCCGTACGCGCAGCTGGTCGCCGCGCTCTCCGGCTCCGTCGGCGTGGTCACCGACTCGGGCGGCCTGCAGAAGGAGGCGTACATCCTCGCGCGCGCCTGCACGACCGTGCGCACCGAGACCGAGTGGCCCGAGACGCTTGTCGACGGGTGGAACGTCCTGGCGGAACCGACCGTCGCCGACTTCGCGCGCACCGCGACCCGGTCCGCGCCCGCGACGCCGCCCGGCCGGCCCTTCGGCGACGGCCGGGCGGCAGCGCGCGTGGTCAGCGAGTTGGAGCGGGCTGCCCGGTCCCGCTGACCGGTACGAGCTCCAGCTCACCGGCCGGGCGCGAAGGCCCCGGCTCGCGGCCGAGCACGCGCCGGTAGAGCGCGTCCAGCTTCTCCGCCTGCCCCGCCCAGGACGAGCCCGGCCGCGGATCGTCGACACCCTGATAGACCGCGCGGTACTTCTCGGGCGTCCGCAGCACCTTGCGCACCATCTCCGCGAGCGAACCCGCGTCACCCGCGACGAACACCTCGCCGACGCCCAGCCG
>DASTAE010000353.1:0-15127 GCA_035712985.1 Actinospica sp.
GAGAGGGACTACGCCGACGCGGCCGAATGAGCCCACACGGGCGACGTCGAGGCCGAACACCTACGCCGAAAGATCGAAGGGGCGCCGGGATCGCTCAGTCTAACGAGGGATGAAGGCGCCGAACATCCTCGCCGGTCCGCCGGATGCGGGCCTGAACCGCCCGGCCGAATGAGCGAGGTCGCGGCCGATCCTCTCGGCCGCTCGGCTATCCGGGACGGAGCGATCCGACACGGAGCTATCCGGGAAGAATGCGCCGTAGCCCGCTCGGGCCGCCGCGCGGCTGCCATTCCCTCGGATAGCCGAGCGAGACCTCCTCGAAGCGCACGCCGTCCTCCCACGTCGTGCGGGGGATGTGCAGGTGCCCGTAGACGACGGCCTTGGCGTCGAAGCGGGTGTGCCAGTCCGCGGTGCGCGTCGTGCCGCACCACTGGGCGAACTCCTGGTATCGCAGCTTCCTGGTGGGCTCGCGCGTCAGCGGGAAGTGGTTGACCAGCACGGTCGGCAGGCCGTCCGGCCGCTCGGCGAGCCGCTTCTCGGTGTACTCGACCCGCGCGGCGCACCAGTCCTCGCGCGTCTCGTACGGGTCCGGGTGCAGCAGCGCCTCGTCCGCGCAGACGATCCCCGTCTCGTACGCGTACGCGAGGCCCGCCTCCTTCGTCGTCGTCCCCGGCGGATGGAAGGAGTAGTCGTACAGCAGGAACAGCGGGGCGATCGCGACCGGGCCGCCCTCGCCCTCCCAGACCGCGTACGGATCCTCGGGGGTGAGCACGTCCAGGCGTCGGCAGAGCTCGACCAGCTGCTCGTAGCGCTCCGCGCCGCGCGACTGGACCGGGTCCGTCTTCGGCGTCCACAGCTCGTGGTTGCCCGGGACCCAGATGACCTTCTCGAAACGGGAGCGCAGCGTGTGCAGCGCGCGGGCGATGTCGGTGAAGCGCTCGGCCACGTCGCCGGCCACGATCAGCCAGTCCTGCGCCGACTCCGGCCGCAGCGACTCGACGTGCTCGCGGTTCTCCGCGTAGGCCACGTGCACGTCGCTGACCGCGAACAGGGTTCCCGGCATATGAGGCCGCCTTCCTCGCCGTGGTCCGCAAGATCCGCGCCTCTCATCGTAGCGGGCTCCCCGCCGGCGCCGCGGCGGGGAGCCCGTACGGTCAGGCCCGGCTGTGCGGGCTCGGCGGCTTCAGAGCGTCGCCTCGCGCGGATCCCAGGAGACCGGAAGCGGCTCCGGCTTCGTCAGATCGCTCGCGACCTTCTGGAACGCGCCGCCGGCCGCCGAGGAGGAGATCGCCGACATCACGTCGAGCACGTGCATGCCCAGCTCGCCCGACGCGCGATGCCGCGCGCCGGTCCGCAGCGCCCGCGCCATGTCGACGACGCCGATGCCGCGGCCCGCCTCGGTGCCCTCGATCGGCAGCTCGCGCCACTCCTCGCCGGGCCTCTGCACCAGCAGCGGCCCACCGAAGGTGTTCGGGTCCGGCAGCGAGAGCGTGGCCTCGGTGCCGCCGATCTCCAGCACGCGCTTCGCCGCGGGGGAGTCGAAGCTGAACGTGGAGGAGGCGCCGTAGCCCTCGGTGAACTCCAGCAGAGCCGTGACATGCGTCGGAACCTCGACCGGGAACACCGTGCCCGCCTTCGGGCCCGAGCCGACCACGCGGCTGGCCCGCGCCTTGCGCCCGGTCGCGGCGACCGAGGCCACCGGACCGAGCGCCGCGATCAGCGCGGTCAGGTAGTACGGGCCCATGTCGAACAGCGGCCCGGCGCCGTCCACGTAGAAGAACTCGGGGTTCGGGTGCCAGCCCTCCGGACCCATGCCCTCCAGCGCCGACGTGGCGGCGACCGGCTCGCCGATCACCCCCGCGGCGACCGCGCGCAGCGCCGACTGGATGCCCGCGCCGAGGAAGGTGTCCGGCGCGTTGCCCACCTTCAGGCCCAGCTCGGCCGCCTCGGCCAGCACTGCGCGTCCCCCTGCGACGTCCAGTGCCAAGGGCTTCTCGCCGTACACGTGCTTGCCCGCGCGCAGCGCCGCGAGCGCCACCTCCGCGTGCGCGGCGGGGATCGTCAGGTTGACGACGATCTCCACCTCGGGGATCGCGAAGACGCTCTCCGGCGAGCCGGAGACCTCGACCCCGTGCTCGGCGGCGACCCGCGCGGCCCGCGCCTCGTCGATGTCCGCGAGCGCGAGCACCCGGACGTCCGGGAACTTCGTCAGGTTGCTGAGATACTGCCCGCTGATGTTGCCGGCGCCGACGATGGCGACGCCGACCGGACCCGTGGTCAACGGACCTCCCCTTCCAGGGCCGCGACGTACGCGCGGCTCTCCCCGATGGCGGTGAACAGATCGCCGGCGCACGCGTCGAACTCGACGATGCGCCACGCGTCCGGCGCCGCGGCCAGCACGTCGGCCACCGGCATGGCGCCGGTTCCGACCGCCACGTTCGGCTCGCCCTTCTCGAGCGGGCCGTCCTTCACGTGCAGGCACTCGACCCGGGAGCCGAGGCCGCGCAGCACGGCCGGCACGTCCGCGCCGCCGACGCCCGCCCAGTACGTGTCGACCTCCAGGAAGACCTCGGGCGCGAGCAGTTCGGCGAGCACCTCGAGGCCGTGCTTGCCGTCGAGCACGGGCTCGAACTCCCACCAGTGGTTGTGGTAGCCGAGGCGCAGGCCGTGCGAGGCGGCCTTCTCGGACAGCGCGTTCAGCAGGTCCGCCGCGCGCTGCAGGCCCTCGCGGGTGCCGAAGTCCTCCTGCGCGATCCCGGCGGGCACGATCGCGAGATCCGTGCCCAGTGTGGCGATCGCCTCGAAGACCGGGCCCGGCTCGGGGTCGAGCAGGCCCATCGCGTGCGCGCTGGACACGACGAGCCCGAGGTCGTCGGCGACCTTGCGGAAGCCGGCCGGGTCCTCGGTCGGCCGGAACGGCTCGACCGCCCCGAAGCCGAGCTCCGCGAGCCGCCGCAGCACCCCGTCGCGGTCCTCGGCGATCTCGTTGCGGACGGTGTAGAGCTGGACGCTGAGCGGATGGGACATGGTCACTCCTCCTTGAGTAGCTTCGCGGACGTCAGCCGGTGATCAGCGGACGCAGCGTACGGTGCGCGATCTCCAGGCCCTGCTTCACCTTCTCCTCGGTGCCGCTCCACACCGGGTCCTCGTGCTCGACCGAGAGCGTGCCGGTGAAGCCGCCCTCGTACAGCGCGTCGACCACGCCGCTCCAGTCCACCTGGCCGCGGCCGGGCACCCGGTAGCGCCACCAGCCCTCGTCCCAGGGGTGCTCGCGGCCGATGGTCTTCCCGAAGAACCCGAAGCGGTCGCGGGCGGCCGGGTCGAGCTGGGCGTCCTTGGCCTGCGCGTGCGGGATCCGGTCCACGTAGGGCTTGAGCGCGGTGACCGGGTCGATGCCGAGCCAGAGCAGGTGGGACGGGTCGTAGTTGAGGTACAGGCCGAGGGAGAACATCCACTCCCACAGCTCGGGGGAGTAGGCGATGTTGCCCGGATAGCCGTCCGGGTGCCACCCCTCCATGACGCAGTTCTCGATGATGATCTTCACGCCGCGCTCCCCGGCGTACTCCACCAGCGGCGGCAGCACCCGTTCGGCGAGCACGACGTTCTCCTTGACCGAGAGCCCCGGGTGCCGCCCGATGAACGTCCCGACGGTCTCGACGCCGAGCAGCGCCGCCGCGTCGACCGCCCGCTTCACGTGCGCCGCGATCTCGCTCCGCCGCGCCTCGTCCGGGTGCAGGTTGTTCTCGTAGTACGCGAGCGAGGACAGCAGCAGCCCGTGCTTGGCGAACAGCTCGCCGACCTGCTCGGCCTCGCCCGCCCCGAAGTTCGCCACGTCGATATGGCTGGCCTCGAAGTCCCGGCTGCCGGTCGACGGCCACACGGCCACCTCCAGCGCCTCGTATCCGGCGGTCGAGGCCCACGCGGCGATGTCGGGCAGGGAGAGTTCGGGCAGGCAGGCGGTGAGGAAGCCGAGTTTCACGCTAGACCTCGATCCAGGTGCGGGAGTGGGCGGAGCGCAGCACGGCGTCGGTGATCCGGGCTGTGCGGGCGGCGTCCGCGAAGGTCGGGTGGAGCGGGTCCGCGGCGGAGCCGGCGCGGACGGCGTCGTAGGCGTCTGCGACGAAGGCGGCGAAGCAGTCGCGGTAGCCGAGCGGATGCCCGGCCGGGACCGGGCTGAGCCTGGCCGCCTCGGCGGAGAGCGTGCCGGGGTCGCGGATCACGGTCTCGGTGGTCTCGCGGCCGCCGTAGAGCAGCGTCTCGGGGGCCTCCTGGTCGAAGGAGACGCTGTGCTCGGCGCCGTCCACCTCGAACCACAGCCGGTTCTTCCGGCCCGGCGAGACCTGCGAGATCACGACGCTGCCGGTCGCGTCCCGGTCGGTGCGGAAGACCACGTGCACGACGTCCTCGGTCGCCACGGAGCCGGTACTCGCTCGCTCGGGGTGCACGGTCTGGGTCACGGCCGTCAGTTCGCTGATGCGGTGCCCGGTCACCCATTCGACCAGGTCGCACCAGTGCGAGCCGATGTCCGCGAAGGCCCGCGAGGCGCCGCCGGCGGCCGCGTCCACGCGCCAGTTGTCGTCCGTGGGCCGCATCAGCCAGTCCTGCAGGTAGTGCCCGTGCAGCAGCCGGACCGGTCCGATCGCGCCGCTGCGCACACGGTGCCGCGCTTCGGCGGCCATCGCGTGGTAGCGGTAGACGAACGGCACCGCGTTGACCAGGCCGCTGCTCTCCGCGAGCGCGGCGAGCTCGTCGGCGTCGGCGGAGTCGACCGAGAGCGGCTTCTCGCAGACCACGTGCTTGCCCGCCGCCAGCGCCAGCCGGACGAGCGGTCCGTGCAGGTCGTTCGGCGTGCAGATGTGCACCACGTCCACGTCGTCCGCGGCGACCAGCTCCTCGGAGGAGTCGAACGGGCGCTCCGCCCCGAGCCGCGCCGCCGCGGCCTTGGCCCGGTCCGCGGTCGACGCCGAGACGCCCACCACCCGGGCCCCGGCCCGGCGCGCGGCGTCCGCGTGGACCGCGCCGATCATGCCGGTGCCCGCGATCGCGATGCGCAGCGGCTGCATCCAGTTCCTCCCTCGGAAACCGAGAACGTTTACGGCCAGGGGAGACGCTATGCGGCCCCTTTACGCGTGACAAGAGTCATGATTACGCTTACTTCTGTCATAAATGAGGAAGGGGCACGGTGTGCTGTCGAAGGGTGCGAACTCCGCCGAGGAGCGTCGGCTGGCCGGGCTCAGCGAGCTCGCCTGCCTGGTCGCGGACGGGGTGGCGACGACCCGCAGCGCCCTGATCGCGGCGACCGGCCTGTCCCGCTCGGCCGTGGCGCAGCGAGTGGACCTGCTGATCGAGCGCGGTCTGCTGGTCGAGTCCGAACCGCTGGCCACCGACCGGGGCCGGCCGCCGTACGCGCTCGAGCTCGCCTCGGACGTCGTCGTCGCGGGCGTGGACCTAGGCGCCACGCACAGCCGGATCGCGCTCAGCACGCTCGGCGGCCGCGTGCTCGCCGAGCAGGCGCGCGAGATCGACATCAACGCGGGTCCCGAGCGGATCCTCGACGGGGTGGCGGAGGAGATCGCCAAGCTCTGCGCCTCCGTCGGCCGCGCGCCGACCCATCTGCGCGCGATCGGGATCGGCGTGCCGGGGCCGGTCGAGGCGGCGCGCGGCACGGTCGTGCGCCCGCCGATCATGCAGGGCTGGGACGGCTACCGGGTGCCCGGCTTCTTCGAGGACCGATACCCGGTGCCGGTGCTCGTGGACAACGACGTCAACATGATGGCGTTCGGCGAATACGTGCACCGGCGCGAGTCGGAGCACCTGCTCTACGTCAAGGTCGGCACCGGCATCGGCTGCGGCATCATCTCCGGCGGCGTGCTCCATCGCGGCGCGTCCGGCGCGGCCGGGGACATCGGGCACATCGGCCTGCCCGGCCATGAGGACGCGCAGTGCCATTGCGGAAACTCCGGCTGCGTCGAGGCGGTCGCCTCCGGCTCGGCGATGGCGGCGGCGCTGCGGGCCGGGGGCCTGGAGGCGCAGCGCGCGGGGGACGTCGTGCGCCTGGTCCGCGAGGGGCATCCCGTCGCGCGGCGCCAGGTGCGGCTGGCCGGACGGGCGATCGGCGAGGTGCTGGCCTCGATCGTCTCCTTCCACAACCCGGACACGATCGTCGTCGGCGGCGTTCTCGCCCAGTTGCACGAGGACCTGCTCGCCGACATCCGCGGGGTCATCTACCACCGGGCCCTGCCGCTGGCCACGCGCAGCCTCAAGATCGAGACCTCGATGCTCGGCGAGCAGGCGGGCGTCCTCGGCTCGGCCCGGACGGCCGCGCGCCACCTGCTGTCCGCCGGCGGCATCGGCGCGTTCCTCGAGGCCAGGCGCCGCTAGCCTTCCCGCGCGGCGAGGAACGCGTCCTCGGCGGCGTAGTCGAAGAACCGCGCGAAGAACGGATCGTCCGCCGGCGGCAGCAGGCCGTCCGGATCCCCGGCGCGGTACAGGTCGAACAGCCAGTCCACCTCGTCCGCCACCGTCGCCGCGTAGTCGCCGACCGGCTTGTAGCCCAGCTCCAGCGCGGCCGTCGTGTCGAGGATGACGGGGTGCGGCGCGTCCCACGGCGTGCGGCCGAGATCCGGGTCGGCCGCCGCGTCGAGCAGCACCTCGTTCCACGAGTGCCCGAGCTGGCGCGCGATCGTCTTGGCGATCTCCCGCGCGGACGGCGCGTCCGGATCCGCGCTGTTCAGGATGCGCGCGCCGGGCTCGTGCGCGACCGTCTCGATGAGCGCGGCGATGTTGACCGCGGCGGTCGGATGCACGATTCCGTTCCCACGCCCGGCCAGCAGCACAGCCGGACGCCGGTCGAGTACGCGTCGCACGTACACCCATTCCCGAGGACGCGTCGAGCCGATCCCGTGCACGCGCGACGGACGCAGAACGCTGATCGGAAGTCCGCTGTCCAGCGCGACGAGTTCGGCGGCCACCTTGTTCGGGCCGTACCCCTCGGCGGTGTGGTAGTCCATGTCGCCCGGCGGCAGCGTCGGCTGCGACTCGGTGACCGGTCCGCCGTAGTCCGGCGCCGTCGCCGAGTTCGAGTGGTTGCCCGCCGCGTCCACGTACACGGCCTTGCTCGAGATCAGGGCGGTGGACGTGGCGTGTTCGGCGAGCGGCAGCAGCGTGCGCGCGTCCTGCGCGGTGAAGCAGATGCAGTCCACCAGCAGGTCGACGCCGTCGCCCAGCACCTCGCGCAGCCGGGCCGCGTCCGCGCGCTCCGCGGCGTGGAAACGCACCCCGGACTCGGCCAGATCCGGCGCCAGATGCCCGGGATCGCGCCCGGTCACGTCGACCCGCCAACCCGCCGCGGCGAGCCGCCGGGCCGTGGCCCCGCCGATCATGCCGGTTCCACCGAGAATCAGGGCTCGAAGCATCTGATCATCCTACCGCCGACTGCGCGTCAGGTCAGGGGCGCCTTTCGGCCAGCTGGACCACCGCGTGCCTCCCCGCGTAGCGCCAGTCGGGCGCGGCCGCGTCCAGGGCGGCCGCCTGCTGCGCGGTCAGCCCGATCGCGACCTCGGACTTGCACGTGCGCAGAGCTGCCACGGAGCCGGGCAGATACGCCGTCAGGTCGGCGAAGGAGGCCGTCACCGGCCAGAACCGGTCGCCGACCAGCCGCCGGTAGTTGAGGTCCCCCTTGAAGATCGTGAGCGTCGCCGAGGCGATCTCGCTCATGATCTCGGGCGGGAATGAATGAAAACTGTGCGGCGAGCAGAAGAAGGCGGGCGCCTCGAACACGACGCGGCCGTCCGAGCAGTACCGCCAGAGCCGGCGGCCCGCGTCGCCCGCCAGACCGCTCGCGGCCACCAGGCGGCGCAGCAGCGCCGTGGCGTCCTGGGTCATGGCGTCCGAGACGTAGTACGGACGCGGCTTCAGGAAGACGGTCGCGCTCGTCGCGCGCCCGGTCGAGATGAGATGCTCGATCAAGAGCAGATCGGGCAGCAGCTCCTCGGCGGCGTTGTCCGCCACGAGGTTCACCCGTCCGGGCTCACGCTCATTCAGATACGCCCAGACGGCCGCGTTGTCGTCCACGATCAGCGACACCCCGGCCGGGGCGCCCGCGATCAGCTGGAAGCCGAGGTCGGCCTGGTTCCCGGCCAGGCAGGCGTGCAGGAACGCCGAGTCCCGCTCGGCCGCGGTCATCCGGTCGAGCGCCGCGTAGGCCTCGAGCTCCCGATCCACCGCGGCCCCGGCGAGGCTGTCGGCCTTCATCGGACCGAACGGGTCCACGCCGCACCAAGGACCGGCAAAATACCCCGTCGCCGACAGAAGCCTGCGATAGAAATAGCTCTCGGACCACAGGAACGGAACGTCCGTCCAGCGCAGACCGTTTCCGAAGTAGGGCGCGCCCCACGCGGTCCACTCGGCGTAGTCTCCGGCGGCCGCCTGCTCGGCGCGGGGGTCGAGCGGCTGGAGCGTGCCGGTCAGCGTCTCGGCCTCGAGGCGGTGCAGCGCGTCGAGCCGGGCGGGTCCGTACGGCAGCGCATCGCGTACCTGCGCGAACAACCGGGGATGGCGGTCGTGGAAGACGGTGTAGGCGAACTCGGCCGGATCGGCCGCGGTGATGATCGGCGCGTCGGGCGGCGCGGACTCGGCGACGGGGCTCATGCCCCCGACGCTAGTGGCTGCGATCTTCCCGCGCGAGACGGCCGGAGGACTACTCTGGTTGACGTACACGGAAAGAACAGCCGCCTCAGTGACAAGCTACGAGGGGATTGTTGATTGAGGTCTTCGGCGAACGCAGGAGAGGAGCGCCACGTGCGGCCGGTCACCTTCGTGGCCTGCCAGAGTGTGCTGGAGCTGGATCTCGGGCACGTCACCGCCCAGCGCGCGGTGCTCGATCCGCAGTTCCTGCACAAGATGGTGATGAGCGGCTTCTACGGCTGGGTGGCCGAGGGGGAACCGAACCCCCGGGCCCAGCTGCGGGTGCTGCACGCCGCGAGCGTGGACCTCGCGGCCGACCTGCTCACGATCCGCACCCAGTCCCGGGTGCAGCCAGACTGGGACCGGCTGGCGCGGTCCGCGCTGCGCGGCAGGCCGCGGATGCTGCGGGTGGAGCAGCAGATCGCGGCGGGGCGGCGGTACGCCTTCCGGACGATCGTGCACCCGACGCGCGATGTCGGGCCGAAGCGGCGCAGAAGGGACCTGACGGACCCCAAGGACGTGCTGGCCTGGTTCATGGACCGGCTGCAGCCCGAGGGCGAGCCCGCCTTCTCCACCGACGGCCGCCGGGTGCGCCGGATCGGGGCCGACGCGGGCACCGAGCACCTCGAGGTGAGGGTGCTGCCCGCGGTCCAGGAGATGCGCGACCGGCCCGGCCAGCGGCTGACCCGCTCCGAGATCCAGGGCGTCGTCACGGTCACCGATCCGCCGACCTTCGCCGACGTACTGCTCTGCGGCCTCGGCCGATCCCGTTCGCTCGGTTGTGGTCTGGTACTGGTCGAACCTCTAGACTGAACGCGGCACCATCGCCCCGCAGCGGCGGGGATACCAGAGCAGGGCCCTGTCGTTCCCCGGAGCGGCAGGGCGTTCGCTTCCTCCGGGCCCGGCCCCGGACCCGGAGCACTCCGGCTCCGGCTCAGGCCCGCTTCGTGTTGGCGACGAGCTCGTCGATGAAGGAGTCCCAGAGCTCGCGCGGCAGGTCGTGGCCCATGCCGGGGTAGGTGCGCAGGATCGCGTCGGGGATGGCCGCCGCGGTGGCGTGGCCGCCGGAGACGTCGATCAGCGGGTCGGCCTCGCCGTGCACCACGAGGGTCGGCGTGGTGACGGACTTCAGGCCCGGGGTGCGGTCCGGGGAGCAGAGGATCGCGACGAGCTGGCGGGTGCCGCCCTGGGGGTAGTGGCAGCGGTCGTAGAACGCGGCCTCCTTCTGGCGGATGACCTCCTCGGTCATCGGATACGCCGGGGACTGCAGGATGCGCCACGTCGCGACGCCCTGCTCGATCGCTTGCTCGCGGGTGTCCGCGGCGGGCATCAGCAGCGCGGCGGCGGCCTCGGGGGACGGCCGGCCGACCTCCGGGTCGCCGGTGGTGGACATGATCGAGCAGGCCGAGAGCAGCCGGCCCGGGTGGCGCAGCAGCAGCTCCTGGACGATCATCCCGCCCATCGACGCGCCGACCACGTGCGCCCGGTCGATGCCGAGCGCCTCGAGCAGCCCGGCCGCGTCGTCCGCCATGTCCGCGAGCAGGTAGCGCACGTCCGCCGCGTCCCCGCTCAGCACCGCTCCGACGTTCGGCACCGGCGCCGCGTCGAAGTGCGTGGACAGGCCCGCGTCGCGGTTGTCGAAGCGGATCACCTGGAAGCCGCGGTCGGCGATGAGCTCGCACAGCTCCACCTCCCAGCCCGTCAGCTGCATGCTCAGACCCATGACGAGCAGCAGCGCCGGGTCCGCCGGCGAGCCGAAGGTGTCGTACTCGATCTCGATCCCGTTGGCGTGGCAGCGAGGCACGGCGGTCTCCCTCGGTCGGCGGAAGGCGGACGGTGGGCGGGCGGCACCGGGCCGACCCGGCGCGTGACGCTGACCTGCGAGGCTACCGCACGGAGGCTGATCACGCCCGTAGAACACGAGGATCGGGCGCCGAAGCGACGCCCGATCCCCACGTGGTGCTATGGACGGATCAGCTGAGCGTCCACTGCTGGTTGCTGCCGCCGTTGCAGGTCCAGAGCTCGACCAGCGCGCCGTTCGCGGTGCTCGCGCCGGTCACGTCCAGGCACAGGCCCGACTGGACCTCGGTGATCGTCCCGTTCGCGTTGAACGACCACGCCTGGTTCGTGCCCTGGTTGCAGCTGTAGATGTCCACCTTCGTGCCGGCCGTCAGGCCCTGGCCGTAGCCGTCGAGGCATCGTAGGGTGCTGCCGCTGTACACGCTCACCTGGTTCTGCCCGGTGTGGGTGAACTCCTGGTTGCTGCCCGCGTTGCAGGTGTAGATCTCCAGCTGCGTGCCCAGCGTGGTCGTGCCGTTCGGCACGTCGAGGCACTTGCCGGCGCCGACGGCGTGGATCTCGCCGGTGCTCGCGGTCGGGAAGGCGTACGCGGCCGCGACGATGTTCGCCTGCACGGCGTTGTCCGCCGCGTCGCTCGGCTCGCCGCTGGTCATGGCGCCCTCGAAGAAGTCGCCGACCGAGCCGTTGCTGTTGTCGCCGCCGGTGCCGAGGACGATGGCGCCCTCGAGGTGCATCGGGGCGTAGCCGCTGGTCGTCGGCAGGGCGCCGGAGTACCAGGTGGTCAGGCTGCCGGAGTTCGCGTTGCCGCCCTTGATCGCATAGGTCGTCGTGTTGTCGCTCTTGACCAGCGCGGTCACGAAGTCGCTCGTGTTGCCGGTGTTCGACGCGTTCACGCCGTTGCCGCCCATGAACAGGCCGTTCTCCAGGTCCGCCTGGACCCAGGGCCCTGATCCGGTGCACGGGGTGAACCAGCACTCGGTGCCGAAGTTGATGGCCTCCATGTGCCCGTTGCCGGTGTCGTCGTTGCTGGTCTCGGCGTTGCCGTAGTCGAAGCAGCAGCTGCCGTTCACGTGGTCGGCGGACGTGACCATGTACTCGTCCTGGGCCGTCGAGCCGGTCGGCACTCCGCTGGTCGAGTCGTCCCGGTAGCCGACGCCGGCCGTGACGTACACGCCGTAGACCTTCGTGCCGCCGATGGTCAGCGGCAGCGCGTTGGCGACCGCGCCGACGTCCGCGCCGCCGTTGCCGCCCGCGCCCTCGACGGTCAGGTTGTTGCCCTTGCCGCTCTGGTCGAAGATCTCGGTGATCCGGCAGAGCGTGTTGACGCAGAACGAGTCCTGCGTCGCGGCGTTCGCGTAGCCGCCGGTGCTGAGCGGGTAGACGTCCGTGCTGGTGCCGTCCGAGGTGCGGGTGACCTGGTAGAGCGGGCCGTCGTAGGCGGCGTAGAGCGCGCGGGTGGTGCTGTGGGCGGCCACGCACGGGGTGCTGTACGTGGCGTAGATGTCGCAGGGATCTGACGTGGCCGCGTGCGCGGTGCCGCCGACGCCCACGGTCAGCCAGGCGACCGCGAGGGCGAACGCCGTCAGCAGCATGACGGCGGGGGAGCGCAGGGGCCGGTCGAGGAGCCTTGAGTTCACAGTGAGCCCATTCTTGTTAGCGCTAACAACTCTGTGAGCGAAAATCCGCAGGCCTCAGGCCTACGGGAACGGGTGGGTACTCCCGCTGGAGCGGAGCGATCGCGCCCACTATGGCGCGGGTCTGAAATTGCGTCAAGGTTTCGGTACCCGCCTGTTGTGAGCGCCAACATCGACTACCGCCCTGTTCCATCGCTCCGTACGGCGCCGTCTGCTAAGCATGTCGACATGCCCTCACTGACCCCGCCCGCCATCCCCGCCGGACGTCTCGCCGCGTCCGTGCAGCCCGTCCTGCCCATCGGTGACTCGGGCCTCGCGCTGCGGCCGTGGACGGCGGCCGACGCGCCCGCCGTGATCGCCGCGTATGCGGACCCTGATATCCGCCACTGGCACGCGCGCAGCGTGGACAGCGAGGCCGAGGCGCGCGCCCTGATCGAGTGCTGGCGCTCGGGCTGGGCCGCGGAGAGCGGCGCCGCCTGGGCCGTGGTCCGCGGCGAGGAGGGCGCGCGGGGCGAGGCCGTGCTCGGGCGCGTCGCGCTGCGGAGGATCGACACCGCCCAGGGGCGCGCGGAGTGCGCCTACTGGATCAGGCCCGAGGCGCGCGGCGACGGCGTGGCCGGCAGAGCCCTGTCGACGCTCACCGCCTGGGCCTTCGCGGAGGCCGGATTCCACCGCCTGTTCCTGCTGCACTCGACGGCCAACGAGGCGTCCTGCCGCGTCGCCGCCAAGGCGGGCTTCGCGCCCGAGGGCGTCGAGCGAAGCTCGATGCTGCACTCGGACGGCTGGCACGACATGCACATGCACGCGCGGATCAGCGGATGACCGTCCATAGTGGACTGTCTTGACAGTCGAGAGTGGACGGCGCAGACTCCCATCCATGTGGAGCGTGACCCCCGACAGGCAGGCCGTGTCCGACGCGTTCGCGAAGGAGAGCGAGCGCAATGCCGGCCTGGTCCGCGGCTGTCGTGACCTGCGTGATCCGGTGCCCGGGCTCGACTGGAACGTCGGCCAACTGGCCGCGCACCTCACGGCCGTCTACATGGTCTTCGGCGCCGCGATGAGCGGCGGGTATCAGGACACGGAGCTGACCGCGGCCGTCACCGCGGCGGACGGCGCGGGTGGCTTGCCGGCCACGATCGCGGCCGCCAACGAGTACGCGGTCGGGGTCCTCGCCGCGCCGAGCCCCGCGTCCGCGGCCGACGGAATCGCCGCGAACGCCGCCGTGCTCCTCGAGGCGCTCGCCCGGCAGGAAGACCTCGCCCTGGAGCTCGAGACGCCTTGGTACGGCGTCGGCATGACCAGGAACGTCGGTACGCTCGCGTCCCTGGCCGTCACCGAATCCCTGGTGCACGGCCGAGACCTGGCCCGAGCCGTCCGCGCCGGCACCCGGATGTCGCAGGACTCCGCCGCCGCCGCGACGCCCACCGTGATGAGCGCGATGCTCCCGCTGCTGTTCGATGCGGATCGCGCGAAGGGGCTGCGCGCCGACTACGAGGTGCGCGTGCGCGGGGGAGCCCGCTTCCTCATGCGGATCGCCGACGGCACGGCGGAGAGCCTCGAAGCCGGCCCGGGCGCGGCGCGTACAGTGGACTGCGTGATCTCGCTCGATCCGCGCGCCGCGCTGCTGATCGGCTTCGGCCGCAGCACCCTGGCCCGCGCCATCCTGAACGGCGGCGCCCTCTCCTGCGGCCGCCGCCCCTGGCTCGGGCTGCGCTTCAACACGCTGTTCGCCACGCCGTGACCGAGCAGGACGCCCGCGAACCGGAGATCAACGCGACCGCCGCGTCGCTGCTCGGCTTCCTGCACGACGGGCCGATGACCGGCTGGGACCTCGTCGCCCGCGCCGAGCGCACGATCGGGCCCTTCTGGTCGCTCACCAAGAGCCAGGTCTACCGCGAACTGGCCTTCATGGCGGAGCACGGACTCGTCACCCCTGGCGAGACCGGCCGCCGCGACGCGAAGCCGTACACGATCACCGACGCGGGGCGCGCCGCCTTCGCCGCGTGGGCCGCGCGCGGTCCGGGCGAGGGCACGATCCGGCTCCCGCTGCTGCTGTTCGTCACGCTCGGCAGGCACCTGCAGCCCGGCCTGCTTCGCAGCGTCCTGGCCGAGCAGCGGGCGCAGCAGGCGACGCTCCTCAAGGACTATCTGGCGCTGCGTCAGGTGCTCGAAGGGCTCGACGACGCCGACCCGCACCTGGCCGCCACGCTCGAATACGGCATCACCGTCGCCCGCGCGACGGTGCGCTGGATCGACCGCCTTCCGCCCGAGGTCGGGGCCTGAGCGACGGGTCGTCGGATTCTGTCAGTGGGCCTCCGTACAGTGGTGATCAGTTCGGCAGCGCGCGCCGAGAGTGATGCTGATGACCACGTAGTTTTCCTGACTGGAGAGCCATGTACCGACAGGGCGACGTCCTGATAGCGCCGATCGCCGAGGCCCAGGTGCCGCCGCGGGTCGCCGGATCGCGGCCGCTCGGCCGGGATCCGCGCGAGCGGATGATCCTGGCGCTGGGCGAGTCGACCGGGCACGCGCACGCCGTCGTGGGCAAGGGCGCGCTGTATCCGGCGGAGGGGCCGCTGGAGCCCATGTACCTGCACCTGCCCGAGGGCGGCCGGGTCGTGCACGAGGAGCATGCCGCGTTCACCCTGCCGGCCGGCTGGTTCCGAATAATCCGGCAGCGCGAGTACGAGCCCGGCACGGTGCGGATGGTGGCCGACTGATGAGCGGCATCGAGAACTGGAATCGGATCGCGTACAGCACGGAGCCGGTGAACCGGGTCGCGGCGGCCGAGGCCGTGACGGCGCTCTACGGGCTCGCCACCGGAACCGAGCCGCGCGAGATCATCTGGTGCGCCTCCCCGGCCGAGGCCGCGCGCCTGGTGGCCTTGGTGGCCGCAGGTGAGGAGCGATTCGGCCCCTCGATGCGCGAGCGGCTGCGCACCGAGCCGTGGCAGCGAGCGCGCCGCGAACTGCTGGATCAGCTCGGGCGCGGAGCCTGGTCGGTGGCCTGGC
>DASTAE010000354.1:0-48820 GCA_035712985.1 Actinospica sp.
CCAGAAGCCGTCTCTATCCACGCCCCGAAGTATGCCGCCCACCTCTGACAGTCCGCGTGCTGGCAGGGTCGTCGCAGACCGGCCGCAAGTCGCGCCTCGCCGACGGTATAGCAGCCCCCTGCCACGCCTCGCGCAACGCCCCAGGCTCGCGGAGGTAGCGACCGAGGTACGAGGGAGCGGACGTAGCGAGCCGAAGGAAGGTTCTAGCCCGCAGGGCGTTACCAGCGCGCAGCGCGTTACCCGTAGGGAGCGCAGTGACCGTAGGGCAGCCTGAGTAGGGACGGGCGGGCGGGATAAGTAATCGGCCCGGACGTAGCTGCCGATACGGAGCGCAGCGGAGTGTCGGCGGCGTAGGTAGGGCCGAACACGGACCCGCAGGCCGCCGATGCAGCCTCACCCATGACGAACGCCACGCGCGACTTATTTCTACAGTCGCGAAGCGGCGATTTCCTTGCAGGACACATCCGCAGGCCGCCGACGACATCCAAACTGGACGCACGCCACGCGCGCTTGATCATCACCGTCGCGAAGCGGCGATCTTCATCATGCAACGGACCCGCCGGCCGCCACCGGATCCCGAATCGAGCGGCGGCCCGGCACGCCCTGTTCCTACAGGAGCGAAGCGGCGGTTTTCCTTTTGCCGCAGGCGGTCTACGCCACCGGGTCGATCCAGCCGCCGAAATCCGCGGTGAGGGTGTCGGCCTGGGGCGGGCCCCAGGTGCCGGGCTGGTACGTGTGGACGGGGACGTCGCCGGTGAGGATGGGGTCCACCACGCGCCAGGCGGCCTCGACCGTCTCCTGGCGGGCGAAGAGCCAGTGCTCGCCGGTGAGGGCGGCGGCGATGAGGCGGTCGTAGGGGCGGGTGTCCTGGCCCGGGGATTGGTTAAAGGCCAGCTCTTGGGCCTCGGCGGCCCAGTCGGGGCCGGGGCGCTTGCCGGCCACGGTGAGGCCTACTTCGGTGTCGGGCCAGATGCGGAAGCGGAGGCGGTTGGCGGGGGGCGGGGTCTTCAGGCCGAAGGCGTCGTCGGGCGGGCGGCGGAACTGGACGGTCACGTCGGTGGCGGTGACGGGCAGCAGTTTGCCGGCGCGGATCGCGATGGGGACGTCGGCCCAGCGCCAGGAGTCGCAGGCCAGGCGGATGGCGGCGAAGGTCTCGACCTCGGAGTCCGCGGCGACGCCGTCGATGGCGCGGTAGCCCTCGTACTGGCCGAAGACGGTCTCCTTGGCGGTGAGCGCCCGCAGCGAGCCGATGACCTGCGATTTCTCCTCGCACCAGGACTCGAGACTGGTACCGTGCGGCGGGTCGGCGAGGATCGTGGCGAGGACCTGGAGCATGTGGTTCTGCATCACGTCGCGGATCGCGCCGGTCTGGTCGTAGAAGCGGCCGCGGTCGGCGACGCCGAAGTCCTCGGCCATGGTGATCTGGATGCTCTCGACGTAGGTGCGGTTGAGCATCGGCTCGACGATGGCGTTGGCGAAGCGGGCGAAGTGCACGTTGCCCATGGACTCGAGGCCGAGCCAGTGGTCCACGCGGTAGATCGAGCCCTCGTCGAAGTGCTCGTGCAGCGTGTCGTTGAGCTGCTTGGCGCTGCTCAGGTCGAAGCCGAAGGGCTTCTCGACCATGATCCGGCTGCCCTTGGCGAGCCCGGCCGCGGCCAGGCCGCCGGCGATGCGGCCGAAGAGCGAGGGCGGGACCTCGAGGTAGAACAGGGCCCGCGAGCCGGACGGCATCTCGGCGGCCACTTCCTTGTACGTGGTCTGATCGTTCAGGTCGCCGTCCACGTACCGGAGCAGCTCGATCATGCGGCGCGCGGCCGGGGTCTCGGGATCGAGTCCGTTGTGCTTGAGCGACGCGACGGCGTATTCGCGGAAGCGGTCCAGATCCCAGCCCATGTTCGACACGCCGATCACGGGGACGTCGAGCACGCCCCGTTCCACCAGCCCGACCAGTGCCGGGAAGGTCTCGAGCTTGGCGAGGTCGCCGGTCGCGCCGAAGACGACGAGGCAGTCCATCCGGTTCTCGGGCATCGGGTGCTCGCTCTCCTGAGGCGTCAGTCTCGATCCAGCGTGGCCGAACGCTCCAGGTCGCCGCCCTCCGGGCTCCGCCGCGCGGGTGACGACAGGTACTGCTCGAACGCCTCGACCTTGTCGGCGAGGTCGCGCAGGGCGTCCACCACCAATCCCGGCTCGCCGCGCTGCAAGGGCTCGTACTCGCAGAACTGGCTCGCAACGAGCGCCGCGGGCATGAAGTGGTTCGCGCGCCCGGCCACCCGCTCCCTGGCATCGTCCTCGTCCAAGGCCAACTGCAGGAAACGGACCGTGGGCGCGGCCGCGAGCAGCGCGTCACGGTATCGGCGCTTGAGGGCTGAGCAGGCGATGACGCCTCCGTCCGCCGCGGCCATCTCGCCGACCCGTGCCGCCAGCGACGCGAGCCACGGCAGCCGGTCCTCGTCGCTCAGCGGACGGCCCTCGGACATCTTCGCGACGTTCGCCGCGGGATGCAGTTCGTCCCCGTCGAGGAACGGCACGGCCAGGGCCTCGGCCAGGGCGCGGCCGACGGTGCTCTTGCCGCTTCCTGAGACGCCGACGACGATCACGACCAGCGCGCCCATGATGCGAGCCTCCTCGGTCGGAACGGATCCGATCGGACCTGACCAGTTCCGTCCGAGCCTAACCCTGGATCGCGTTGTAGATGCTGAACCCGGCCAGGACGAGCATGATCAATGCGGCGATACGGGTGATGACGGCGAGCGGCACGAGTTTGAGCAGGCTGCGCCCGCCGACGATGGCGAGCCCGGCGACGGCCCACAGCCCGAGCACGGCCCCGATCGCCACCGAGGCGAGGTCGTGGTGGTAGCGGGCCGCCAGGTTCGCGGTGAGGATCTGGGTCAGGTCGCCGAACTCCGCGACGAGGATGACCAGGAACGCGGTCGAGGAGACGCGGAAGAAGGTCGGCTCCGTGCCCTCCTTGATGTCCAGCTCCTCGTCCTCCTCCTCGTGCCGTCCGCGCAGCAGCAGGAGCGCTCCGATCAGGAACAGCCCGGCCACGACGCCCTCGAGCACCCGGTGCGGCAGCAGCGCCAGCAGCCCGCCCGCGGCGATGGCGAGCGCGACGTGCACCAGGAACGCCGAGGCGGCGCCGGCGAACACGTAGATCGGTCGGTAGCGCGTACCGAGCACGAGGCTGGCCAGCGCGGTCTTGTCGGGGAGTTCCGCCAGGAACACCAGGAGGAAGACGGTGGCGATGACGAGGAGGCTCACGGGCTCCGTTCACCCTTCGGACGGGCCGCCCCGAAGGCCCCGGCGTACAGGGGAGGCTTCGGCAACGGCAGCGGTCAATGGCTGCTTGGTGCCGAAGGTCTCGCCCAGCGCCCTGGTCGGGCGCCCCGGGTGCCGGGCCGCGGACCGAGGTCCGCAAGGCCAGTATGTCGACATCCCGGCGTAGGGCTACTCCCCTTCGCTCGGCCTCATCCTACCAGCCCCGGCAGGTCAGCCCCGGCAGGCGTCAATCCCACCAGAAGAACCAGCTCTCCTGTCCGATCAGGCGCTCGGCGTAGGCCTGGAGCGTGCACGGGTCCTCGCCCTGCCAGATGTTGTCCGGGCAGAAGGCGAAGTGTTCGGCGGCGATGGGCAGCGCCTCGGCCAACGTCTTCGGCGGGGTGGGGACGCTCAGTCGCAACACATCGAATTCGAGGGTGACGACGCGCACCCCGAACCGCTGCTCCCAGTCCGCCACGACGGCGGCGAACTCCGCTGTCGAGCCGTAGTTCGTCGGCCCGCTCCAGCCCATCGCGACGAGCGCCTCGGCTCCGCTGCGCGCCTCGACGAGTCCCAGGTGCAACTCGTCCTTGAACGAGAGCAGCAGGTCGCCGAACTCCTCCAGGGTCGCATCCGGGTCCTCGTCGGGTGAGATGGCCGGCGCGAGGCCGGGCCAGTCATCGCCGAACGGAGCGATCGTCTCCAGCCGCTCGCTGCGCTCCTCTTCGTCCTCTTCTCCCTCTTCCCCGCCGTCCTCCACATACGGCAGGGCGTGCTCGCGCCACCACGCGGCCAGCAGTTCGGCCGCGTCGTAGCCGGCTATTCGCTCGACCTGCTCCGGCCGGAGTTCAGCGCTCGCGGGCCACGGCCCGTCCAGCAGCACCGGCCACAGGCCCGGCCGCTTCGCGCGGATCTCGAACGCGCGGCGCCAGTCGTCGAAGTCCGAGGGCGCGTCGCTCATCCACAGCGGCTGCACCTCGCCGGAGTCCGTCTTGGCCGTGATGAGGCGGCCCGGCGGCAGTCCGGGCTCCAGCGACAGCGCTGCGATCAGGTCTTCATTCATGAGCACAACGGTACGGACGGGGTCCGACAGATCCCGAGTGATGGGTCGTCAGGGGTCCTGAAATCGTCAGAGCAGGCCCAGGATGTCCAGCGCGACGCCCTGGGTGGAGTCCCGCGACAGGAGCGTCCGCTCGTACCGCAACGGAATCGTGCCCGCGCGCGCCGTCTCGACCAACGTGCGTTGCGGGCCGTCGTCCCAATGGTGAGCCAGCATCAGCGTCACGGTGAAGTCCTGGTTCTGCACGGTCTCGTCCGCCGAGTGGTAGACGAGACGCTTTATCGCGTACTGCTCGCCTGCCGATACCTTCACGGCCTCGTGCTCCCTGATCGCCGTATCCAGGCCCGTATCGGTGAATACGTCGACATCCTCGCTGCCGTCTTTCCTGATCTCGAAGATCCGGTAGCGTTCCGACCCTTCCGGCACGAGATCGAGCTCTTTGTTGATCACATTGCCGGTGATCACCGCGCTGATCATATCGAATGTATGCATGTGCATATCCGAGGTCGGTGAAACTTCGCGCTGAGACCCCGGCAACCAGCCGTGGACGCAGAGCCCGAACTCGTCCGAGCGGTGGACCGGGATGCAGTGGAAGCCGAGGGGGTGGAGCTTGGCGGCGGGCGTGCACTCACCCTTGGCGACCCGCGCCAGGAAGTGCCGTACCCATGAACTCAGGGAGTCCGCCGCATCACCTCCCCCGTGCTCCAGCGTCCTACGGAGCGTCGACGCCTCTGAACAGGTCGCCGCCGTGGGGTTCATGGCCGTCAAGCCTCTCTACGATGGCCTTCAGCTCGCCATCGGTGAACTCTGGAACGGGGAGGTGGAGCTCTCTCAGCAGGTTGATGATGTGGTAGCCGCGTATCTGCTCGCCGTCTCCGACCGGCGACCAGTCCACGGCCTGCAGCTTCAGATCCGTGTGCTTGGCCCGCTCCCACGCGTCGCCCAGTTCGCGCTGGAAGCTCTGGCGGTACTGCTCGCGGAAGCGCGTCATCGCGGCCTGTTCGGCGTGCCCGGAGGGGGTCAGGATCAGCCGGTCGTCGGTCAGGTCGACCTGCTGCCGCGTGAACAGCGGCGAGAGCCGGATGTGCGCGTGCAGCCGCCGGTTCTCCTTACGCTCCAGGCAGACCGCGACGATGGTCGCGTACGTCTCGATCTGCAGCCGCCGCCGGGCCGCGTCGACGTCCAAGCCGATATGCCTGCCGAAATCGCGGCAGGCCGTGTCGTTGCCCGCGTTCAGCAGCTCGATCTGCAGGGTGATCGGCCGGCGCAGGGCACGCGAGGCGGCGGACAGTTCGGGCAGCACGCAGGCGCGCAGCAACGCCCCCGTCGCGCTCCGGTGCCGCCAGCTCGTGGTCTCGCGCGCGGCCTTGCGCAGCTGCCGGCAGTAGTCTCCCGACGGCAGGCTCCCGTGGTCGTTCGTCACTGCTCCTCCTTTCGGCGCGCTGCGAATCCGCCACGTTGCTCTCGGCCCATCCGCGACTTACGATGCGTGACACAGGGCTGAGAATTCCGGGGCCGGGGTCGGTTTTCAGATGATCAGATCAGTGATCTGCGTCACCTGTTGCTCCGATTCTGCTCCTCTTCGGAGCAAGCGCGCAAGCCGAATGGAGCGCGCCGACCAGGATTGTTCCGGATCATGTTCGGGCCTCGAACAACACGCGAAACACCCGCGTCGAACGGAAAAGGGGGCACGGAGTTGGAACAACCTGATAACCCGACGAATCGGGAAACAGGGGTGCCCGGGAAGCGAATCAGCGAACTGCGCAATCAGCGCGGATGGTCCCAACAGGATCTCGCGGATCGAATCGCCCGGGAGTCCACTCCCATCTCCCGCAGCACCATCGCCAAGCTGGAGTCCGGGGTCCGGGCCACGCTGCGGGTGGACGAGGCAGAGGCCTTCGCGCGCGCGTTCGGCCTGAGCCTGGCCGACTTCACCGAGTCGGGTCCGCTGGTGTTCATCAGCTACGCGCAGGCCGATCTGCGCTGGGCGCAGTGGATCGACCACCAGCTCGAGAGCGCCGGCTACCGGACCATCATGCAGGACAAGCACTTCCTCGCCGGTTCCGACTTCGTGCGCATGATGGACGACGGTCTGCGCACCGCCGAACTGGTGCTCTGCGTGCTGTCCCGCGAGTATCTGCGATCCCGGGGCGGCAATCGCGAGTGGCAGGCCGTGTACGCGAGCAGCCTCAACCGCGAGGGGCGTTCCGGCCTCCTGCCGGTCCGGATCGAGGACTGCCCGGTCGACGGACTGCTCGCCTCGCTGACCTACGTCGACCTGGCGACCGTCGGCGATCAGGACGCGGCGCGCAGCCTGCTGCTGGCCAGGATCGCGGAGGCGCGCGACGGTCGCTCGACTCCCGGCCAGCCGCCGCAGTACCCGGGAGCGCGTCCGGTGGCTTCGCTCCCCGCTCTGCCCGTACTGGCGTTGGAGCCGGAGTTCCCGCCGGAGCAGACGCGCCATCTGCTCGTGCAAGAGGTCGTCAAGACGCGTCATCCCGGCGCGCGAGTCTTCCAGTGCGGTGGCGCGTTCCCGCACCTTCTGGTGTCTTACAGCCACGGCGACACTGTCGAGCAGGTGCGCGTCGGCACGCATGTCGGCGAAGTGACTCTCGGGATTCTCGACGGCTTCGCGTCGAATGTGCGCGACATGGACCCGGGCACGCCCGCCGAACTCGTCTACCAGGGACCGCCGCCGGAACCGCGTGTGGAGGACGAGGCGAACCGGCGTCGTGTTCGGCTTCGGAGCATCGATGACTTCAGAGGCCTGATCGACCTGCGCCCGTTCGTGGAGCGGCAGACCGACCGCCTCGAGGCGGACCGCGACTACACGCCGCGCCACTACGTGCCCCAACGGTTCCGCGACCTGTCGGCGAGCGCGACGAAGGTCGACCGCGACCTCGCCGAGCACCTGGTCAGCCGACTGCGCAGAGACGAAGGCGGGTTCACGCTCGTGCTCGGCGACTTCGGCGCCGGAAAAACCTTCGCCCTGCGCGAGATCGCGCGGCGGCTGGCCGAGTTCCCCGACCTGATCCCGCTCTACATCGAGCTGCGCGCGCTCGACAAGGCGCACACCGTCGAAGGCCTGGTCTCGAGCCACCTCGCCAACTACCGGCACCGGCAGATCGACCTGGACGCGTTCCAGAATCTGCTGCGGGCCGGCCGCATCGTGCTGCTGTTCGACGGTTTCGACGAACTGGTCACGCGCGTCACGTACGACCGCGCGGCGGACCACCTGCGGCGTCTGATGGCCGCGGCCGAGGGCCGGGCGAAGATCGTCGTGGCCAGCCGGACGCAGCACTTCAAAAGCGGCCAGCAGGTGTTCACGGCGCTCGGCGAGCAGGTCGGGCGCGGCTCGGCGCGTCGGATGCTGACGATCGAGCCCTTCGACACCGATCAGATCCGCAGCTACCTGACGCGCCACTACGACGAGGACGCGACGAAGGCCCAGGACCGTATCGACGCGATGCGGAAGATCAACGACCTGACCGCGCTCTCGGCCAACCCGCGCATGCTCGGCTTCATCGCCGCGCTCGACGACGCGCAGCTGAAGGCCGCCGCGATCGCTCCCGTGCTCAGTGGCGCGACCCTCTACGAGCAGGTGCTCGACCACTGGCTCGCGTACGAGGTCGAGCGCACGTCCGGGATCAGCGGCGCGCCCCCCGGCCTCACCAGGGCCCAACTGTGGCGCGCGGTCTCGGTGCTGGCGCTGCGGCTGTGGGAGAGCGGCCAGTCGCACCTGAGCCTGGACGAACTCGGCGAGATCGGCCACTCGCTCGCCCGACTGGCTGACTTCCGGCTCTCCCCCGAGCAGACGGTTCACGCGGTCGGCGCAGGCAGCCTGCTGGTGCGTTCGGATGACGACCAGTTCGGATTCATCCATACGTCCGTCATGGAGTGGCTGCTGGCCAAGCGGATCGCGGACGAGTGGGCGGCCGGGATTCCGGAACCGCCGCTGCTGGTCGGCCAGCCGCTGCCGGACACGGTGCTCGAATTCCTCTGCGACCTCGCGGGCGCGGGCAACGCGCTGGACTGGGTCAACCGGGTCCTCGGCGATCCGGAGGCCGACTCCGCGCGGCGGACCAACGCCGTGCACCTGAGCAGCCGGCTGCGCGTGGGGACGGGCGCCGACCTGCGCGGGGCGAAGCTGCGCGGCGAGAACCTCTCCGCGATGAAGCTCCGTTCCGCGCGCTTCGGGGACGCGAACCTCGACGACTGCCTGCTCGTCGGCACCGACCTGACCGGCGCCGACCTGCGCGGGGCGCGGCTGCGCGGGGCCAAGCTGAACGACGCCGATCTGAGCGGGGCCGATCTGACCGGCGCCGACCTGAGTTGGGCGCGGCTGATCGGAACGAACCTGACCGGCGCCAAGCTCGACGGGGTGGACTGGCATCGCAGCGCGCTGATCGACGTGCAGGGCCTGTCCGACGTCGACGATTCGGTCCGGGCCGCGCTGCACGGAGCGGCCGTGGCGCCGGGCGACAAGATCGAGGTCGCGGTCGGCGTGTCCCGGACCGTGCTCCGCTACGGCTTCCAGATCGGCCAGCTGCCGCGGCCGGTGTCGTTCAACTCGCGCGGCGACCTGCTGGCGATCGGCACGTCCGAGGGCGCCGTGCTGCTGTGCGACGCGGGAAACGGGCAGGCGCTGCGCACGCTGCAGGGGCATTCGGGGCCCACGTACATGGTCCGCTTCGGATCCCGGCATTCGACGCTCTACACGGCCGGCTCCGACTGCACCGTGCGCACGTGGGATCCGGCGACCGGCGATCCGCTGCTGGTCATGGGCGGTCATCAGGGCTGGGTGTGGCCGGTCGTCGCGAACCCCGACGGCACGGCGCTGGTCGTCGGCGACCAGTCGGGCACCGTTCGGCTCTGGGATCCGCGGACCGGCGAACTGCGGTGGGAGCTGCCCGGACACACCGAGAAGGTGTGGACCGCGGAGTTCAACCCCGACTCCAGCATCGTGGCCGTAGGGGACCAGTCCGGCATCCTGCGGCTGTGGGATGCGCGGACCGGCGAGCTCATCAGAGAACTGGTTCCCGCCACGCCCGGCGGGTCGGTCTTCCGGACGTATTTCAGCCCGGACGGCACGCAGCTGGCCACCGCGCACGAGGAAGGCGTGGTCCGGCTCTGGGACGCGCGAAGCGGCGAACTCGAGACCGAGTTGAACGGGCACGACGGCCGCGTCTACTCGCTGCACTACTCGCCCGACGGCCGCTACCTGGCGAGCGGCGACACCAGCGGCGAGGTCATCCTGTGGGATCTCACCGGCCCGGAGCCCGTCGGCAAGGAGCTGACCCGACACAGTGGCGCCGTCTACCGTGTGGGCTTCGATCCACACGGATCGGTGCTCGCGACGGCTGACTCGGACGGCGTAGTGCGGCTTCACGACTACCCGTCCGGAGCATTGCGGCACGAGATCCAGGCGCACCGCGGCTCGGTCTGGCCGCTCGTCTTCCACGCCCATCGCCACCACTTCGCCACCAGCAGCACCGACGGCGAGACCCGCGTGTGGAACTCGGATACCGGCGAGCTCGTGCACCTCGTGCGCGGGCACGGCCGCACCATGTCGATGGCGCGTTTCAATCAGGACGCGTCCCTGCTCGCGGCGTGCGGCCACGACGGCACGGTCCGGCTCTGGGAGCCGCGCACGGGGCGCCAGCTCAGGACGCTGCGTCTGCCGAACGAGCAGCTGACCGACGCGCTGTTCACCCCCGGCCTCCCCGTGATCGCGACGGTCGGGTCGAGCGGGCGCGTGCACCTGTGGAACGAGACGGGCGAATATCTGCGTGAGCTGTACGTGGAGACCAAGCGCGTCTGGGCGATCAGTTTCTGTCCGCCGGACGGCGACATCATCGCCACGGCGAACGACGACAACACGGTCAAGCTCTGGTTCCGGCCGACGAACCGGCTGATCCACACGTTCGCCGAGCACGACGGCCGGGTCCGTTCGCTCGACTTCAGCCCGGACGGCACGACGCTCGCGACCGCGTGCGAGGACGGCAAGATCCGTCTGTGGGACGTGTCGAGCGGCCGACTGCTCGACGTCTCCGGCCTGTATGAGCACTCGCGTCGCGCCTACGCCGTCGACTGGTCGCTGAACGGCGAACTGCTGGCGAGCGCGGGCCTCGACGGCGCGGCGCAGCTGTGGAACCCGCGAACGCAGAAGGCCGAGCTGATCCCGGCGGCGGCCGGCGGCAGCGCGCTGCGCACCTGCGCCCTGCATCCGGACGGCTCGATCCTGGCCGTGGCGGGCACCGGGACCGACATCCACATCTGGCGGGTCGGCACCGATCGGGAGGCGAAGCGCGCCGCCACGCTGCGCGGGCACACCGGCGTCGTCAACCGCCTGTCGTTCAGCCGCGACGGAAGACTGCTGGCCAGCGCCGCCGACGACGGGAACATCCGGCTCTGGACGATCCCGCCGACCGACGCCGGCCTCGAGGACGCCGGGCCGCGCAGCACCCTGATCAACCTGCCGCGCGGCTGGGCGGCCGTGGCCCCGTACAACCGCTACAAGACCTACGGCGACACGCGCGGCGAGATGTGGCACCTGGTCGGGATGTGCCGCTTCGAGCTCGGCGAGTTGGACGGCTACCTGGATCAGGTCGAGCAGGTGGACCTGGAGGCCGAGCTCTGAAGGGACGCGGCGAGCGCCGCGGCGAGCACGATCAGCGCGCCGAGGATCAGGGCCCGATGGTAGCCGTGGTGCAGCAGGGGCGTCGCCGCGATCGGGCCGAGGATCTGGCCGACGGAGTATCCGGCGGTCAGCAGGGCGACGGCGCGCGGGTAGCGCAGTTCGCGGCCGGTGGCGAGCGCCAGGGTGCTGACGCCGATGAACGTGCCGCCGAAGAGCACGGCCGAGATCAGCGCCGCCGCCACGCCGCCGACCAGGGCCGGGAGCGCAATGCCCGCCGCCTGGACGGCGAGCGCGGCGATCAGCAGCGTGGACCGGGACCAGCGGGTCGCGAGCCCGGCCCAGAGCGCGGACGAGGGGATGGCCGCGAGCCCGACGAGCACCCAGGCTCCGCTTCCGATCCATCCCGGTGAGCTCTGGTTGATCGCCGCGACCAGGAATGTTCCGGCGATGATATAGCCGACGCCTTCGAGCAGGTACGAGGCGAAGAGAGCGCTGAAGGTCCGATGCGGGCGCGCCGAGCGCTCGACGACGTCGTTCGCCGCCGCGGCCGTCGGTTCGGGCCGTAGGAACCAGGACGGGACGGCGAGCAGTGCCGCGAGGCACGCGGCGGCCCACCACGCGGCCTGCCAGTCCGCGACGGTGCGCAACGCGAGAACCAGGAGGCCCGACAGCGCGATTCCCGCGCCCACTCCGCCGAACGCCCAGCCGGGGAGATGAGCCGGATGCTCGCGCAGGTGGCTGAGCAGAGCACTGACGGCGATCACGAAGATCAGGGCACTGCATACCCCTGCGACCAGCCGAAACATGAGCCAGGCGGCAGTCGCGTGGGTCAACGGCATCGCCGCGAGGGTTGCCGTCAGTGTCACGAGGCTGATTCGGAGGGCGGCGGACGAGCGTGACACGGAGGATGCCGTGCCTATCAGGGCTCCGATGAAGTAGCCGACGTAGTTGGCGGTGGCGAGGTTCGCGCCGTTCCCGGTGGAGAGGCCGGCCTGCGCGTGCATCAGTGGAAGGATCGGCGTGTAGACGAAGCGGCCGACACCCATGCCGCAGGCGAGCGCGGCGCCGGCCTGTAGGACGTGCCCCCAGGGCGAAGCACCCTCGCGACCTGCTGCAACGTCTATCGCGCCGACCTCAGCGGCCGTCTGCACGGCCCGGGTCGTTGGGGTGCGGGGTCAGCGGCGTGACCCGCATGGTCATCCACGGGCTCAGCGGGAGCGTGCCGAGCACCTTCTCGCGGAGCTCGGCTTCGTCGTCGGCGCACCAGATGCCCACGCTGCGCAGTTCGCCGACCGGACGCCACAGCCGGTACAGGTGGCCGCTCGCGGCAAGCTCGCCGGCGCGCTCATGCTCGGCTGCGCGGCGCCGATCGACTTCAGCCTGAGGGGTACCCTCGGGGATCTGGGTGGTGATCTCGACCAGGAATTCGTTCACGGGTTCCACGGTGCACCCGTCGGCCGCGTCCCGCCACGACCGGCGTCCTCCCGCGTGAGAGGCTGAGCCTCCTACCGCAGCTCACGGGGCGAAGGGATCGCCTTCCGGCAGCCAGGCGCCCGCCGCGTTGATGCCGAGATCGCCGACCTTCCCGGTGAGCGCGTCGACCGTCGCCATCACAGCCGGGCGGGCCGACTCGCGTCGCCATACCAGCGACCACGTCCAGTACGCCATCGGATCGAGTACCGGGCGCGCGATCAGGTCGGGCGGGAGAGCGGCCGTCTGGCCCTTCGGGGAGTTGAGCACGGGACGTCGCAGAGTGCGCACATGGTCGTGGAAGGCCGGTCCGGTCACGCCGCCGTCCGAGACGCGCAGGAGGTGCGCGCCGGTATCGCGTGCGTACTGTTCGGCGTAGACGTTCCAGGACGACCAGGCTGCCTCATCGTCGTCGGCAAGAACGACCGTGTCGCGCGCGTGCACCGGTGATGAATCAGCGCCCGCAGATACCGCATAGAGCCGGTCGGCGCCGATCAAGCGGGCCGCCAGTCCGCGTTGTTCGAGGTCTGCGTTCCGGACCCAGCAGATGGCCAGGTCCAGACTGCCCTCGGCGACCCGCGCCGCCTGCGTGTGCGACGGCGCGACCCATGCGTCGACCAGCAGCCGAACCGACGTCGGAGCCCTCGACGTCAGATCCTGCGGCACCCAATTGACGTAACCCAGGCGCACCGGCTCGGAGCCCGCGATGCGCGCGGCCCGGTCGCGTAGTGCGTCCGCCTGATCGAGCAGCGCGCGGCTGTACGGCAGCAGCGCGGTCCCGGCCGCGGTAAGGGCGACGGAGCGGCGGTCGCGGTCGAAGAGGCGTACCCCGAGGTCGCGTTCCAGGGCCTTGATCTGCTGGGAAAGCGAGGGACCGGCGATCAGGAGGCGTTCCGCGGCGCGCCCGAAGTTGAGCTCCTCGGCGACCGCGACGAAATACCGCAACTGACGCAACTCCACAGGGTCCATCCTAAGGCCCGGTACTCTGGAAGCAGCGCCAACGAGAGGAAGCCGTCGATGCCCTTCCAACTCTCCGACCTGCGCGTTCCACTGATCCAAGCGCCGATGGCCGGGGGCCCGACGACCCCGGAACTCGCCGCGGCGGTGATCCGGGCTGGCGGCCTGGGCTTCCTGGCCGCCGGCTACCTGGCCCCCGAGGCCTTGCGGACGCAGATCGCGCGGCTCAGGAAGCTGGCGGGCGACGGAGCGGCCTTCGGCGTGAACGTCTTCGTCCCCCAGCCGGTCGCGCAGCCCGAGTTGGTCGCCGCGTATCGCGCACGGCTCCTGGCCGAGGCCGCCGCGCACGGCATCGACGACCTCCCCGAGCCCGACCTCGCCGACACCGACCACTGGCCCGAGAAGCTGGACCTGCTGGCCGCGGACCCCGTCCCCGTCGTCTCCTTCACCTTCGGCCTCCCCGAGCCGCAGGTCATCGCCGGGCTGCGCAGTCAGGGCACGTATACGATCGGCACGGTCACGAGCGCCGAGGAGGCGGTTCAGGCGGTCGGCGCGGGCGTCGACGCCCTCTGCGTTCAGGGCCCCGAGGCCGGCGGCCACCGAGGCGTATTCGACCCCTCGATCGCCCCGCCGACCACACCACTGACCGCCCTACTGCACGAAGTCCGTGCCGCGACGAGCCCGTCCCCGCATCTGCCGATCATCGCCGCCGGCGGCATCGCGTCGTCCGCGGCCGTGGCCCTTCTGCTCAACAACGGCCTGGCCGACGCGGTCCAACTCGGCACCGGGTTCCTCCGCGCCGACGAGGCCGCCACGAACCCGCTCCACCGCAAAGCGCTGGCAGACCCGTCGTACCCCGAAACCGTGGTCACCCGCGCCTTCTCCGGCCGCTGGGCCCGCGCCCTGCGCACCCGGTTCATCGACGCCCACCCCGACGCCCCCGCCGCCTACCCCGCCATCAACCAGCTGACAAAACCCCTCCGTGCAGCCGCCGCAGCCCGCGGCGACGCAAGCGGCCTGAGCCTCTACGCCGGCACCGGCCACCGTCTCGCCCAAGGCGCCCCCGCCGCCGAGATCATCAAGGCCATGACGGCAGACCTCTGAACGACCTCGCCGCAGCGTTCAAGCACCATCGACGATCCGGTTCCCCCTACGTCAACGACGGACGAAGCAGTTCCAGGAACACCTGCGCGTGCATGTCCCGCGACGTTCGCGCGATCGCGTCCTCCAGCGCCACCAGGCGGGAGCTGAGTTCGTAGTCGTCGGTGTCGGTCCACGGGGCGTCCTCGGGGAGGTCGCCGTCGCGGCGGTCGGCTCGGGCCGTGAAGACCAGTTGCAGGAAGTCGGGGTACGGGCCCTGGTTGCCTTCGGGCTCGGGGCCCAGGTGGCGGAGGTGGAGCCAGCCCAGGGGGCGCATGGTCTCCGGCCTCACCAGCCAGCCGGTCTCCTCGTGGACCTCGCGGACTGCGGTGTCGGCGTGGGTCTCGCCTGGGTTTCTTCGGCCGCCGGGCCAGGGGTGGCGGCTGGACCTGTTCTCGCAGAAGACGTACTTGTCGGCGACTCGTACGATGCAGCGGATGGAGGAGACGATCTCCAGCGGGAGGCGTTCGATGTGTTCCGGGTCCGGGTACGCGGTGATGCGGACGGGCATCGCGCCGTTCATCCAGGCGGTGTCGTGTCGGGCTGCCGGCACCGCGTCTGCCAGTACTTCAGTGAGTGCGGGGTTCACGTCTAGCGCCTCCAAGATCGAACCGCCGCGCCCCGGGCGTTCGCCGACTGGACGGCGACCGTACTTCTTCACAGCGGTTTAAGGTTGCCGTAGGTCATCCTATGGACGCCCGCGACGTGCGACGAGACCGAGTCGTCACTTGCCGTTCGCCTCACCCTCGCGGAGTCGAGGCCGGGGATGCATCCAACGTGCGCACGATGAAGATGTGCGGGTAGCAGTGGTGACTGAATCCTTCCTGCCCCGGGTGAACGGGGTCACGAACTCGGTCTGCCGGGTGCTGGAGCACCTCGAGCGGCGGGGTCATGAGGCATTGATCATAGCGCCGGGGCCGGGCCCCGAGTCGTACGCGGGATTCCCGGTGACGGTGGTCCCGGGGGTCGGGCTTCCCGGGTACAACTCCTTCGTGCTCGGGCTGCCGACGAAGGCGGTGGAGCGGCGGCTGCGCGAGTTCGCGCCGGACGTCGTGCACCTGGCCTCGCCGGTGGCGCTCGGGGCGGCGGGGGCGCGGGCGGCGCGGAAGATGGGCGTGCCCAGCGTCGCGGTGTTCCAGACGGACCTGGCCGGCTTCGCGCGGCGCTACGGGTTCCGCGGCACGGACAAGACGATCTGGTCCTGGCTGCGGCACGTGCACCGGCAGGCGGCGCGCACGCTGGTGCCGTCCTCGGCCACGTACCGGCAGCTGGACGAGCGCGGCTTCCCGGGCCTGGCCATGTGGCGGCGCGGGGTGGACGCGGAGCGCTTCCAGCCCTCGCGGCGCAGCGAGTCGCTGCGGCGCGAACTGGCTCCGAACGGCGAGGTGCTCGTCGGCTTCGTGGGGCGGCTCGCGTCGGAGAAGCGGGTCGAGCTGCTGGCCTGCCTGGCCGACGTGCCGAACGTCAAGGTGGTGGTCGTCGGCGAGGGTCCCGCGGAGAAGAAGCTGCGGACGATGCTGCCGGACGCCGCGTTCCTGGGCTTCCTGGACGGGCAGCGGCTGGCCGAGGCGTACGCGAGCCTCGACGTCTTCGTGCACACCGGCCCCGACGAGACCTTCTGCCAGGCGATCCAGGAGGCGATGGCCTCGGGACTGCCGGTGGTCGCCCCGGCCGCGGGCGGCCCGCTCGACCTGGTCACCCCCGAGGAGACCGGCCTGCTGTTCGAGCCGAACGACACCGAGGCGCTGCGGGCCGGCGTGGTCCGGCTCGCCGAGGGCGCCGCGCTGCGCACCGCCTGGGGCGCGGCCGGCCGGCTCTCGGTGGAGCATCGCAGCTGGTCCGCGGTGGGCGACGAGCTGCTGCGGCACTACTCCGAGGTCTGCCGCGGCCGGGTGCCGCTCGGCGGCCCGCAGGCTCCCGCGATCGACCGGCTCGCGAAGGTGTACGAGCTCGGCGGCGAGGGCCGGGAAGCGGCCGCCGCGTGAGCGCCGGCGACGAACCCGGGCCCAGACCCGGGGCGCCGCGCGGCGGCGCGCCGCTGCTGGTGTCGATCCACGACATCGCGCCGGGCACGGCGCCGCAGACCGCGCGCTGGCTCGAGGCGCTGGACGCGCGGGGCGTCCCGGCCACGCTGCTGCTGGTCCCAGGGCCGTGGCGCGGGCCGAGCCTGGTGTCGGACGCGCGGCTGGCCGAGGACGTGCTCGAGGCGCAGGACCGCGGCCACGAGCCGGCGCTGCACGGCTTCTACCACGTCGCCACGCACGGCTCGGGTCCGCTCTGGCGCCGCGGCGTCGCCCGGGTGATGGCCCGGGGCGCGGCCGAGTTCGCCACGCTCTCCGAGGGCGAGGCCCGGGCACGGATCAGGGCGGGGCTCGAGGAGCTGGCCGACGTCGGCATCGATCCGGTGGGCTTCCACCCACCGGGCTGGATCGCCGCGCCGGCGGCCGTGAACGCGCTGCGTCGCAGTGGCCTGCGGTACTACTCGACCCAGTTCGGCGTGCACTCCTTCGCCGGTCCAGGCGGCGCCCCGGCCGAGCTGAGGCTGAAGGCCTTCGCGCTCTCGCACCGGCCCGGCGGCCTCGGCGAGCAGGTCGGCGTCCGGCTGATGACCGAGGCCGCGCGGCGGTTCGCACGCTCGGGGCAGGCCTTCCGGATCGCGCTGCACCCCGACGACCTCGGCCGGCCCGGTCTGCGCGAGGCGACGCTCGGCGCGATCGACGAGGCGCTGGCCCTCGGCGCGCGGCCCACGACGTACGCGGCGGCGCTGGGCCTGCCGCGAACCGGGCGCGAGCTGCGCGCCGACCGCGCCCGGGCGACGTCCTCGTGAGGATCGTCCAGCTCGCCAACTACTACAGCGCCACCTCCGGCGGCCTGCGCACGGCCGTCGACCGGCTCGGCCACGGCTACGCCGCCGCCGGCCACGACCGGGTCCTCGTGGTCCCCGGCCGCGACTGGGCCGTGCGGCACACGCCGGAGGGGATGACCGTCACCGTGCCGAGCACGGCGGTGGGCAACGGCTACCGGATGATCATGCGTACGGGGATGGTCGAGCGGCTGCTGGAGAAGCTGCGGCCGGACGTCGTCGAGGTCTCCGACAAGTACACGCTGACCGCCGTGGCCGGTTGGGCGGCGCGGCACGGGGTCGGAGCGGTCCTCTTCTCGCACGAGCGGCTGGACGCGATCATCCCGGCGCACCTGCCGCGCACCGGCGGCTCCCCCGCCGCGAAGGCCGCGATCCGGGCGTGGAACCAGCGGGTGGCGACGCGGTTCGACGCGGTCGTGGTCACCTCGCAGTTCGCAGAGCACGAATTCACCGGGCTGAAGGTGCGCTCGCTGCGGCGGGTGCCGCTGGGCGTGGACCTCGAGCTGTTCCACCCGCAGCAGAACGCCGAGCACGACGGCATCCACCTCGCCTACGCGGGCCGGCTCTCCCAGGAGAAGAACGTCGGCCTGGCGATCGCCGCGGTCAAGGAGCTCGCGCACGCGGGCCAGGACGTGCGCCTCGACGTCTACGGCACCGGCACCGCGCAGGTGGAGCTGCGTCGCGCGGCCAAGGGGCTGCCGATCGCCTTCCACGGGCACGTCGCCGACCGGCCGCTGCTCGCCTCCCGGCTGGCCGCGGCGGACGTCGTGCTCGCGCCCTGCCTCGTGGAGACCTTCGGCCTGTCCGTCCTCGAAGCCCTCGCCTGCGGGACCCCGGTCGTCGCGGCGTCCGGCGGCGCCTCGGGCGAACTGCTCGACGGGGCCGCGGGCGCGGTGGCGGCGCCGACCGCGTTCGGGATGGCGCGGGGCGTGCTCGAGGTGCTGAGCCGGCCCGAGCCGGAGCGCCGCGCCGCGGCGCGCCTTCAGGCGCAGCGGCACCCCTGGTCGCGCTCGGTCTCGGAGATGCTGGACGTGCACGAGAACGTGCTCGCCTCTGCGGGCGGCCGGCCCGTCAGCGGGAAGTCGCACGAGCGGACCGCGAAGGCGCGGGCCCGCGCGTCACGACGCCAGACGCCAGCGGCTTGAGTCGCGGACGGCGAGCTCGGGCTGGAGCACGATCTGCCGGTGCACGTGGCTCTCTTCGTCGTAATCGGCCGCGCTCTCGGCGATCAGCATCTCGGCGGCGAGCCGGCCCATCTCCGTCGCGGGCTGGCGGACCGAGGTCAGCGGCACGGCGGCGGCCGCGGCGAAGTCGATGTCGTCGTAGCCGACGAGCGCGATCTCCTCGGGCACCTTGATCCCGGCGGCGAACAGCGCCTGCAGCACGCCGAGCGCCAGCATGTCGTTCGCGCAGAAGACGGCGGTCGGCCGGTCCCGCATCCCGAGCAGGTGGGCGACGGCGTCGGCCCCGGCGGACACGTCGAGCCGGTCGGTGGCGATCTCGCGCATCGTCGCCGGCGGCAGCCCGGCCGCCTCGACGGCGCGGCACGCCCCGGTCCAGCGGTCCCTGATCTGCGGCCGGTCGTGCCCGAGGCCGCTGACGAAGGCGATCGAGCGGTGCCCCTGCTCGATCAGGTGCGCGACGGCCATCTCGCCGCCGAGCACGTCGTCCACGGAGACCGAGCAGGCGACCTCGCCGGTCTCCTCGTCCTGCACGATCGTGTCCACGACGACGTACGGGATGTGGTGCCGGCGCAGCAGCTCGAGGTCGCGGCCGGTGGAGTCGGCGGGCGTGACCAGCACCCCGCGCACCCGCTGCTCGACGAACATCGACAGGTACTCGGCCTCCTCGTCCGGGGAGCCGGCGCTGTTGCAGACCATCACGCCGAGCCCGGCCGCCCGCGCGGTGCGCTCGGCGCCGCGGGCCACGTCGACGAAGAAGGGGTTGCCCATGTCGAGCACCAGCAGGCCGACGATGCGGCTGGCCCCGACGCGCAGCTGGCGCGCGGACTCGCTGCGCACGTAGCCGAGGCGGCCGACGACCTCCTGGACCCGCTCGCGGGTCGCGCGGGCCACCGTGTCCGGCCGGTTGATCACGTTGGAGACCGTGCCCACGGACACGCCCGCCTCCCGGGCGACGTCCTTGATCCCCACGACCCGCCTGACCACTCCTGCACCACCAGTCACTTTGAATTGTTTCATCCGGAGATGTGCCCCCATCATAGGCGGGCGGTGAAGCCCTTGATGTCACGAGGACAGGCACCGCCTCGAGATCGAGCAGGCGGATGCGGCGACCGGATCGCGCGTTCGCAGGGGCATCGAGCAGTACGTGCCCGCCTGGCGGCGCGAGGAGCCGGCCCGCGACGCGGTTCGGCGGATCGGGATCCCGCTGACCGCGATCGCCGACGGTCGGCGGGACCTCGAAGTCCTCTTCGTCGCCGACGGTGCGCGTCCGGCGCCGCACTACGGCGAAGGCGGGCTTTCGGTGGACCTGCGAGAACTGGACGCCGCGCTGCTGCGGCTCAGGCGGCCGCGAAGCCGTTCATGATGACTGTCGGCTCCCGCGTCGAGGAGTTCCACGCGCCGGAGGCGTAGCTGTCGAAGGGCGCGTAGACCTCGGGCTCCCAGTAGAAGATCCCGAGGCCGCCCTTGGCCTTGAGCGCCGTGATGTAGGCCTCGAGGGTCTTCTCGGTGCTGCCCGGGCTGCTGACCGGACCACCGACCTCGGCCTGCATGAAGGGCTTTCCGTAGGCGGCCGAGATCTCGGCCATGTTCGCGACGATTCCCGCGGCCTCGGAGGCGCTGCCGTAGGACGAGAACACGGACATGTCCCACTTGCCGCCGTTGCCGCTGTAGGCGCTGAAGAAGGTCTCCATCGACGAGTAGTTCTGCGGCTGGGCCAGGTGGATGCAGACGATCGAGTTCGGCGAGACCTCCTTGACCATGTCGTGCGCGGCGTTGAGCAGGCCGGTCATCTGGGCGCCGTTGCTCACGCTGCCGACGGGGTGGCAGATGCCGGAGTTGATCTCGTTGCCGATCTGCACCCACTCCGGGTAGACGCCGTTCGCCTTCATCACGTTCATCGAGTGGTACACGTAGTTGTACATCGCGGTCTGCATCTCAGAGTACGTCATGCTCGCCCAGGCGGCGGGCGGCTTCTGCACGCCGACCGAGTTCCAGGTGTCGCCGAAGTGGAAGTCGAGCAGGACGCTCATGCCCGCGTTCTTGGCCTGCACCGCGTACGCCGCGGTCTCGGTGATCGAGCAGTGGCCGTTGACCGGGTCGCTCGACGGGTTGACCCACGTCCGCAGCCTGATGGCGCTGATGCCGTAGCCGGCCAGGATGCCGAAGATGCCCTCGGTGGCGCCGGAGGCGTTCTTCCAGGTGTAGCCGTTGGCGGTCATCTGCTGCGCCCAGCTGATGTCGGCCCCGTTGACGAACGCCGTGGCGGCGCTCGCGCTCGCCGCGGCCCCGACGGACGTGCCCAGGGCGGTCAGCCCGACCGCCCCGGCCGCGGCCCCGGCCAGCAGCGCGCGCCGACTCACCGCGACGCCGCGATTCGTCTCCTGCGTCATGATCCGTTCCCTTCGCTCCCCGACATCGTCCTGTGAGCGTGCACAGTAATCCCGGCGAAGCGAGGTGCCCAGCGGGCAAGAGGGAGTTTTTGCCTGCGAATTACATGCCTCGAATTCTGGGAGCGCTCTCGAAGATCTCGATGACTTCGGAGGGCTTGACGGAACGAGGCCCCGGGCACGAGACTCGCCATGGTTACGTAACCATCAAAGTAATCGCACAAAATCACACACGCTCCGCAAGATCATCGAAGGGAGATCGACATGCCCGTCCGTGCAAGGAAGCACTGGATGCGAGCCCGCGTGCTGGCCGTTGTCACCAGTCTGCTCGGAGCCTCGCTGTTCGCGCTCGCCCAGGCCGGTCCCGCCGAGGCCGCGACGAACTCGTTCAAGGGCGTGAACTGGGCCGACACTCGCGACAACTACAACTCGGGCTGGGTGATCCCGGACGGCCTGGCCGCCGGTGACTCGTACTCGACGGTGTACTCGGTCGCGAACAACTACATCAAGGCCTTCGAGTCGAACCTCGGTGCCAACACCGTGCGGCTGCCCATCAACCCGCCGAGCGTCAGCTCGTCCTGGTGGGGCGCGTACAAGGGCGCGGTCGACGCGGCGCTGGCCGACGGGATGAAGGTGATCATCAGTGCCTGGACCGAGAACACCAGCACCGGCACGATCACCGACATGTCGGCCTGGCAAAGCATGTGGAACACCGTGGTCAGCGACTACGGCTCCAACGCGAACGTATACTTCGAGCCGCTCAACGAGCCGTACGGCTACTCCCTCAGCCAGTGGGTCTCGATCTGCTCCACCTGGCTGTCGGACCACTCGAGCGTCCCGCGCGGCCGCGTGATCATCAGCGGCACCGGCTACAACGACAACGTCACCGGCGTCGGCGCCTCCTCGGCGCTCAACGGCACGCTGCTCTCGCTGCACATCTACGGCACGTGGGCGAGCTCCACCACGGAGTCCGCATGGGTCTCGAACCTCACCAACCGGATCGGCAGCTACACCAGCCGGACGATCATCGACGAGTTCGGCGCGCCGATGACCACCGGTGTCGACTACCTGACGAACCACAACAACGGCGTGGAGCAGGCCTACCTCGCCGCCGTCACCGACACCGCGCGCTCGGACAGCATGGGCAGCGTCTACTGGGCCGGCCTGAAGACCGGCGACAGCTACTCCATGGAGGCGCACAACGGCAGCGGCCTGTCGAACAACAACTCCAGCGGCGTGACCCAGGTCCGCTGGGGCTGGGGCTACTGACCGCCGCTGTAGTCGACGGGCTGAGTTCCTCCGCCTAGAGGGGGGTTCAGCGGTTGGCGCACTCCACGTGCCCCCAGCCGCTGGACCCCTTGGCGATCTGCTCCCCGGCCGCGTACCGCTTACCGCAGCCACACGTGCCGGGGAACTTCGCGGGGATGGACCGCGAGGTTCCGCCGCCGCTCTCCTTGACCTTCGTTGCCTTGGCCGCCGCCTTCGGGACGTTCGTCACCGCCGGGACGGCCATCTTCGTGCTCTGTTCCGCCGTCAGGGTGCCCGAGTCCGACTTCTGGCTCACCGCGCTCGTGCTCGCCGCCTCGTCCGCGAAGGCGTTGAGCGGATCGCCGCCGGCCTGGTGCGCGGGAACGTACACGAACTTCACGTCGCGGCCGGTCAGCAGGCTGTCGATCCGCACGACGAGGTCACGGTTCGCGACCGGGCTGCCGGAGGCCGTCTTCCAGCCGCGCTTGCGCCAGCCCGGCAGCCACGTGGTGACCGCGTTCATCGCGTACTGCGAGTCCATCCGGACCTCGAGCGGCGTCTTGGGATCGACCGTCGAGAGCAACTGCTCCAGCGCGGTCAGCTCGGCGATGTTGTTCGTCGCCGTGCCGAGCGCGCCCGCCGCCCAGCGGCCGCCGGATCCGTCCTCGGCCACGAACACCCAGGCCCACGCGGCGGGGCCGGGGTTTCCCTTGCAGGCGCCGTCACAAGCCGCCAGAACTCGGTCGATCTTCATCCGCACATCATGCCAGGCTCGCGCGCTCCGCCGGGATCCAGACGCGCATCGCACCCGGCTCCCGATTCGCCCACACCGCGTACGGCACGGCTGTGACCTCGGCCGCGTCGGAACCGTCGCCCATCAACCCCACCGCGGTGGCCTCGACCGTACCCACTCCCAACTCCTCATGCGTCAAGGTCTTGAGCGGCGCGCCCACATCCGGCGCCAACTCGTCCAGGTGAAGCCCCGGCTGATCCACGCTCTCCAGGCAGTACACGACCGGGCTCGCCTCGAACGCGACGCACCCGCGCATCGCGTCGACCTTCGGATGCGGCTTCGTGAGCCGGTCAAAGCGGGCTAATATCCATAAGTCGCCCTCACCTAACGCCGCCGTGCGCAACTGCGTTACGATACGCACCCGTGCTCAGGGCAGGTCCGCGGTCGCCGCTGTGGCGGTCGCGACCAGGGGTTTCCGTGTTCGGCTTTGGGGAGTCATCGGTGCGTCGCGTTTTCCTGCTTGCGTTCGCGGCCTTCTTCGCGCTGTCCGCGACCTGGGCGATGACCGTGCCGCTCGGCACCACGGCCGACGAGTCCGCTCATATGACCTGGGCGGCCGCGGTGGACGACGGGCAGCTCACGCCGCCGCGGTACGACAAGCTCTGGGGGCACGACGTCCTGTGGGTGACCGCGCGGGTGCGCGGGCCCGAGGTGATCGCCCTGCTCGGCAGCGAGAGCGGCTGCTCCGCGAAGGACCCCCAGAAGCCGACGACGTGCTTCACCCCGTCGGCCGAGGCCGACTCCACGCGGCTCGTGCCCACGACGACGATCATGAGCCTGTACAACCCGCTGTACTACGCGCTCGTCGGGTGGCCGGTCTACCTGCTGCCGGGGCTCGACGGGCTCTACGCGATGCGGCTGATCAGCGCGCTGCTCTGCTCGCTGCTCGTCGCGTGCGCCGCGGTCGTCGCGCTGCGGGTCGGGAGGATCGCGTTCGCCGGAGTCCTCGTGGCGGCCACGCCGATGGTGCTCTGCCAGGCCGGGTCGGTGAATCCGAACGGACCGGAGGCGGCCGGCGGCCTGCTCGCGTTCGCCGCGCTCAGCGCGCTCGCCCTCAAGCCGGACCCCGAACTCGTCCGCTCACGCCTCGGCTACTTGGCACTCGGCGCGGGCGTGATCGCCATCGTGCGACCGGCCGGACTCGAATGGCTCGTCGTCATCGCCGTCATGGCGGTGCTGATGCTGGGCGCCCGCCACGCCTACCGGCTCGTGCGCGACCGCCGTTCCTGGCCGGCCCTCGGCGGCCTCGCGGTAGCGATCCTCTTCGCCGCCGCCTGGCAGTTGACCCGAGGCGGCCTCAACTCCATCCCGCTGCCCCAGGGCGACGACTACACGCTCCAGAACTCCCTGTCGGACTCGGTGCGCGGAACGCCGGGGATGCTCCGCTCGATGATCGGCCCCTTCAGCGCGACCGACACCTTCGACCCCTTCGCGACCGAAGCGGCGTGGCTGTTCCTGTTCGGCTTCCTGGTCCTCGCCGCGGCCCTGTTCGCCACCCGCCGCCAACTGCTCGTGGTGGGCGTCTGGTTCGCCGGCATCGTGTTCATGCCGATCGTCGCCAACGCGCTGACCGGCCCCGGCCTGATCGACCTGTGGCAGGGACGCTACGGCCTCTGGTTCGCCGTCGGCCTCCCCGTCTACGCGGCGATGCTCCTCGACCTCCGCCTCGCCGCCTGGGCCCCCGTCGTGGAACGCCGCCTGACCTGGCTCATGGTCTCGCTCGTGGCGGTCGGCCACCTGGCCGTCTACTGGTTCGAGGCCAGGCGCTTCGGAGTGGGCCAAGCCGGCTCCGTCCTCCCCTTCCACTTCAAGTGGTCCCCGCCGATGGGCTGGGCGACGTACGGCCTGGTGTACGTGGTCGCCCTGGCGTTGTTCGGATTCCTCGCCTGGCGCGGCACGCCGTCCTCGCGCGAGGGCTCGCACCCGCCCGAAGACCTGCACGTGGAACCGCCGTCGCACGTGGCGGCTACCCTCCCGTAGGCAGAGTCCCCGCCCCGAACATCTCCCGGCAGCCGTCGATCCCGCTCACCGTGAACTCGGGGCGTTCGCGGTCCCGCCAGTCGTCGCGGGACATGCGGAAGCGTTGGGTGACGAAGACCTGGCCTTCGATGACGTCGCGCTGGATGCCGTCCGGCTGGTAGCCGACCTTGCGGCTGACGCCGATGGAGGAGGCGTTGTCGACGAACGAGGCGGAGAGGGCGTATTCGGCGCCGAGTTCGGCGAACGCCAGGTGCAGGACGGCGGCACGCATCTCGGTGCCGTAGCCCAGCCCCTGGTGTTCCAGGCCCAGCCAGGAGCCGCTTTCGACCTCGCCGAGCGCGGCGAACTCCTTGGCCCGGATCTGCTGGGCGCCGATGGGGCGGCCGTCGAGGAACGTGGTGAACTCCAGTGCCCAGTGGTCCGCCGTCCAGGCGCCGCGCTGGCGCCAGTGGCGTTGCACGACGCCGCGGGCCACCTCGTCGGCGGGCTTCTCCGGCCAGCGGGAGAAGAAGGGGCGCTCGCCCGGGCGGTAGACGCCGCGGGTGGCCAGCTCGGCGAGTTCGGCGAGTTCGTCGTCGTCGGGCAGACGCAGTTCCAGGCGCGGAGTACGGATGCTGAGGGCCAGCAGTGGCCAGTGCCGTTCGATCACACGGCATTATGGCCACGGCCGGCCCTCAGCGCGCCGGGAATTAGGCGAAGCGCACGCAGACGCCCTCGCGGGTCTGGACCGGGACGGCGTGGACGCCGGCGATGTTCACGTTCACGGAGTCGAACCAGCCGCGGACGGCGTGGGCCTCGAGGACCGGGATGACGGTGCCCTTACGCGGGGCGCCGGTCAGGGTGAGGCTCAGGGTGCTGCCGGCGGCGAGCTCGACGCGGCCCTTGACGGAGAGGACGGCGTCGCGGGTGCGGTCGCTCGGGGCGACCTGCAGGGTGCCGCCGTTCTGGGTGTAGTCGCCGTGGATCTCGACGCCGCCGCAGCCTTCGGCGGAGACGGACAGCGTGCCCGCGGCCGCGACCGTCACGTCGCCGTGGCCCAGCGCGCCGACACCGCCCGCGACGAGGGTGCCGCCCTGCACGTCGATGCCGCCGCTGAAGGTGTTGGCGCCGGTCAGGGTGAGCGTGCCGGTGCCCTGCTTCACCAGGCCGCCCTTGCCGGAGATGTCGTTCTTCCAGGCGTCGGACCTGTTGAAGCCGCCCTGGGTCGCGTCCATCGCGACGGTGACGATGCCGTCGAAGGCGCCGTAGCCGTCGGCGGCGGCGAAGAGGTTGAGGCGGCCCCACTCCTCGAAGCCGTCGAGCATGACGTTGCGGGCGCTGACCGCGGTGCTCGCGAGGACGTCGCGGCGCTGGGCCGCCGTCAGGTAGGGCTGGCGGGTCTCGAGCAGGACCTCGGCGCCCTCGGGAGCCGTGTACGTCTTCGCGGGCTTCGCCGAACCCTGCGACGGCAGGCCGTAGGTCAGGTGCGGGTAGACGTAGCCGGCGTTGACCTCGCGGTCGGCGAACCGGTCCTCGTCAGTGCCCTGCGAGTGGGCGTAGGCGAACAGGGTGTCGACGGTGCTGCCGGTCTGGGCCTCGAAGTAGGCCAGGGCGTTGGCGCGCGCCGCGGCCTTGATGCTCGCGTTGGCGGGGTCGGCGAGGATCGCGGCGGCGAGGGCGGTGGCCAGGATGCGGCCGCCTATCACGTCGTTCGGGGAGTGCATTCCGGCGATGATCCGGGTGTTCGCGGAGTACGCGGCGCAGGCGATGAGCTCCTGGAAGCGCTCGGGAACCGCGTAGGCGTAGGCGAGCCCGGCCAGGTAGAAGGCGTTGGTGTGGCCGCTCGGGAAGCCGCCGTCGCTCGCCGGGGTGGTGCTGCGCTGGAGCAGCAGCTGCGCGCAGACCTCGACGTCCGACTCGTAGACCGGGTAGCCGTAGGCGTCAACGGTGCCGGTGTCCACGACCGCGCTGTCCTCGTTCATCCGCCACGGACGCGGGTACTGGTACGCGTTCTTCGACGGGTTGCCGGAGGAGTAGTTGCCGCGCAGGGTCTCCTCGAGCACGACGACCTGGCCGAGCGCCGAGTTGGCCGAACCGGGGCCGGTGGCCGCGCCCGCGGGGGCGCCGGCCGGGACCGTGTCGCTGACCGTGGTGGACGGGGTGCCGTCGGGGGCCGTGGTGATGCTGGTGACGGCGAGCGCTCCGGCCTTGTAGATGTCGGCCAGCGGGCCGAGGCCGGTGATCATCGAGTAGCTCTGGTCGCGGCGGTCGAAGATGAACGCCTCCTTGGCCTGGGCCTCGGTGCGCGCCTTGGTGATCCGCGCGCTGATCTTCATGTTGGCGCGCAGGTAGTCGTCGAGCATCACGGTGCCGTTGTTCCAGGCCGTGCCGGTATGCCAGGCCTCGGCGAAGCCGTCCAGCGCGCGCACGGCGGCGTTGGTGGCCGCCGTCAGGTTCGCCGGGCTGTTGGTCTGGTAGGACTCGACGAAGGGCAGCCCGGTCACGATCTCGGCGAGCGAGGAACCCGTCGCGGCGGCCTTCGCGGAGGCGAGGGCGGGCGAGGCGTAGAGGGCGACGGGGACGGCGGCCGACACGGCCAGGAATCCACGGCGGCTGAGCTTGCTCGGAGAAGAGGTCATCATCGGCTTTCTGTCGACGGCCGGTTGTCAGGACATGAGCGGGTGCCGAATCGGCAGCATCCGCGTTGAGCACAGCCGCACGGCGAACACCGAGCGACCGCTCTGTGAACGCTCTCAGACCTCTTTGACCTGCGCAGCCGCGATCAGCCTAGATGAGAAACCTGTCGGGTCCCAAACCTTCAACGCGCCTCTCGACGGACACCCGACGCTGTGTCAGGATGCTCCCTGGCTCTCGGCCGAACTCTCCGGTAACAAACCCTCAGGAGACGACCCATGCCCCTACCCACGCTCCTCACCCGGCGCGCCGGCTCCCGGCTGCTCGCCGCCGCGGCCCTGCTCGTCGCGTCGGTCGGTGTCGGCGCCGCTGCCGCCGCCCCCGCGCAGGCGCTCGACTACGGTTCCTTCAACCTCGCCGGCGTCACCGGCACCGGCCTGCACAACACCTACAACGACAAGTCCGTCTACACCTACCTGGCGAACGCCCTGGACACCGGCACGTCCCTGGTCGAGCTGGACACGTGGGCGAACGCGCTCAACGGCAAGTGGGACGTCAGCCACGACAACCCGCTGGCCAGCAACAACAACTGCGTGCAGACCAGCTCCGACGCCGGCGACTACACCGGCGACCGGAATCAGAACCTGGACAGCTGCCTGGACGACATCCGCTACTGGCTGCTGGCGCACCCGACCAGCCACCCGATCATGGTCAAGATCGAGATGAAGAACGGCTTCGGCTCGTGGTCCTCGCAGACCCCGACCGCGTTCGACAGCTACGTGCAGACGCACCTGTCCGGCGTGCTCTACACCCCGGCGGATCTGCTGGCGAAGTCCGGCGGCGGCACCTACTCCACGCTCGACGCGGCCGCCGCCGCGAACAACTGGGGCAACTACGCCTCGCTCGAGGGCAAGGCGATCGTCGAGATCATCCCCGGCACCTACGAGCAGGCCGTGGACTCCTCCTCGACGTGGGTGGACCAGGTCTACGCGCAGCACCTGATCGACCTCTACAACGCGGGGAACATCGCGCAGGCGGCGGTCTTCCCGTCGGTGCTCGGCGCGCAGACCGGCGATCCGCGCCTTCGCTACAGCAACACGGCGCTGCGTCCGTGGTTCGTGGTCTTCGACCAGGACGCCGGGGCTTTCGTCTCCGACGGCGACACCGAGTGGTACAACACCGATCACTACCTCACGGTCGTCACCGACGCCTATGACGTGGCCCCGGCCCTCGACAGCGCCAACCCGACGCTCGCGGACGCCCAGGCCCGGTTCGCCCTGCTGGCGGCCGACGGCGCCTCGTACGTCTCGACGGACTGGTACAACGCCCCGGCCGACGCCTTCCTGAGCGATGTGACGACCCGTGGCTGACATACTCCGGCCCCGGCCGCACCACTCGTCGGTGCGGCCGGGGCTGCGGCTTCTCGCCGCGGGCGCCCTCGTGGCGCTCGGGCTCGGCGCCGCAGCACCCACCACGGCCCACGCGGCGACCCTGGTCACCTCGCCGGACTCGCTCGTCAACCCCCTCGTCGGCACCGGCTCCAACTCCGACTACAGCGCCGGGAACACCTTCCCCGGCGCGGACGTGCCGCACGGCATGGTGCAGTGGAGCCCGGACACCTCCTCTCGCCCGAACGGCGGAGGGTACGACTACGCGGATTCGAGCATCACCGGCTTCAGCCTGACGCACGTCTCAGGCGTCGGATGCGAGGCCGCGGGCGATGTTCCGATCCTGCCGATCACCGGTTCGGTCGGTTCCAGCCCCGGTTCGGACGACGAATCCTTCTCGCACAGCAATGAAACGGCGTCTCCGGGGTATTACTCCGTCGCGCTGGGCAATGGCACGTCCGTCGCACTGACCACGTCCACACACGCCGGTATCGGCCAGTTCACCTTTCCCGCATCGACGTCCGCGTCCCTGCTGCTGAAGCTGGACAGCCCAGACACCCCCTACGTCTCCTCCACGCTGAACACCTCGGGCTCCGACGAGCTGACCGGCTCGGTGACGAGTTCGGGCTTCTGCGAGGCGACGAACGACTTCACCGTCTACTTCGCGATCGAGTTCGACCAGGACTTCACCGCCGAAGGGACGTACGGCGCCACCTCGGCCGGTCCGGGGGGCGCGTACGTCACCTTCGGCACCCCGAGCTCGGCCCTGACCGTGACCGCGCGCGTCGGCGTCTCCTACACCTCGACCGCCGAGGCGCAGGCGAACCTGAACGCCGAGGTGGCCGGCGAGTCCTTCACGCAGGCCGAGGCCGCGGCCCAGGCCGCGTGGACCTCCGCGCTGGACAAGATCGAGGTGGCCGGCGGCACGACCACCGAGCAGAACGTCTTCTACACCGCGCTCTACCACGCGGAGCAGTTCCCGAGCGTGATCAGCGACGCCGACGGCGAGTACCGCGGCTTCGACGGGAACGTGCACTCCGTGGGCTCGGGGCACGCCGACGAGTACGCGGACTTCTCCAACTGGGACATCTATCGCTCCCAGGCGCAGCTCACCGCCCTGACCGACCCCTCGGCCGCCGACGACATGGCCCAGTCGATCCTGGACGACTACGAGCAGGGCGGCACGCTCACCAAGTGGGGCATGAACAACGGCGAGACCTACATCATGGTCGGTGACTCCGCGGTCCCCGTGCTGGCCGACTACCACGCCTTCGGCGCGACCGGCTTCGACACGGCGACAGCGTTGTCGGCGATGGAGAAGGAGCAGACGACCGACACGGACGTGACGCCCGGCGTGACGTACCTCGACAGCTTCGGTTACCTGCCCACGAACAGCATCTACGGCTGCTGCCACGAGTACGCGACGGTGTCGACCCAGCTCGAGTACGACATCGACGACTTCGCGCTCTCGGCCTTCGCGGGCAGGCTCGGGAACACGAGCGTGCAGGCGAAGTTCCAGAACCGGGCGCAGGACTGGGAGAACATCTTCAACACGTCCAGCGGCTACATCCAGCCCCGTCACTCGAACGGCCGCTGGATGGACGGGTTCAACGCGAAGCTGATCACCGGAACGTCGTCGAACGACTTCGCCGAGGGCGACGCGTTCACCTACACGCCGGACATCCCGTTCAACATCTCCGAGCTCGCGAGCCTCGAGGGCGGGAACTCCTCGATGGCCGGCTACCTCGACAGCGTGCTCGGCGGCTACCAGGGCCTGGCCAGCGTCATCGGCACGCAGGCGAACCTGGGCAACGAGCCGAGCATCGAGATCCCGTACGAGTACGACTGGGTCGGCGCGCCCTACAAGGCGCAGAGCACCGTGCGCGCGGTCGAGGACCAGCTGTGGTCGAACACGTCCGGCGGGATCCCGGGCAACGACGACCTCGGCGAGATGAGCGCGTGGTACGTCTGGTCCGCGCTGGGCCTGTACCCGGAGACCCCGGGGACGTCCGATCTGGCGATCGGCAGCCCGCTGTTCACCCAGGCGGTCGTTTCCGTGGGCGCGGCCGGCAAGACCCTGACGGTCGACGCGCCGAACGCCGCCGACGGGAACCCGTACGTGCAGGCGCTCACGGTCAACGGCTCGTCCTCGGCGCTGGCGTACCTGCCCGCGGCCGACGTGCTCAGCGGCACGACGCTGAACTTCACCCTCGGTTCGAGCGCTGACACCTCCTGGGCCGCCGCCTCCGCCGACGCGCCGCCGTCCTACAACGGCACGCCCGGCACCGGCGTCACCGAGCCCGTCGGCGCCATCACCGAGACCCGGACCGGCAAGTGCGTCGACGACGCCGGCGCGGGCACCTCCAACGGCACCGCGATCCAGATCTACACCTGCAACGGCACCAACGCGCAGACCTGGACCGTGGCCCCCGACAACACCCTGCAGGTCCTGACCGATTGCATGGACGTGACGGGCGGCTCCACGACCGCGGGCACGGACATCCAACTGCACACCTGCAACGGCACCGCGGCCGAGCAGTGGGACCAGAACTCGTCCGGGGAGCTCGTGAACCCGGCCTCGGGCCTCTGCCTCACCGACACGAGCAACGGAGCCACGAACAAGACGCAGCTTCAGCTGGAGACCTGCTCCGCGTCCGCGGGTCAGGTCTGGACGCTGCCGTAGCCTCATTTTCCGCGAGAGCCATACTGCGCAGTCCGGTCCTTCCGGTCTGCGCAGTAGCTTTTCAATCGCCCCCATGGCTTTACCCGGGATTGGTGGATTCCCCTGCCGGTAGCGGCTTTCATCGACGCAGACCGCTGATATTCGGCGGTCCGTTCCGTGAAAGGACCTACCCACATGTTCCCCGTTTCCCTGCGTCGCCGGGCCGCGCTGGTCGCCGTGCCCGCGCTGGCCTCGATCGGGTTCTTCGGCGTCTCCGCGTCCGAAGCCCCGATCGCCCACGCCGACGCCACCTGCTCGCAGGCCTACCTGCCGCTGCCCGACCCGTCCTGCACCCCGGGCGTGCTGAACCCGGACGTCACCCAGGACACCATCGACTCGACGATCTGCGTGTCGGGCTGGACGAGCACCATACGCCCGTCGACCTCGTACACCAACAAGCTCAAGGCCCAGGGCATCATCGACTACGGCTACACCGACACCAGCATGTCCGACTACGAGGAGGACCACTTCCTCCCCCTCGAGCTCGGCGGCAGCCCGACCGACCCGGGCAACCTCTGGCCCGAGCCGCACTATGACACCGGCGGCACCAGCCTCACCTCGTACTCGAAGGACTCGGTCGAGAACAAGCTGAAGACCGCGGTCTGCAACGGCACCGTCACCCTCGCCGACGCCCAGAACGCCATCATGACCGACTGGACCACGGCGCTCTCCTCGCTCGGCCTGTCGTAATCCGCTCCGCGACTGCTGCGCGTCCCGGCGGTATCGGGAGGCGCAGCAGTCTCATTCGGCGCGGCCGACGGGGCTGCCGAGCGGCCAGGTGGTCTGGGTCCGAGTCCAGGAGCAGACGGTCCAGGACGAGATCGCCGACGCCGGGCCCGCGGCGGAGCCGGCGGCCGGCTAGCAGGGCTGGGCGTACCAGCGGCGGTGCACCCAGGGTTCGACGGCCAGGACGCCGTCGGGCGCGGGCATGCGCTCCACGATCCGCGCGGCCTTGCGCTCCCCCGCCTCGCGCAGCCGCCGCACGGCGTCGGCGGCGAGGACCGGGCGGCGAGCGCGCGTCGCCGGATCCCAGTCCGTGATCAGATCCGAAATCTCGAGCACAGCCACGACCGAACCGTAGAAATCCTTTGCGCCGCGCGCAAGCGCTCCGTAGCCTCGCGGGCGTGCATACCTCCGCCTACCCGCCGCTGAACGTGCAGATCCACACGCCGACGCTCTCGCTGCTCGGCGCGACCGACGCCCTGCTCGAACGCCTCGTGCCGATCGTGCGCAAGGGTGTGGCGACCGAGCCGCCGTGGCCCTTCGACGACCCGATCTCCCTGTACAAGGACTCGCCGGACCGCGAATGGAGCTGGCTGCGCGCCATGTGGGCCGCGCGCTCCAAGGTCAGCGAGGCCTTCTGGCGGCTGAACTTCGTGGTCATGCTCGACGGCGAGCCGGTCGGCATGCAGGACCTCATCGCCGTCGACTACCCGTCCTTCGGCGCCGTGGACTCGTTCTCGTGGCTCAGCCCCGAGGTCCGCCGCCGCGGTCTCGGCCGCGAGATGCGCCAGGCCGTCCTGCACCTGGCCTTCGAGGGCTTCGGCGCCCGCGAGGCGAACAGCGAGGCCTTCCACGACAACCTCGCCTCCAACCGCGTCTCCGAGGCCGTCGGCTACCGGCCCAACGGCATCAACTGGGCCACCCGTCGCGGCGAGACCGCACAGCTGAACCGCTGGCGGCTGACCCGCGGGCAGTGGCTCCCGACCCGCCGCGCGGACATCGGCCTCGTCGGCGTGCGGGAGTGCCTCCCGGTGCTCGGGATCGGGCTCAGCGCCACGGAGGATTGACCGGCGGCGGCAGCCTCCTGCGATACTGCCGCCGCTCGAGCCGGGCCGGCCGGGCCGCGGCGAGGCCGTAGCGCGGCAGCGTCCACCAGAAGCCGCGGACGCGGGTGGCGTCGAAGTCGGTGGCGGAGAGGTCGCCGAGCTCGTCCTGCGCGGTCTCAATGAAGCTGTGCCGCCTGCCGTGGTGCGAGCGGTACATCTGACGTGCCGCCGAGCCGCCCTCCCACAGGAAGGTGCGCAGGACGCAGCGCTCACGGCCTCCCGTCTGGACGAGCCGGGTGAGGGCGCCGGTCCCCGCCTCGCTCAGGCGGAACCGGCGCTTCTCGTCCAGCTCGAGCCAGTCGCAGTCGCCGAGACCGGCGATCGTCTTCCGCGACCTGGCCGGCTCGTGCGCGTAGAACTCCGCTTCGGTCCGCCAACGGGCCGGATCGTTCAGGAGCTTGCGAAAGAGGTCCGACCCGTAGTCGGTCGGTTCGTCATCCCCCGCTATGGCCACGCGCTATATATGCAGCCTCAGAACTCGGTGTGCCCGAGCTCGGCGCCCGCGAGCAGGCGCACCTCGGCCGAGGCCGTGGCGTGCAGTTCGAGGATGACGAGCTCGTTGCCCTCGGCCTTGAGCACCGGCGCGGGCACGTACAGCGTGCGCTGCGGGCCGCGGGACCAGTAGCGGCCGAGGCAGAAGCCGTTGATCCAGGCCACGCCCTTGCCCCAGCCGAGCGTGTCGAGGAAGAGGTCTGAGACCTCCGCCAGATCGAACGTGGCGCGGGCGAACGCGGGGCCCGCGACGATCTCGGCGCCGTGGTCCGCGCGGGCGCGCAGCGCCGCGGCGACCGGCGCGATGTCGCCGAGATCGAGCGGCAGGACCTGCCAGCCGTTCACCGGGGCGCCGTTGACGGTCGCGGGGGCGATCAGGCCCTTGGGCTCGCCGATGCGCGGTCCGTAGTCCACCCGGCCCTGGTCCTCGACCAGCACGTCGAGCGTGCCGTGCGCGTTCTCGGGGAGGGTGAGCACGCGGTCGCGGTGGTCGCGGGCCAGCACGCCGACGGCCTGCTGGTCGAGGAAGACCTGCGCGCGGTCGCGCACCTCGCCGACCTGGAGGATCGCACTGCCCTGACGCTCTATCTCGGTGCGGTACAGCGTGAATCCGGTGTAGTGGCCGAGCGAGTCGCTGGTCGGCGGCTGCTCGTGCTTGGACCACTCGCCGAGCCCGTCGACGACCTGCCAGAGCGGGACGACGGAGTCGAAGGCGGCGGCCACCGCGACGGCCCGGGGGCGCGGGTCCCGCGGAGCGGTGCGGCGCTCCGCGGGGCCCGCGCCCATTTCAGGGGCGTACTTCGCGATCACATCGCGAAACGCCCAGTATTTGGCCGTCGGATTCCCCGCCTCATCCAACGGCGCGTCGTAGTCGTAGCTGGTGACGATCGGGGCGTAGGTGCCCTTGTCGTTGGCACCGTTGGTGAAGCCGAAGTTCGTGCCGCCGTGGAACATGTAGATGTTCACCGAGGCGCCGCGGGCCAGCAGCTCGTCGAGGCTCTTCGCGATCTCGGCCACATCGGTCACGTGGTGGTGGCCGCCCCAGCTGTCGAACCAGCCGTTCCAGAACTCCGAGCACATCAGCGGGCCGGTCGGCTGGTGCCGGCGCAGCCGGTCGAGCCGCTCGCCGACCCGCGAGCCGAAGGAGGCGGTCTTGTGCAGCTCGGGGAGGCTGCCGTTCTCGATCATGTCGTCGAGCGGCTGGTCCACGGTGATCAGCGGGACGGTGATGCCGACGCGCCGGGTCAGCTCGGTCAGGGCCTTGAGGTAGGCCTTGTCGCTGCCGTAGGCGCCGTACTCGTTCTCGACCTGGACCAGGACGATCGGTCCGCCGCGGTCGATCTGCCGCGGGACCAGGATCGGGGCCAGGTGCTCGTAGTACTCCTCGACGGCCGCGAGGTAGGTCGGCTCGCTGGTGCGGATCCCGGTGCCGGGCCGCTGGAACAGCCACGCGGGCAGGCCGCCGTTGTCCCACTCGGCGCAGATGTACGGTCCCGGGCGGACGATCGCGTGCATGCCGTGCTCGGCGACGGTGTCCAGGAAGCGGCCGAGGTCCAGGCCGCCGGCGGTGTCGAATTCGCCGGGCCGCGGGCTGTGCGCGTTCCAGGCGACGTAGGTCTCGATCGTGTTCAGGCCCATCTCGCGGGCCTTCACGATGCGGTCCGCCCACAGGTCGGGGTGGACGCGGAAGTAGTGCAGCGCCCCGGACAGGATGCGGGTGGGCTCGCCGTCCAGCAGGAAGTCGTCTTCGCCGATCGCGAACCGGCGCACGGGGGTGCTCATGCGGGTGTTTCCTACAATCCTCAGCTCGCGCGGACGCGCCGCGCCCGCGTACGGGCCGGCCGGGATGGTGATCCCCGGCCGACCCGCACGCCCGGATGGTGCGGTATCTGGGTACTACGTCAAGCGTGGAGCTTCAGGACACCTACTGGACGGTGACCGTGAAGCCCTGCTGCTGGCCGTACGTGGCGGAGGCCTTGAGCCAGGTGTTCACGGCCGCGCCGATGTCGGTCTTGGCGGCGTAGGCCTTGCCCACCGAGTCCGGGAAGATGCTGTTCGCGTAGACCTGGAAGGGCAGGTAGCTCCAGCCCGGCAGCACCGAGCTGGCGGCCGCCGACAGGACCTGGTTGATCTTCTGGCCGCCGAAGTAGGCCGGCGCCTGGTTCAGGAAGGAGCTCGAGTTCAGCACCGAGTTGAGCGACGGGAAGCCGCCCTCGTTAGCGAAGATGGTCTCGCCGTCCTGGGCGTTCATGAACTCGTTGAAGCCCGCCGCGACGAGCGCGTTGGCCGAGCCCTTCATGACCGCGTAGCTGGAGCCGCCGCTCTCCGCGGAGGCCGCGGTGCCGCCGTCGTAGGTCGGCATCGGGGCGACGCGCCAGTCACCGGACGCGGCCGCGGCGTTGTCCTCCAGGTTGCCCGGCATCCACGCGCCGGTCGGCAGGGTGGCGATGGTGCCGTTGCCGAGCGCCGTGAACCACTGGCTGGTCCAGCCGGAGATGTTGGACAGCAGGCCGTTCTCCTCCAGCTGGTCCCACTGCTTGACGAACTTCGCCATGCCGGCGTCGGCGGTGTTGATCGTCACGTTGGTGGTGCCGCTGACCTTGAACGGGGTGCCGCCGGCCTGCCAGGCCATGCTGGTCACGAAGCCGGGGTCGCCCTGGTCCGCGGTGATGTACGCGTTCGGGTTGGCCGCGTGCAGCTTCTTGGCGTCGGCGACGTACTGGTCCCAGGTCGTCGGGACGACCAGGCCGTACTTGTCGAAGACCTTCTTGTTGTAGAACAGCGCCATCGGGCCGGTGTCCTGCGGCAGCGCGTCGAGCTGGCCGTTGACGGTGACCGAGTCCCACACCGCGGCGGAGTAGTCGCTCTTGAGGCTGTCCAGGCCGTAGCCGTCCAGGCTCTGCACGGAGCCGGCCAGCGCGAACTGGGGCAGCGCGTAGTACTCGATCTGGGCGACGTCCGGGACGCCGGAGCCGGCCTTGATCGCGTTCTGCAGCTTGGTGTACTCCGTGCTGCCGGTACCCGCGTTGACCAGGTTGACGGTCACGTTCGGGTACTTCTTCTCGAAGGCCGCGACGATGTCCTTGTCCTGCGGAGCCCAGCCCCAGACGGTGATCGAGGACTTCTTCTGCAGCGCCGCGGCGATGTCGTTGGCGCTCGCCGTGGAGCCGGACGAGGTGCCCGAGCCCGAGGAGCTGCTGGAGCACGCGGTCAAGCCGGCGGCCGCGATGGTGCCCGCGACCACCACGGCGGCGCCGCGGCGCCAGGCCCGAGAAACTGCTGTCATGGCGACGTTCCTTCCACTTCTTCGTGTGAGGGTGGTGCTGAACGGTATTTCGGATGGTGCGGTTGGTGCGGTCACTGCTTGACGCTGCCGGCGGCCAGACCCGACTGCCAGTAGCGCTGCATCACCAGGAACACGACCATGATCGGGACGATCATGAGCAGCGATCCGGTGAGGACGAGGTTGAAGATCGGTACGCTGCCCGCGGTCTGGGACTGCGCGTTCCACTGGTTCAGGCCGACCGTCAGCGGATACCACTTCGGGTCGTTCAGCATGATCAGCGGGAGGAAGTAGTTGTTCCAGGTCGCGACGACCGCGAAGAGCAGGACGGTGATCATACCCGGGCGCAGCAGGCGCAGCGTGATCGAGAAGAAGATCCGCCACTCCTTGGCGCCGTCCACGCGCGCGGCCTCGAGGAGCTCGTTCGGGATCGCGTCCCGGGCGAAGATCCACATCAGGTACAGGCCGAACGGGTTGACCAGCGAGGGGATGATGATGCCCCAGGGGTTGTTGACCAGGCCGATCTTGCTGAACATCAGGAAGGTCGGCACGGCCAGCGCCGTACTCGGGACCGCGACGGCGCCGAGCACCAGCGCGAGCACCCCGCGCTTGCCCGGGAAGTCGAACTTCGCCAGGCCGTAGCCGCCGAGGGTGGCCAGGAAGGTCGCCCCGCCGGCGCCGACCACGACGTAGATCATCGTGTTCCCGAACCAGCGCAGGAACTCGTCGCCGTTGTAGGTCAGCGTCTGCTGGATGTTGTCGAAGAGCGCGAAGTGCCCGCCGAACCACAGGCCGTTCGTGGTGAACAGGTTCGCCTGCGTCTTCGAGGAGTTCACCAGCAGCCAGAACAGCGGCAGCAGCGAGTAGACCAGGCCCAGGGTCATCACCAGGGTCAGCGTCTTGGACTTCGGCCGCTTGTTCGGGTTCCAGGTGTGCCGCGAGGGGCGGGCCTGGCGCACCGTGCGGGGCGCGGTGTCGACGGCTGCCATCTCAGGCTCCCTTCCGCTGGCCGACGCGCTGGACCACGTAGGCGACGATGACCGTCAGCAGGCCCATGACGATGGCGATGGTGGCCGAGTAGTTGTACTCCTGGCCGTTGAAGGACAGGCTGTAGGCGTACCAGTTGGGGGTGTACGCGCTGCCGATCACGTCCTTGTTCAGGAAGTACAGCACGCTCGGCTCGGTGAAGAGCTGGAAGCTGCCGATGATCGAGAACACCGTCGCGACCATGATCGCCGGACGCAGCGCCGGCAGCTTGATGTGCCAGATGATCCGCCACTGGCTCGCGTTGTCCAGCTCGGCCGCCTCGTACAGCTCGCCCGGGATGACCCGCAGCGCGGAGTAGAAGATCAGCATGTTGTAGCCGATGTACTCCCAGGTGACGATGTTGCCGATCGCCGGGAGCATCAGCGTGTTGTCGAGCGGGTTCGGCAGCGTGACGTGGAACCAGCTGTCGAACTGCGCGACCAGGCCGAACTGGTTGCCGTACAGGAAGCCCCACATCAGCGCGCCGACCACGGCCGGGACCGCGTAGGGCAGGAAGATGGAGATCCGGTACAGCGGCGCCCAGTGCAGCCGGGCGCTGTCGATGGCCAGCGCGACGGCCAATGCCAGGATCAGCATGACCGGCACCTGCACGACCAGGAACAGCGAGACGCGGCCGAAGCCGGTCCAGAACTGCGAATCGGTCAGGGCCTGCTTGTAGTTCGCCAGCCCGGTGAACCGGTTGCCGCCGATCAGCTTGTCCTGGAACAGACTCAGGTAGATGGCGTACACCACGGGGGCGACCATCGCGAAGAGGAAGACCAGCAAGAAGGGGCTCACGAAGCCCCAACCGGTCCACTTCCGCCGGCGACGGGGCTTGAGCTCCGACTTACGCGACCTCGGCGGCGAGCCCGCTGACAGCACTGTCATGTTCTCTTCCCTGCATGAACGACGATGTTTACGTCAACATGATGGGGTGACGCTACCATGTTCACGTAACCATGCCCACTGCGGTTGACATTACAAAGCGGCAACGTTGCCGTAAGGAACAGGATGGGGAGCCCATGACCTCGAGCGATACCCCGGTAAGGCGCTCGAAACAGCCGTCGATGGGGGACGTGGCCAAGCACGCGGGCGTGTCCTCGCAGACCGTTTCCCGGGTGTCCAACGGCCACTCCAACGTGGATCCGCTGACCCGGCAACGAGTCATCGACTCGATGCAGGCGCTCGGCTACCGGCCGAACTCGGCGGCCCGCGCGCTGCGCCGGGGCAAGTTCCGCGCGATCGGCGTGATCATGTTCACGCTGCGCACCTTCGGGAACATGAGCACCCTCAACGCGATCGCCACCGAGGCCGCGCGCGCCGACTACTCGGTCACGCTGCTCCCGGTGCGCGAGGCGACGCTGGGGCAGGTCTCCGGCGCGTACAGCCGTCTGGGCGAGGCCGCCGTGGACGGCGTGGTGATCATCTTCGAGGCGCACCTGCTGGACGAGGCGGAGTTCACCCTCCCGCCCGGCCTGCCGGTCGTGGTCATCGACTCGAACGCGGGCGACGCCTACACCGTGGTGGACACCGACCAGGCGGACGGCGCGCGGCAGGCCACCGAGCACCTGCTCGGCCTCGGCCACACGAAGGTGTGGCATATCGCGGGACCGGAGTCCTCCTTCTCCGCGATGCGCCGCATGGAGTACTGGCGGCGCACCCTGGAGGAGGCCGGGATCGAGCCGCCGCCGGTGCTCTACGGCGACTGGTCGACCGAGTCCGGCTACCGGCACGGCATGGAGCTCGGCCGCCGGGACGACGTGACCGCCATCTTCGCGGCGAACGACCAGATGGCGCTCGGCCTGATGCGCGCGCTGCACGAGCTCGGCCGGGACGTGCCCGGGGACATCAGCGTGGTCGGCTTCGACGACCTGGAGGAGGCCCACTCCTTCTGGCCGCCGCTGACCACGATCCGGCAGGACTTCGGCGAGGTCGGCCGGCAGGCGATACAGAACCTGCTGGCGAAGGTGGACGGGGAGCGGGAGAACCACAAGATCATCGTGCCGACCCGGCTGATCGTCCGGGAGAGCACGGCGGCGCCTCGGCAGTAGCCCGTCCGGGCCACTGCCGAGGCGCCGCGCGCGCCGATTCACTCAGTCGGTTCAGTCAGTTCGTTTCATCCGGCTAGAGCGTCCACTGCTGGTTGCTGCCGCCGTTACACGTGTAGAGGTCGATCAGGGTGCCGTTGGTCGTGCCCTGACCGACCACATCCAGGCAGAGACCCGACTCGTCGTTGGTGATGCTGCCGTCCGGATGCAGCTGCCAGAGCTGGTTGCTGCCGCCGTTGCAGGTGTAGATGTCCACGACCGTGCCGGCGGTCTTGCCGGCCTGGTACGCGTCGAGGCACTTCTGGCTGCTGCCGCTGTAGACCGTGATCTCGCCGTTGGCCTGCAGCGTGTACTCCTGGTTGCTGCCGGCGTTGCAGGTGTAGATCTCCAGCTGGGTGCCGTTGGCCGTCGAGACGCCGGGCACGTCGAGGCACTTGCCCGACTGGTTGCCGACGAGCTCCTGCGCACTGACGCCGCCGCTGTCCGGCGTCCCGGAGCTGCCGAGGACGTAGGTGGTCACGGACTGCGCGGGCAGCGAGGCGCTGATCGTGGAGCCCGAGATCGTCGGCGCGGAGATGCTCGCCATGTTCTCGCTGGAGTCCGTCTGGACCGCGCTCACCGACGAGAGCGTGCCGCTGTCCAGGTTCAGGCTCAGCGTGGTCGCCGAGGTGTTGGTGTTCGTGGCGACGACGTCCCACTGGCCGGCCGAGCCGTTCCAGAAGGCCATGGTCTGCACGCCGGAGGGCGAGCCGGTCACGCCGTAGCGGACCGCGCCGGGCCGGACGTACTTGCTGTACTGGCCGAGGGCGTAGAAGCGCTTGGTGGTGTAGATGGTCTGGTTGCCGTCGGTGGCGTAGTTGGGGTCGTAGTAGAGCAGGCCGTCGTTCCAGGCCGTCGAGTTCGTGTTGACGCTCGTCGCGCAGGTGCTCGAGGTCGTCGGGTCGCAGCCGAGCTCGGAGGAGAGCGCGGTCCACCACTGGAACGCCGAGTCGTCGGCGTACGACAGGTCGGTGTAGATGTAGTTCGTCAGCGTCAGCGCGCCGGCCATCGTCGGGTCGTATTGCGCGCCGTAGCCGCCGCCCCCGGAGATCTGGCAGCAGATCTCGCTGGCCCACACCGGCTTGCCGTTCACGTCGCCGAGCGCGCCGACCTTCTCCAGCTGGGAGTTCGACGGGTTGTCATACGTGTGGTGCGCGATCGCCGTGGTGTAGCCGGGCGCGCTGGAGTCGGCGAGCCAGGTCGGCGCCTCGGAGAGCAGCTGCGTGGTCTGGCTCGACTCGTCCGCGATGATCTTCGTGGACAGGCCGGCCGAGTTCAGCGCGGAGCCGACGGCGTCGATCACCCCGGCGCGGTTGGCGGCCGAGACGCTCATCCCCTCCTGCCCGCAGGAGCTGAAGGAGTCGTCGGGCTCGTTCATCGGGCTGATCTGGTTCAGCGTCACGCCCTGGGACGCGAAGTGCGAGACGATCGTGGCGATGTACGTGCCGTACGCGGCGTCGTCCGAGGTGTTGATCGAGCCGGCGCAGCTCTTGTTGTTGGTGGTGTACTCCTCCGGCGCGCTGTTGACGAAGCCGATCAGGTCGGGGACGCCGTCCGAGGACGCAGCCTTCAGGAAGTACTGGCCGCCCGGGTCGTTGGACCAGTTGTAGGTCCCCGACGTGGTCAGGAACGTCTGCGGGGCGCGCGCGGCGACCGAGACGCCGGTCCCGCCGCCGCCGATGTTGTACCGGTACTGGCTCAGGTCGATCCCGCTGGTCGTGAACAGGTCGGCGGCGACCTGGGCCTGCACGGTCGAGGAGAAGTTGGTCAGATCATTGACCCACCAGGCGCCGGAGGCGCCGAAGCCGGCGATCGTCTGCGCCGGGGCGGTGACGGTCGCGGTCGACGAGGCCGCCTGGGCGGAGGAGGGCAGCACGGCCGCCGTGCCCGCCGTGGCCGCGAGCAGCATCGCGGCCGTGAGCACAGAGGGCAGCGTCCTGCGTTCGCCGCGCCGTATTCGGGTTCGCATCGTTGGGTACCCCTTAATTCGGGCGTAAATTATTTCTGGCGGGAAACTAGATCCGCAGCCTCGGGCTGTCAAGACCCGGCCGAGTGCGACGTCTGCGACTAGGCTGGAAGGATGCCGGTCCGCACGGGACGCACCGGATGATTCGACTTCGTATGGAGACTGGTGGATATGCGCTGGGGTGCGGGCTCGGTCTCGGGGGACATGACTCGCACGGCCGTGCTGGCCATCCTGGCGCGGCACGGGGGGCTCAGCCGCGCCGAGATCGCCGAGCGGCTCGAGCTCAGCCCCGCGACGATCACCACGATCACCCGGCGGCTGCTGGACGCGGGCCTGGTCGAGGAGGGCGAGCCGCGCACCTCGCAGTCCGGCCGGCCGTCGATCCCGCTGGAGCTGGTCCCCGACTCGGCGCACGCGCTCGGCGTCCAGGTGGCGCACGAGCACGTCACCGGCGTGCTCACCCGCCTGGACGCGACCGTGGTGCACGGCTTCCGGCACCCCTTCGACCCGAGCGCGCCGGACGCCGTGGACGTCCTCACGACCCTGATCCGCGCCGAGATCGACTCGGCCGCCGAGCGCCGGCTGCCGCTGCTCGGCGTCGGGATCGCGGTGCCCGGCGTGGTCGAACCGGCCACCGGGACGCTGCGGATGTCGGTCCGGCTCGGCTGGACCGGGATGCCGCTGGCCGCGCGGCTGCGGCGCTCGCTCGGCGTGCCGGTGTTCGTGGACAACGACATCAGCGCCGTGACCGCGGCCGAGCGGCTCTACGGCCCGGGCGCGGACTGCGCGGACTTCCTGCTGGTGGCGATCGGCCAGGGCATCGGCCTCGGCCTGGTGCTGGACGGGGCGCCGTACCGCGGGGCGGCGGGGGCGGCCGGGGAGTTCGGCCACATGCCGATCCTCTCGGACGGCCCCGTGTGCAGCTGCGGCAACCGCGGCTGCCTGGAGACGCAGGTCAGCACGGAGTCCCTGCTGCGCCGCGCCCGCGAGCTCGGCATCCTCGGCTCCGGCGCCGTCCTCGAGGACCTGCGCGCCCTGGCGGCGGCCGGGGACCAGCGCGCGCTGGACCTGCTGCACCGCGCGGGCGAGCTGCTCGGGCGCGCGCTGGCCGGCTCGGTGAACCTGCTCGGCCCGGAGCAGGTCGTGGTCATCGGCGAGATCAGCATGCTGTGGCCGTACCTGGCGACGCCCTTCCACCGCGCGCTGGCCGAGCACCTGCTGCCCTGCGTGCGGGAGACCCGGATCGACGTGCGCCCGTGGTCCGACGACCTGATCGCGATCGCCGCCGCCGGGATCGTGCTGGCCACGCCGCTGGCCGCGCCCCGGCAGGCCGCGCAGAACGTGCGCTCGGGCGCGTAGGCCCCCTCGGCGGCGTCCGATCCCGCCGCGCCGCGCGATCGGCGGGGACCGGACGGGGGACGCTCAGACCGACGCGCCGACCTCGGCCGGGACGGGCTCGAGTCCGAGGTCGGCTTCGAGTTCGGGGGCGGCCGGGACGAGCGCGGGCTCCTCCTCCGGCAGCGGGGCGGGATCCGCGGCTGCGGCCGGGATCCCGCCGATGCGGTCCAGGACCGCGTAGAAGATCTCTATGGGAGTCCGCGGGTTGAGCGCGCGGGCCAGAAGCTCGTCGACCTCTGCGTCGGAGAGCTGGTCGATCGTCGTGACATCGGTTATCTCCATGCCCCGACTAACGATTGAGTGGTCGTCCGGTCACGCTCCGTCTTCGAAATCCTCGAATCCGTTGTCGGCCAGCCGTTTCGCGACGAGCGCGCGGTGCCGGCGCTCCCAGTCGTCGAGGGTCTCGGCGGCCTCCCGGGCGAGGATCGCGCGGGCGTCGGCGAGCACCGATCCGGCCGCGGCCACCGGGACCACCGCGACGCCGTCCTCGTCGGCCACGACCACGTCCCCGGGATGCACGGTCACCCCGCCGCAGACCACCGGCTCGTTGAACGGCGAACTCGCGGATTTGCCGGCCGGCTTGGGGATCACGCCGCGGCCGAAGACCGGGAAGGGCAGCTCGCGGATCTCGCCGATGTCGCGGATCAGCCCGTCGAGTACGAAGCCTGCGACGCCGCGGCGGTGCGCGATCGCGCAGACGTTGCCGCCGGCCAGCGCGTGGTCCGTGTCCCCGCACTGCACCACGATCACCGAGCCGGGCTGCGCGCGGTAGATCGCGGCGTGCAGCATCAGGTTGTCGTTCGGCGCGCAGCGGACGGTGAAGGCGGGGCCGGCCAGCCGCGCCCCGTTCCACAGGGGCCTGATTCCGGTGTCCATGAACCGCTCGCGGCCGAGCAGATCGCCGATCGTGGTGGTGGGTATGCCGCTGAAACCGCTGTCGTCGCTCACGATCCCATACTAGGCGGGATACGCCGTCGAACTGCGGCTAGTTCGCGAGGGCGCGGGAGCGGCAGGCGTTGCGGGCGATCGCGTCGGCCAGCGCGGACCACAGCCGGCGCGGCACCTCGTGGCCCATGTCGCCGAAGACGACGGCCCGCCCGCCCGGCACCGCGCGGGCGAGCGCGGCGGCCGCGGAGGGCCGCAGCAACGGGTCCTCGGCGCCGTGGATCGCGAGCAGCGGCGCGTTGAGCCGTTCGGGGTGGCGCAGCAGGCGCGAACCGGTGCGTATCGCGGTCAGCTGGCGCGCCGCCGCGGCCGGATCGGCGGGGCCGTCGGCGGCCACCTGGATCGCCGTCTCCCGGGCCCAGGCCTCGTCGAAGGGCTGCGACCGCGCCGCCTGCATCCTGGCGAGCTCCACCTGCTGCCGCACCGCCTGCTCGCGGGTGCGCGGGCGGTGCGCGGTGAGCCTGGCCATCCGCAGGAAACCGCGCGGATCGACGTAGCGCGCGGCCTCGGCGAGCCGGTAGCCGCGCGGAAGGCCGCTGAGCGAGGTGATCGTCCGCACCCGGCCCGGGTGGTGCAGGCCGAGACCGATCGCGATGCTGGCGCCCAGGGACTGGCCGACGACGTGCGCACCGGGCCAATCCAGCGCGTCGATCACGGCCTTCGCGTCCTCGAACAGGTCCCGCGCCGAGTAGGGCGCCGAGGCCCGGTTCGCACGGGCGCACGGCCGACCGACCGTTCGGGTGGAGCGTCCCGTGTCCCGATTGTCGAAGCGGACGACCGTGAACCCGCGGTCCACCAGCTCGAAGCAGAAGCCGTCCGGCCACCAGCGCATCGGCGAGTCCAGCCCCATGACCAGCAGCAACGGCTCTCCGCCGGGCGGTCCGATGATCTCGTAGGCGAGTTCGACGGATCCGTTGCGGGCCGACTCCACGGTCATCGCTGCCTCCCGGCTCCCCGATGGGTCCTGCACTCCGTTCTGAGGGGTGATTGCCCCATACCCGACCGAATAATGCGCGGTGCTCACTTCACCCGCCGAAACAGCACATATCGACGAATCGCGGCACGCTGGACCCCACGCGCCCCACGGGACATTTCGCCTCACAGGGGGTCTTCGCGCCAGATGCCACACTGAATGGTGTGGGGCCACGGCGAAGGGGTACGCGTGGCCTGAGACTGTCGGCCGCGAGGTGGATCTGACCATGGAGCTCTCGTCCCGGGACAAGCGCATACTCGCCGATATCGAGTGCGAGTCGGCGATCGAGGATCCCAAGTGGGCACGCCGTTTCGAGCGGCTCGGACGAGTCGGCATCCACACCCGCCCCGGGTGGCGCCGTCGCCTGGCCGCCGTGCTGGGAGCCGCGGCGTGGACCGCGCTGGTGATCGTCGCGGGCGTGCTGCGGATCTGGTGGCTCTTCGGCGCCGCGCTGGGCGTCGGCCTGGCGGGTTACGGGCTGTGGAAGCTGCGGCACAAGCGCTTCTACGGCTACTGGTTCCGCCGCCGGCACCGCATCTCGCGCATCCCCCGGCAGGGCGCCCGCGGCAACGGCGAGGGCACCCTCGGCTGAGCCCCGGCCGACGGCACGAAATCCCTTCGATTTTCCCCGCGATCCGGGCGCATGCACCGGCCGCGCCCGGGTAACCGGAGCGGGCGTGTGCGTCATGCCGGTGCCGCGCACGTGCCTTGCGCATCGCGGGATGATGCAGGACCGACCGGGCTCCTCCCCCTCCTCGCCCGGCCGGTCCACCCCCACCCCGCGTCCCCGCGGTCGCGAGGAATGCGAGAGCCCCGCCGATCGAAAGATCGGCGGGGCTTCGCTCTTTCCCTCGGGCCGAGTCGGCCTCCCTCGGCTAACTCGTCCGGCTGGAACTCTCCCGCGGACCGACCGCGCCGTCCGGCGCGCCGACTCCGATCTCGCCGGGGGCCGGCGGTCGGAAGACCGTCGTCTCCGGCTCGAGCCGCTCCCGCTCCGCGTCCGCCGACGCGGCGGACGCGCTCTCCGGAAGCGGCACCTCATCCTTGACCGGCGCGTGCACGACCGTGTCGTCCGTATTGACCGCCTGAACCGGGCCACGCCTGCGGCGATACCTGATCAACCCGCCGATCAGCAGCACGACACCGCCGCCGAGCTGGCACCAGACGCCCGCCTGCAGCGCGTGGTACGCGGTGCCGAAGTGCTGGCCCTCGTGCCGGTACACCTGGATCGCGAACATCGCGAAGAGCACCACCGCGGCGAGTCCGGCCAGCCTCGTCAGCCAGCCGGTCAGGTCGAGCAGGCTCAACACCGCCACGATCGCGATCAGCACGCTGACGGCGCCGACCGTGTGCAGCATATTGCTCCGGGTATGGAAGTCGTTCTCCACCAGGCTCCGCAGCGTCAGCTTGTTCCCGGCCAACGAGCCCGTCCAGTCCAGAAACGCGCCGACGACCAGGGCGGCGGCCCCGATCAGCGTGAAGACGAGCCTCGCGCGGATCCGCCCGGCGCGCCGAGCGTGGTCCACCTTCTCTTGCACCATGATCACACCTCCGTCTGACGGATCCCGGCTGGATCCTCTCGGTGCGAGTGCCTCCCGGGTAACCGCGCCGCGGCCCCGCAAACCGGGATCCGGCCAGCGGGCCGTCAGGAGGTGGCGAACCAGAGGACGTCCCCGGACACCCCGTCGGCGGACAGCGGCTCGTCGAAGCTCAGCGTGCCGAGCCCGTCCGCCGGATCGACCTCGTGGCGCACCTCCCCGGCCAGCGCCTGCAGCACGAGCCACCCGAGATTCCGGCGATCCGGCCAGGACGGCGGCACCGGACCGCGCACCGTGATCCGCAGCAGTTCGGGCTTGCGCTCGAACCTCAACGTGAGCGGGACGTGCAGATCCGCGGCGGTCGGACAGCGCAGGAACTGCCCGCACGCCTCGTCCACCACGAGTCTGAGGTCTGCGATCCGGCTCACCCCGAGCCCTACGGCGCCGCACAGGTGCGCGGTGGCGAGCCGCGCGAAGGGGACGTACTGGGTCGAGGCCGGCATCGTGATCGCCGCCAGGCACCCGTGGTCGGCGGCTCCCGCGGCCCCCGCGCCCCGCCGCCCGGAACTCCGATCGTTCGGCCACATGGCTCGCGCTCCTTACGCTGGTCCGACCCCGCCTCGCGCCCGGAGACGCAGCCCGGAGGCCGCTAGCCGGGTAACCGCAAGCGCCCGCCGGTAAACCGCGCGCCCCCGCGCACCACCGGTGCGGTCACCGGCCGAGCGCGCGGCGGACGACGCCACGAAAAGGAGGGTGAGCGAACGGACCCCGACTCAGTCCGCGCTCCCCGTCTCAGCACCCTCAGCATCCTCAGTATCCGTATAATCAGGATACTCATCGGGAGTTCGACTCGTCCCGTCCCCCGAAGCGCTCTCCGTCGCGAGCAGCGCACAGCCGCAGTCGAGGGCGTGCACCCGCTCCGAACACCCGCCCACCGACCCGCCGACCCCGAACGCCAACGCGGCCAGCCGGTCCCACACGTCCTCCGTCTGAGCCGCCGCCGTAGCGGCCCGCGTCTGCTCCGTCATTGTCCTCTGGTACCCCGGCACCCGCCGACCATGCGCCCGGCCCAGGTCACGCCACGGTCACGCCACCCACTCCCGGCACCCCTACTGGGTCGGCGTCACCGCGAGTCGGTAGCCGCGCTTCGTGACCGTGCGGACCAGGTCGGCGTCGTCGCCCAGGGCGGTGCGCAGGCGGGCGATGGTGGACTCGACGATGTGCTGGTCGCGGACGCTCGCCGTTCCGGTGGTCAGCCCGGAGCCGCGGGAGCGCCAGACGCGTCTGAGCAGCTCGGCTCGGGAGACGACCCAGCCGGGGCGTTGGGCGAGCTCGGCCAGGACGGCGGCCACCACCGGGGGCAGCAGGACCGGCTGCTCGCGGACCAGGACGGCGCTGCCCTGGATCGTCAGGGTCCTGCCGTCCTCGGCGGGGATCTCGCGGCGGATCTTCTCGGGGACGGCCACGCAGAGCTCGGCGACCAGGGCGCCGAGCCGCGAGCGCTCGGGCAGGACGCTGGGCAGGTTCCTGTCCCGCAGGGGCTTCGCGCAGACGGGGCCGACGCAGGCGGCGATCACGTC
>DASTAE010000355.1:0-21853 GCA_035712985.1 Actinospica sp.
GGCCAGTCGCTCTTCGATGAGGTTCCGGTCATCGTGCATGATGCTGCGGCTCCAAGCGGTGACGGAGGTCCAATTGAAACGATTAAATCAGCTGTGCTGCGTGTCTTCCAGAGTCCACTGAACACGGGTGATCCCGCGAGCGGAGAGGTATGCGTCGTCGTGCGCGAGTTCCGCGCGCACGACGGCGGGGCGCTCCCCCCGTTCCGCGAGCGCCATGTAGGCCTCGAAGAACGCGCCGCCGGGCGCGCACGTGGAACGCTTGCGGGGATGCTCGGGAAGGTCGAGCACGAGGGCCGTGGTGCGCGGCGGGGGCGCGGTCCAGGCGCGCCGCGTCTCCTCGACGAGGGCGGCGATCTCGAGCCCGGCGGGCTTCGGCGTGCCGTCGTTCGTCAGTAGGCCGAGGCTGTATTCGAGCTCGGGGAAATCGGCCAGCGCGCGGTCCACGTCGTGCGAGCACCACCAGGTCACGCCGAACAGCTCGGGGCAGTCGAGCGCGTGGGTGATCGTGGCGCGGGCGAACTCGGCGGCGCGGTCCGGCGCGATGTGCGGAGCCGGGGCGCCCACCTCGTGCAGCCAGACCGGCCGATCCGCTTGCAGGGCCCAGGCCTTGCTGAGTTCGATCATGTATTCGGCGTGGTGGCCCACGGCGGTCGAGCGGCTGCCGTAGGTCTGCGCGGTGCCGTTGAAGACCCACGAGTGGATCGCGGTCGCGAAGCCGCGCCTGGCCGCCTGCGCGGGGGTGAACGGATGGTCGTCGAGGTACCAGGCGGCGTCGTAGAACGAGTGCAGGTGACGCTTGCCCGGCGCGCCCCGCTCGCAGGCCGCGAGAAGGGCGACGAGCCACGCGTCGGCCTGCTCGGGTTCGATCCGGTCGGGGTCCGGATGCGGGTCTCCGGCGAACTGGTTGGTCTCGTTGCCGAGCGTCATGCCGAGGAAGTTGGGCCGGTCGGCCAGCGCGGCGGCGAGCGTGCGCAGGTACTCGGCCTCCGCCGCGACGACGTCCGGGTCGGTGAACAGGTTGCGGCGGTGCCAGGTCACGGTCCAGGCCGGACGGAAGTCGAAGCTGGACAGATGGCCCTGGAGCCCGTCGACGTTGACGTCGAGGCCGCGTTCGGCCGCCGCGTCCACCACGGACACCAGCTGCTCGACCGCGCGGGGGCGGATCAGGGTTCTGTTTGGCTGGAACACCGGCCAGAGTGGGAAGACCCGCACGTGGTCGAGGCCGAGGGCGGCGATCGCGTCCAGGTCGCGGCGGACCGCGTCCAGGTCGAAATCGAGCCAGTGGTGGAACCAGCCCCGGGAAGGGGTGTAGTTGACGCCGAAGCGCGGACGGTTGTTCATCCCTTGATGGCGCCCTCCCCGACGCCGCGAAAGAAGTAGCGTTGCAGGACGGCGAAGAGCGCCAGGATCGGCACCAGCGCGATCATCGTGCCGGCCGCGATGGTGCGCGGATCGGCCGAGAACTCGCCCTGCAGGTAGGAGAGGCCGACGGTGAGGGTCAGCTTGTTCGGGCTCTGCAGCACCAGCAGCGGCCACAGGAAGTCGTCCCAGGCGCCGATGAAGGTGAGGATCGCGACGACGCTGAGGATGCCCTTGATATTGGGCAGCCCGATGTAGCGGATCCGCTGCCAGACGTTGGCGCCGTCGATCACGGCCGCGTCCTCGAGCTCGTCCGGGATCGATCGGAAGGCGTTGCGGATCAGCAGCACGTTGATGGCGCCGATCATGCCGGGCAGCGCGACGCCGATCAGCGAGTCGCCGAAGCCGAGCCTGGTGACGGTCTGGTACTGGGAGATGATCGTGACCTCCCCGGGCAGCACCAGCGTGGACAGGAACAGGCCGGTGACCAGCCGTCGGCCGCGGAAGCGCAGCCGGGCCAGCGCGTAGCCCGCGGCCGTGGCCCCGAGCAGGTTCCCGCCGACGCCGAGGACCGCGACGATGATCGAGTTCTCGGCGAAGTGCCAGATCGGGATCGTCCGGCTCACGAGGTCGTAGTTGTGCAGGGTCGGGTGCTGCGGCAGGAACGCGGGCGTCGCGGAGAAGACGTCCTCGATCGGGCTCTTGAGCGAGGTCGAGAGCTCCCAGAGCATCGGGCCGATCGTGATGACCAGCACGACGCACAGGGCCGTGTACCGCAGGGTCAGGCCGAGCGGGGTCGGGGCGTCGAAGACGGGGGACCTGCGGCGCGTCATGCGGGTCGTCATGCTTCGGACTTTCGGTTGAGCCGGGCGAGCACGATGAGCGGGACGGCGGTGAGCACGAACAGCAGAACGCTGAGCGCGGACGCGTAGCCGAGTTGGCCGTCGAACCCTGATCCGTACTGCTGGATCAGGAAGACGAGCGACACGTCCTGCCCGCCGACACCGCCGGTGCTGCCGCCGAGGATGTAGAGCTCGGTGAACACCCGCATCGCGCTGACCCCGATGAGGATCGAGACGAGCAGCGTCGTGCCGCGCACGCCGGGCAGCGTCACGCTGAAGAACCTGCGCACGCTCCCCGCGCCGTCCACCGCCGCGGCCTCGTGCAGGTCGCGGCGGACGTTCCCGAGAGCGGAGAGGTAGAGCACCATGTAGTAGCCCAGGCCCTTCCACACCGTGAGCGCGATCGCGCTGAACAGCAGCAGCCAGCGGTCCTCCAGGAACGGCACCGCCTTGTGCACGATGCCGACCTCCTGCGCGAGGTCGTTGACCAGGCCGCGGTCGTCGAGCATCCACTGCCAGATCAGCGCGACGGTCACGGCCGAGGCGATGACCGGGAAGTAGAACACGGTGCGGAAGAAGCTCATGAAGGGCAGCGTCCGCTGCACCAGCAGCGCCAGCAGCAGCGGCAGGAGCGTCAGCAGCGGGACGCAGATCAGCATGTAGAGCAGAGTGTTGATGATCGCGTCCCACAGCTGCGGGTCGTGCCACATGCGGGAGTAGTTGGCGAAGCCGATGAAGCGGCCGCCGGTCAGCGTGTGCACGTTGGTGAACGACAGCAGCAGCGTGTTGACGGCCGGCCAGAGACTGAAGACGCCTAAGAAGGTCAGGGCCGGTATGACCAGCAGCCACGGCGTGTACCAACGGTGCGCTTTCACTGGTTCAGCAGCGCATTCGCCTGAGTGACTACGTTGTCAAGCGCTGTTTGTGCGGATTCCTTGTTCGTCATCGCGAGGGCGATCTGCTGGCTGAGAATCGTGTCCATCGCACTGGTCCAGATCGGCGGGGTGAAGTTGACGCCGTTCTCGACGTCCTTCTCGGCGATCGCGGAGGCCTGGGACTGCATGCCGATCGCGTTCCCCGAGGCACTGGCACTGGTCGTCGAGGCCGTCCCCGGCTCGAAGCCCGGCGCCAACTGGATGAACGCCGCCTGGTTCGCGGTGTCCGTCACGTACTCAGCGAAGGCGAGCGCGAGCGGCAGGTTCTTGCTCTTCGAGGACACCGAGATCCCCTGCACGTAGAGCGGCGGCGTGCCGATCGCGGCGGAGGGCACGATCGAGCCCACCAGGCTCGGGTTGGTCTGCTCGGTGCTCTGTATGTAGTTGCCGCCGCCGGTCGTCCAGGCGACCTCCTGCTTCAGGAACAGCGCGGAGTTGCCCTCGTAGGTCGAGGTGAGCACGTTCGCGGGCAGGTATCCGGCCTGGTACGCGGCGGTGTACTGCTGGAGCACCTTCACCGCGGCGGCGGTGTTGAAGGCGAACTTGGTCCCGGCGGCGTTCAGCAGCGGGGCGCCGGCGTTGGCGAAGTCCATCAGGCCGGGCGAACGGCTCATCAGGTAGTCCTTGCCGCCGGACCTGTCGTGCATGATCTTGGCGTCGGCGATGAGCTCGTCGAGCGTGGTCGGCAGGTTGCTCGCGGACAGGCCGTCCCGCTCGAGCATCGCCTTGTTCCAGTAGTTCACGTCCGTGCCGAGATACCAGGGGAACGCGAAGCTGTCGCTTCCGGTGTTCGTGTCCTTGTACTCGTACGCGGCGAGGCCGCTGGACACGTAGTTCTGCGCGATCGACGGATCGTTCTTCGTCAGGTCAAGCAGGTCGCCGGTCTTGGCCACGGTGTGCGCGATGTCCGGCGGGAGGTTGACGACGTCCGGCAGGCTGTTGCCGGTCACCTGGCTGGTGACCTTGTCCGGGTAGTTGGCGCCCGGCTGGTCGATCCAGTTGATCGTCGTGCCCGGGTGCTGCTTCTCGAAGGCCGAGACCAGGCCGGTGAAGTACGGGGTGAAGGTCGCGTTCTTCAGCGACCAGGTCTGGAAGGTGATCGACCCGCTGAGCGCGGAGGTACCGGACACCGTCTGCTGGGAATTGCCGCCTCCGCTTCCGCTGCCGACGCCGCAGCCGGTCAGGACGAGGCCTGCCGCGAGACCGCACGCGGCGACGTTGCCGAGTCTGCTGGTTCGCATGGGTGGTTGAGCTCCTATCGTGGAAGCTTGCACGTGGTGGACCGCGTGGCCGGTGAAAGGGACGACCGGCCCGCCGGAGCGCTGCTAGGCTTGGCCAGGTTTACTAAAGCGCTCTATCTGTCGAGGAACTATGCTCCCGGCGGCGGTGGGGTGTCAAGGGAGGATGAGGCGAGACGTGGGCAGGGTGACGATCGACGACATCGCGCGGGAGGCCGGCGTGTCGCGCGGTGCGGTGTCCTTCGCGCTCAACGGGCGCCCGGGCGTCAGCGAGGCGACCCGGGAGCGGATCCTGCGGGTGGCCGAGCAGATGAACTGGCGGCCGCACACCGCCGCGCGCGCCCTCGGCGGCGCCCGCGCGGACGCGGTCGGCCTGGTGGTGGCCCGGCCCGCGCGCACGATCGGCGTCGAGCCCTTCTTCGGCCAGCTGCTCGCCGGGCTGCAGGACGGCCTTTCGGCGAAGTCCGTCTCGCTCAGCCTGATGATCGTCGAGGACACCGCCGCCGAGGTCGAGGTCTACCGGCGCTGGGTCTCCGAGCACCGGGTGGACGGCTTCGTCGTGGTGGACCCGCAGGTCAAGGACCCGCGCTTCGCAGTGCTCGAGGACCTCGACGTCCCGGCCGTGGTGATCGGCGGCCCCGGGAAGCACGGCAGGCTGGGCAGCATCTGGGCCGACGACCGGGAGGCGATGCTCAGCCTGGTCGAGTACCTCGCGGCGATCGGGCACCGGCGGATCGCGCACCTCGCCGGCATGCCCGCCTTCCAGCACACCCAGCGCCGGATGCGGGCCCTGCGGGACTGCGCGAAACGGCTCGACCTGCTCGGCGCGGTCTCCATCCCCACCGACTTCAGCGACGCGCAGGGCGCCGCGGCCACCAGGACCCTGCTGTCCGCGCCGGCGGCGACCCGGCCGACCGCGATCGTCTACGACAGCGACGTGATGGCCGTGGCCGGGCTCGCGGTCGCCGCCGAGATGGGGGTCTCGGTGCCCGAGCGGCTGTCCATCGTCTCCTTCGAGGACTCGGTGCTGACCCGCATCGTGCACCCGCCGATCACGGCGCTGACCAGGGACGCGTTCAGCCTCGGCCAGCAGGCGGCGCAGCGGGTGCTGGCCGCGGTGGAGAGCCCGGGACCGGCGGGCGATCTGAAGACCGCCACGCCCGCGCTGACCGTGCGCGGGAGCACCGCGTCCCCGGCGGCCCCTTGACCGCGCGGGCCGTTGCCCCCACGCTGACTCAGAAGAGCGGCTCCGGCTGCTGAAGCGATTTAGCACGGAGGGGGCATCCTGATGCCGATCGGGGCGGACGCCGACTGGTGGCGGAGCGCGGTCGTCTACCAGGTCTATCCGCGCAGCTTCGCGGACGGGAACGGCGACGGCGTAGGCGACCTGCCGGGGATGATCGCGCGGTTGCCGCACCTGGCCGAGCTCGGCGTGGACGCGCTGTGGATCTCGCCCTGGTACCGCTCGCCGATGGCCGACGCCGGCTACGACGTGGCCGACTACCGGGACATCGACCCGCTGTTCGGCACCCTCGCCGACGCCGACAAGCTGCTGGCCGCGGCGCACGGCCTCGGCCTGCGGGTGATCATCGACATCGTGCCGAACCACTGCTCGGATCGGCATCCGTGGTTCCGCGCGGCCGTCGCGGCCGGTCCGGGCTCCGCCGAGCGCCAGCTCTTCCACTTCCGGCCCGGGTCCGGGCCGAACGGGGACGAGCCGCCGAACGACTGGCCCTCGGCCTTCGGCGGCCCGGCATGGACCCGCGTGGACAGCGAGTGGTACCTGCACCTGTTCAGCCCGGGGCAGCCGGACTTCAACTGGGACCATCCGGAGGTGCGCGCCGAGTTCGAGTCGGTCCTCGGGTTCTGGTTCGACCGCGGCGTGGACGGCTTCCGGATCGACGTCGCGAATCTCCTGATCAAGCAGCGCGGACTGCCCTCGCGCGCTCCGCTGGACGCCGCGGGCGAGCCCTCGCCGTACGAGGACCGGCCCGAGGTGCACGAGATCTACCGCGGCTGGCGGCGGGTCGCGGACTCCTACTACGACAGCACGCGGATCTTCGTCGGCGAGCTGTGGGTCCATCCGGACTCGCTCAAGCGGTATCTGCGCCCTGACGAGCTGCACACCGGCTTCAACTTCCCGTACCTGCAGGCGCCGTGGCGGCCCACCGCGTTGCGCTCGATCATCGACGCGACGATCGCCCTGCACGCCGAGGTCGGCGCCCCGCCGACGTGGGTGCTCGGGAACCACGACGTGACCCGCGTGGTCACCCGCTACGGCCGCGCGGACACCAGTTGGACCGAGCCCGCCGGGCGCATGGTCGTGCCGACGGACCTCGGACTCGGCACGCGCCGGGCCCGCGCGGCGGCGCTGCTCTACCTGGCGCTGCCCGGCTGCGCGTACGTCTACCAGGGCGAGGAGCTCGGGCTCTGGGAGGTCGAGGACCTCCCGGCCGAGCGCCGGCAGGACCCGACGTTCTTCCAGACGGCCGGCGCGAATCCCGGCCGCGACGGCTGCCGGGTGCCGCTGCCCTGGGAGGCCGACGAACCCTGGTTCGGCTTCGGGACCACCGGCACCGCGGAACCCTGGCTTCCGCAGCCCGCCTCGTGGAGCGCGTACGCGGTGGACGCGCAGGCGGGGAATCCGGGCTCGATGACGGCGCTGTACGGCCAGGCGCTGCGCCTGCGGCGGACGCTCGGCGGACCGCTGTCCTGGGTCGAGTCGTCCGCCGAAGTGCTGCGTTTCCGGCGCGGAGACGGGTTCTCCTGCGTGGTCAACTTCGGCGCGGCGCCGGTTCCGCTGCCGGCCGACGCCGAGATCGTGCTCGGCAGCGCGCCGCTCCCTGACGGCGCGCTGCCGGGCGATACCGCGGTCTGGCTTCGCGGCTAGGAGCTAGGAGCTCTCAGCTAGCGGCTACGGGCTAGCCGTTGGTGGCGAGGGTCTGCAGCTGGCTGTAGGCGCCGTTGAACACGTCCTGGTCCCCCGGCTCGGAACCCGAGTCGGCGTACTGCCAGAAGGTGTAGTAGCCCCAGCCGTTCGGGAGGGTGCCGCCGCCGCTGGCCGAGTAGTTGGCGATCCACAGCGGATCGTACGCGCCGAAGCCGCTGTAGTCGCCGGTGCACGCCGTCCACCAGTCGGTCGTCGTGTAGATCACCGGGTACACGCCCTCGCGGGACGCGTACTCGTTGACGAAGTCCCAGACCCAGTTGACCATCGAGCTCTGGCTCAGGCCGAAGCACTCCGAGCCGTAGGGGTTGTACTCGATGTCGAGGGCGCCCGGGAGGGTCATGCCGTCGCCGGACCAGCCGCCGCCGTGGGCGATGAAGTAGTCGGCCTGCGCGGCGCCGCCCGAGTTGTTGGGGATGGCGAAGTGGTACGCACCGCGGATCACGCCGTTGTCGTACGGACCGTTGTACTGGTTGGCGAAGTCGGCGTTGGTGTAATACGTGCCCTCGCTCGCCTTCGCGTAGGAGAAGTCGATGTTCGGGGCGACCGACGCCCAGTCGACGTCGCCCTGGTACGAGCTGACGTCGATACCGGGCAGTTGCGGCACCGTGGCGGGGCGGATCACGGACTGCGAGCTCACGGCGGCGGAGCCCGCGGCCTTCTCATGCGCGGCGATCGTGGACCCCATGAAGTCGGCGTTCGGGTGGGTGATCGCCTCGGGGTGGACGGGCGTGTGGTGGTCGGTCGGCGCGACGGCGACCAGCGCGCCGGACGCGGTGCGCGCGTAGTGCGTGGTCGCGGCGCCCGTCGAGGTGGTGCTCGTCGGAGCGGCGGAGGCGGTGCCCGCGGCGAGGGCGAGCGCCGTGGTGGCGACGGACGCGGCAGCCAGCGTCCGTCGGGCTATTCGCGAATTGACCTGCAACTTCATGGGTGATTGCCTCACAGGCATACATGGCCCGGCTGGGCCAGGGTGGGTAGGGTGCCGGCGCCCGTGGGAAGGGCGCCGTGAACCGCGTAGTACGACAGGTCGTCCACCGCGGTCGTCTGGAGGGTCGGATCGGCGGCCGTGCCGAGGACGAAGAGATTCGTCATCGGCGTGTCGACCGCGTGCTCGACGTTGGAGAAGGGCGTGGAGCCGCCGTCCGCGCGCGACGGGTTGGACCAGCCGCAGGGGTTGTCGTACAAAGCGTTCGCGGCGGACTGGCCGACGGCGATGACCAGGTGGTCACCGCTGAGCGTGGCGGCCCAGGCGGTACGGAAGTCGGTCGTGACCTGGGTCGACGGAAGTCCGGCGTACGCGGCGGCTTTCCGCGCGGTCGCCGCGTCGGCGGCGTTCGCGGCGTAGAGCAGGACGGTGCCGGGGTACGCGGTGGGCGTGCTCGGCAGGGTGCTGTCGGTCCAGCTCGCACCGCTGCGCGTGTCGAGGGTGAGGGAGCCGTGGTCGGCGAGGAAGAGCTGCGCAGGGGTGGCGCCTACGATCGTCGTACCGGCTCCGGGGAGGACGCTCGCCCGCCAGGTCGAACCCGTCCGCGCCGTGACGCCTGGCGCGCCGGGGCCGGTGAGGTAGAAGACCGCGTCGGCTGTCGCGGTGAGGGTGCTGGTGGCGGTCGGCGTTCCCGGGATCTCTTCGCTGCCGGTCGGCGTCGCGACGGCGAGTCTGCCTGCCGTGTCGAGGAAGAAGACCCCGGTCGGCGACGCGGCGAGCGGGCTCCCCTTGCGCACTCCGAGCCGGTTGGCGAACGGCGCGACGAGCCGCCCCTCCCGATCGAGGTAGTAGACGGATCCGGTCGGCGACACGGCCAGCGAACCAGAGCTCGACGTCGCCGGGAGCTTCGCGACGACCGCCGTCGACCACGTACGGTTCGACTCCGTCGTCTCGTTCAGCCGACCGGACGCGTCGAAGAAGTAGATCGACGGGGTCCGACCGACCGCGAGCGCCTGAATCGCACTTCGGGCTGACGGGACGCCCGGGAGTGTCGCGGTGGTCCAGCCGTTCGCACCGAGGTACGTCTCGCCGAGCGCGCCCGCGGTCGTCCGATAGTAGGCGTGCGGCACGACCGCGTAGTCGACATCGGGATCCGAGTACGTCAGTCCCGTGGTCGGCGAGTCGGCGGCCGGGCTTCCCGGCTCGGTCTGCTGAAGCCAGGACACGCCGTCCCAGCTGTCCACCACCAGCCCTGCCTTGGCGGAGGAGGTGAACTCGTACTGCAGCACCGGGTCCGTCGAGTACCAGACCGCGTTGCTCGGCACCGTCGCGATCGCCGACGAGGCCGCGCTGACGGTGAGGTTCCAGGTCTTCGTCGTCACGGTGCCGAGGTCGGACGTGGCGCTTATCGTCACGGTGTAGCGGCCGGCGCGCTGGAAGACGTGGCTGACCCGCCGACCGTTCGCGTTGTACTTCCGGCCGTCGTCGAAGGTCCAGTAATACCGTCTGATCGATCCACCGGGCTGGCTCGCCGTCGCGCTGAAGTCGACGGCCGTGCCCGCGACGGCGGTCGGCGGCGCGCTGATCGAGGCGTGCGGCGCGGGCGGTTGAGCGGTACCGGGCGGCGCGATCAGCACCCACTGCTCGCCCTTGCCCCAGACCGACGCGGCCCACGCGGTGAGCCTGATGCGCTCCGTGTGCTCGACGGTGATGCCGCCCGGGCCGAGGAAGTCGCCGTTGACCAGGTCGACCGTGCCGTCGGCGTGCACGGCGCTGACCAGGCCGACGTGATCGGCGCTGGTGCTCGCGGTGATCCGGCCGGGCTTGTAGAAGACCACGGCGTCCCCAGGCCGGGGCGCGCCGCGGTCCGCGACCGGCGATTCGCCCTGGTCGAGAGCCCAGCCGTAGAACGAACCGGCGCCCGCGTCGAGCGCGTCCATGCCGACGGTGACCCCGGCCCGCGCCCACACCCACTTGGCGAAGTCCGCGCACCACACCTCGTTCTCGTCCTCGACCCCGAACCCGTCGTCCGGTCCGCAGCCGTTCGCGTTGGGCGAGTAGGCGGCGACGAGCGTGCTGTACGGATCGCAGTCGACGCCGCCGAAGGAGGCGACCGGCGGCGTCGTGCCGACCCCGAGCTGACTGAGCGCGACGCCGACGATCCGCGCGCGCAGAGCCGAGGATTCGGGGGTGGCTGCGGCGGTCGCGACGGCCGGAAACAGGGCCGTCGCGAAGACGGCCAGGAACGCGGCTGATCGCGCGGGTGACGATCGGACCATCGGCGCTACTCCCCGTTGATACGAATTACATCATCGATCCTTGCGATACATCCGGAAGACGCGGTCGACATACGCGTCCACCGTTCGCGCGTAGAACGCGACCGGACCGGTCCAGCCGATCTGCGCGGTCTCATACCGCTTGCCGTGCAGGTCACCCAGGCAGCGACGGAGCAGCACACCGCCGATCCCGAGCTTTCGCCGTTCACCGCCGGTCCCCATCGGCCCGAACCAATCCCGGCGGCTGACCCCGTAGGCGGCGAAACCAACGTACTCCGCGCCGGGCGCCCCGTCACGCACGACGGCCACATAGGAGCCGGAGTTTTCCGGATGACTCAGAGTGCTGAGGACTTCTTCACGCCAGGTTCCGCCCCAGGTCGCCAACCACGGCTCGATCCGCTCCCGATCCGACTCGGCCAATCGGCGGACGGTGATGCCGTGCTCGGCGAGTCGCTTCTCGTCGGCCTCGGTCGCCAGCTTCCCGTCCTGCGCGGCGCGGTCGAGTTCGACGGTCATGTTCACGGCGTCGCGCGCGGGCACGTAGCCGCGCGCCTCGGCGAAGCAGGTCGCGGCCGTGTACCGCACGTCGATGCCGGGCCACGCGAAGCGCGGCGTCGCGCCGCCGATCAGCAGCTCCGCCGCGCCGATCGCGTGCAGCCGCCGCTCCAGCTCCTCGAAGAGCGCCGTCGCGTGACCCCGGCGCCACACCCGCGGATCGACGGCCAGGAGGTTGATATGCCCGCGTCGGGGCGCGGCCGGGTCGCGCGGTATCCCGCCGAGCGAGGCGAACGCGAAGCCGACGACGCGGGTGCCCGCCGTTCTGACCAGCGCGATCTCGGTGTCCTTGGCGGGCCAGAGCAGATCGACGAGCTCCCCGGCGTCGGCCGTGTCCCAGCGCAGGGCGGCGACCGCCAACTCCTGCATCGCGGAAAGGTCTTTGGCCTCGGCGTCCCGGAGGCCGAGAGCGTCTCCATGATTCACTCTTCGGCCATACCCATCCGCCCAGCTCGGCAGACTAGCGGCTGATCACCGACATGACGCGCTCGACGGTCGCGGCGTTCTCCCCGTAGGGCGCGACGTAGTCCACGACCGCGCGGGCCGCGTCCGCACCCAGCGTGCGCGTGATGGTCCACGCGGCGAGGTACTGCGAGGCGAGGCAGCCGCCCGCGGTGGCGATGCTGCCCTCGCTGTGGAAGGGCTCGTCGAGAACCTTGATCCCGCAGTCCTCGACGAACGGACGGCTCTTCATGTCCGTGCACGCGGGCATCGTGCCGAGCAGGCCCAGCCGCGCGAGCACGAGCGCGCCCGAGCACTGCGACCCGATCAGCTGACGCTCCGGATCGAGATCCAGCGATCGGACAAGATGATCGTCGGCGATCACGTCACGGGTCTTGATGCCGCTGCCGATGAGCACGACGTCGGCCTCGGCGAGGAATTCCAGCGGGCGCTGGCCCTCGATCTCGACGCCGTTCATCGAGCTGACCCTGGGCGTCGGCGTGGTGATGTAGGCGACCAGGCCGTCCTGGCGGCAACGGTTGATCATCGCCGAGGCGACGAAACTGTCGATCTCGTTGAAGCCGTCGAAGGTGACGACGGCGACCTGCGTGTGTGGCATTCGGCCTCCTCAGTCCGGGTGACTGCCTGAGGCTCCAGTCTTGGCCCGCGCAGCGTGCGCTGTCGGCGGCCAATCGGCGGAAAGTGGCCCCGGGCAGCAGGGCCTCCACAACCCTGCTGCCGTCAACCCGCGCCCGCCCGGTCCGTGAGTACGGGTCGGCGCGCCCTCGTTGATCATGGGTGATCAGGGGTAAGCGTAGCCGAGCGGAGACGCTTCGTGCATCACCACCGGTCGTGGATCTGAGGTCTCATCAGTTCATCGTAAACATCGCGGACGGCCTGCTGAGTGGCCTCGTCGAGCGGCGCGAGCCGCGCCGCGGCGGCGTTCGCGCGGGCCTGCTCCGCGTTGCGCGCGCCCGGGATCACGACGCTGACACCGGGCTGGTCGATGATCCAGCGCAGCGCGAACCGGGCGAGCGTCGCGCCCTCGGGAACGAGCGGACGCAGCCGCTCCACGGCCTCGAGCCCGGTCGCGTAGTCCACACCGGAGAAGGTCTCGCCGACGTCGAAGGCCTCGCCCTGCCGGTTGTAGTTGCGGTGGTCGTCGGCGCCGAAGACGGTCGCGGCCGTGTACCGGCCGGAGAGCAGCCCGCTGGCCAGCGGCACCCGCGCGATGATGCCGACGCCCGCCGCGTGCGCCGCGGGAAGGACCTCGTCCAGCGGCTTGAGCCGGAAGGCGTTGAGGATGATCTGCACGCTCGCGACATTCGGCCGGCGGATCGCGGAGAGCGCCTGCTCGCAGGTCTCCACGCTCACCCCGTACGCGGCGATCGTCCCGTCCTCGACCAGGTCGTCGAGCGCGTCGAACACCGCGTCGCTCGCGTACACCTCGTCCGGCGGGCAGTGCAGCTGCACCAGGTCGAGCCGGTCCACGCCGAGGTTGCGGCGCGAGCGGTCGGTCCAGGCGCGGAAGTTGTCGGCGCTGTAGTTCGCCGGCTCCTGGGCCATCCGGCGGCCCATCTTCGTGGCCACGGTCAGCTCGCCCGCGGCCACCGCCCCGGCGTGCGCGCGCAGCAGCTTCGCGATGATCTGCTCGCTGCGTCCGTCGCCGTACACGTCCGCGGTGTCGATGAAGTCCACGCCCGCCTCGAGCGCGGTCTCCAACGTGGCCAGCGCGTCCGCCTCGTCGACCTGCCCCCAGTCCGCGCCGAGCTGCCACGCGCCGAGCCCGATCACGCCGACCCGCCGACCGGTCCGTCCCAAAGTCCTCTTCTCCATGGTCACCGACTCTAGTCGGCGCGGCGCGGCCGTCCTACGACCGCCGCCGCGCGATGCAGCCGCCGACACCGTCCGGGACGCCTTCCAAACGTCATCAAGAACACCTTGCCAGAACTCTCACATGCAGTAATTTCGTAAGGTGGGCAACGAGTTCTCGGGCCATTCCGGCGGTTCCGTCGTGCAGTCGGGGAGTATCCAACAGGTACACATACACACGGCGAATTCCCAGCAGCCGACGGCACCCCGCCAGCTACCACCGATCACGTCGCTGTTCACGGGACGGGCGCACAACGCGGCGTGGCTCGACGAACGCTGGGCTCAGGCGGTCGCCGAGCGCGCGGGCGCCCTGTTCGTGATCTCGGGCACCGCCGGCGTCGGAAAGACCTCATTCGCCGCGTGGTGGCTGCAGGCGCACGCCGAGGAATTTCCGGACGGGCAGCTCTACGCCGACCTCGAAAGCTATTCACAGCCGAAGCCGATCGAATCCGAGGACATACTCGGCGGCTTTCTGCGCGCTCTCGGCGTCGCACCGGACCGCGTGCCGGGCCGGCTGGCCGAACGCGTCGCCCTGCTGCGCACCGTCACCCACGGCCGCCGCGTCTGCGTTCTCCTGGACAACGCGCTGTCCGCGGCCCAGGTGCGCATCCTGGCCGTCACGGCTCCGGGCTGCACGACCCTCGTCACGACGCGCGGCGCCATCAGCGGCCTGACCATGGACGGCGCGATCTTCCACCAGCTCGACCCATGGCGCGCGGATACCAGCGTGGCATTCATCCAGCGCGCGCTGGGAGCAGCACGCGTCGATCAGGAGCCTGATGCCGCCCGGAGAGTCGCGGAGCTGTGCGGCGGTCTGCCGCTGGCGCTCGGCGTCGCCGCCGCGAAGCTCGCCGCGCGCCCTCGCTGGACGATCGGCCGTCTCGCGGAAGCCCTCGCGCACGACGGCGAACGACTCGAAGTCCTCGACGTGGGAAAGGACAGCGCCGTGATGCCCGCCCTGGACGGCTCGTACCAAGTGCTCGACGAGGATCTCGCGCACCTCTACCGGGCGCTGGGCCGCTGCCCCGTTCTGTGGTTCGACCTCGCGATGGTCGCCGCGGTGATGAACTCGACGATCGAGAACGCGGAGGACCGGCTCGACGCGCTCGTCGACGCGAATCTGCTCGAAGCACTCGACGACCGGTATCGATTCCACGACCTCGTACGGCTGCATGCCGCCCACTGCGCCGACATGTACGCGCCCTCCCGGGAGGGTGACGAGGCCCTCGGGCGCCTGCTCGACTACTTCCTCGCGGCGGCGACCGCGAGCGAGGAGCTGATGACCCCGTCGCATCGGATCCTCGCGCGGGACTACCGGTACGAGCCGGTCGCGTCCGTGCCGTTCCGTGCCACGCCGGAGGCCTTGGAGTGGCTGCTCCGGCAGCGGCAGAACCTCATCGCCGCGGTCCGCTACTGCGCGCGACGTGAGCTGTACCGCCCCGCCTGGCAGCTGGTCGACGCGATGTGGCCGCTGTTCCTGCGTCTGCGGCACACGGAGGACCGGCTCGAAGCGGCGACGCTCGCCGTCCACGCCGCGCGCGAGGACGGCGACAAGGCCGCGGAGGCGTCGCTCTCCCTCTCGCTCTCTTCGGCCCTCCTCGGGCACGAGCGGCGAACCGAGGCGCTGGACTGTCTCGATCGGGCGATGGACCTTTATACGGAGCTCGGCGACGATCGCGGACTCGGACAGGTCTGCAACACGCGCGCGAAGCTCCACGCGCGGTTCGGCGAGTGGGCCGAGGCCGAGGAGTTCTTCCTGCGCGCACTCGATCTTCGCGAACGCGTCGGCTACCGGCGCGGAGTGGCGCTGACGTATCAGGGTCTCGGCCGCGTCGCGGCGGCACGAAGCCAGCTGGACCGGGCCGAGGATCTGCTGCGTCGTTCCTACGAGGGCCTGCTGAACGAGGGCGACCGGTACGACGCCGCATGGTCCCAGGCGCTGTGCGCGCAGGCCGTCGCGGACCGCGGCGACACCGATCGCGCGCTGCGGCTCCTCGACGAGGCGACCGCCGAGATGGACACCGCGGGATCGACGAACGGGCGCGCCGGCCTGCTGGAAATCAGTGGTCGTATATATCAGCGTCTCGGCGACGAGGACGCCGCGATGGTGCGTTTCGAGCAGGCCGCGGACCTGTTCGCGTCGAGCGACCCGACGGCGGCGAAGCGGTTGAACCTCCGCCTGGCCGGAGCGCTCGACGCGAAGGCCGAGCCGGCGGCGAGCAGGTGGCAGATCTAGCCGGCCCCGGTGAGCGAGGCGAGCAGGGCGTGCAGGGCCGAGGCCAGGAACGGGGCGGTGTACCCGGCGCTACCGCCGCGTCCCGAGCCGCCGACTCCCGAGGCGCCGACTCCCGGTCCGCTGCTCCGGACGCCGCGGACCGCGAGCAGGAGCGTCCCGTCCGCCGCCACGCCCGCGCAGACGGCGCATCCCGGATAGATCTCGAGCTGCGCCGCGACCGCGTCCGGCGTCGTCGCCCCCGCGAAGTAGAGCACGTCCGCGTCGGCCAGATCCCCCGCCTCGTCCACGCAAGCCCGAACGTGCAGATCGTCCCGCGACAGCGTGAAGTGAACCAGTTCGCTCATCACGCCGCCTCGCCGAACAGCGCGGGAGTGGCGGGCCGACTGAGCCGGAGCATGCCGTACAGCAGGTTGCGCGTGTGCCGCGCGAACCCTCCGGGCTCGGAGCTGATCAGCCGTGCCACGCGGTCCATCGCCGCGGCGTCGAACTGCGCGCCCGCGTGCTCCAACTGCTCACGGACCGGCGCCAGCGGGACCAACCGCGGAGCGATCTCGGCGAGGGCGGCCGAAGCCGAGCCGTGGTGCACGTCGGCCTCGCCGAAGGCGCCGAGCAGGACGGGCACGCCGACGGTCGAGCTGTAGAGCGTGACGGACCCGTGGTCGCCGACGACGTAGTCGGCAGCCAGCACGTACTGCTCCCAATCGTCCTCCGGCCGCGTCAGGATCAGCCCCCTGGCCGCCAGGTAGCTCAGCCAGACCCGCAACTGATACGCGCTGTGCGCCGCGACCGCGTTCGGGTGGATCAACAGCACAATGCGATACTCCGGCGCGGGCAACTGCTCGACGAGCCGGTCGAGCTGATACGGCGCGCTACCGAGCAACGAGGAGCCGGTCCAGGTCGACGTCGCCACGACGAGCTTCTGGCCCGGCTCGAGCGCCAGCGAGCGCCGAAGCTCAGCGCGCCGGGCCCGACCCGCGATGAGCCGGTCGTAGCAGGGATCGCCGACCACCCGCGCCAGCGGGAGCGCCTCCGGGCAGTCGTCCGCCAGCATGGCGAGTTCGTGCTCGTGCCCGACCGCGATGGCCGAGGGCACCAGCATGTCGTTCTGGATCAGCAGCGAGCGGGGGAACGCCTGCACCGGAGCCGGGATCCGCAGCGATCCGCGCCCGTGCCCCTGCCGGACCCGCTTGTTCCGGCTGGCCCCGTGGGCGAACAGCACCACCGGCGCGTCCACCTCGGCGATCCCGCGGTAGTTCGCCGAGATCGCGAGGTCGTACCGCGCGGCGACCGCGGTGCGCCAGGGCACCACGCGCACCCCGAGCCCGCCGAGCATCGCCTCCACGCCGTGCCCGAGCACGTCGGGCGGCGCCGTGAAGACCGTCTGGACCCGCAGATCCCCCGCGAACACCGCGGCGACGTCCAACAGCCGCCGCACACTCGTCATGGTCGGTGCCATGATCAGGACCCTCCTGTCGGGACGTACCGTGAGGAACCACGCCCCGGCGTCAGCAGGCACTTCTGCCATCATGACGTCCATCTCCTCGACAATCCTTCAACCAGTCGGCGCACTGCTTTCCGAGTGCGCTCGAGCCGAGGATTTCCGCGGGCCCCCGCACAACGCTTGCACCCGCTTGCAGAACCCTTGACCTGCGCGGGCCCGATTTCCCCCGTACTCCAAGCGAGATCCACCGCACATGCCGAAGCAATCCGACGGAAGCAGTTGCATCCGCCTTCGACCCCTGGCATACCCGGCTACTTCCACTAAATTGGGTATTAGGGGAAGAGACGCTCACGCAGCATCCGCTCATCACACATGCTCCGCCGTCGACGCCGTCGGGAGGGTGGCTCGTCGTGGAATTCCGCTTGCTCGGCCCGGTAGAACTCTGGGCGCACGGGGAGGAGATCGCGCTACCCACTCCGAAGCTGCGCCACCTGCTCGCGGCCCTGCTCTGGGACGCGGGCCGACTCGTGCCGTCCTCGACGCTCGAACAGCGCGTCTGGGGCGAGGACGCGCCGCCGAAGATAGCGGCCAGCATTCAGTCGAACGTCTCCCGATTGCGCAAATGCCTGGACCGGTGCGGCGACCCGACCCTGGACATCACCCAGATCTCGCTCGGCTACCGCCTGCTGATCCCGACCGAGTGCGTCGACAAGGTCCAGTTCGAGCGCACGATCGCCCTCGCCGAGGCCGCCAGGACCCGCGGCGACACGGCCGCCGCGATCAGGCTCCTGCGTTCCGCGGAGGCGCTCGTGCGGGGCGAGGAGCCGCTCGCCGGGCTGCCGGGCCGCTGGGCCGCGGAGAAGCGCGCCGAACTCGAGGAGCAGATCCGCAAGGCGACCGTCGACCGCATCACCCTGCAGATCGAGTCCGGCGAGACCGACGCCGTGCTGCCCGAGCTCAGCCGCCTGGCCACCAAGTACGAGTTCGACGAAACCATCCTCGAGCAGTTCATGCGGACGCTGAGCGCCGTCGGCCGGACCACGGAGGCGCTCGACGCGTACGCGGGGCTGCACGCGCGCCTGCGCGAGAAGGGTTTGGAGCCGCGCAGCACCCAGCTCAGACAGCTCCACCTCGAACTGCTCCGCGACGAACCCACCGTGGCCCGGTCGCCCACGACTCCGCTGCCGCCGCTGCGTACCCCGCCGCCGAACACCCTCGACCGCGACCCGCCCAACTTCGTCGGCCGCGAGCCGGACGTCAACGCCGTCACCGCGGAGATCGAGGGCCAGCTGGCGGCCGGGACCTCCGCCGTCTTCATGATCGACGGGATGCCGGGCATCGGGAAGTCCACCCTGGCCGTCCACCTCGCGTACCGGCTCCGCGCCCGCTGCCCGGACGGGACCCTGCAACTGCACCTCCGCGGGCACGACGAGTATCAGAGACCGAAGGATCCGGAGACCGCGCTCGGCCTGCTCCTCGGCATGCTCGGCGTCGAGACGAAGCAGATCCAGCGGTCCGGGAGCCTGGACTACCTCATCTCGCTCTGGCGGGAGCACACCTCGGGCAAGCGGCTGCTGCTCCTGCTCGACGACGCCGCCGACGCCGCGCAGATCGCGCCGCTCGTGCCCGCCGGGGTCGGCAGCATCGTCCTGGTGACCTCGCGGAACCGGCTCACCGGACTGCCCGAGGCCGCGCGCCATTCGCTCGATCCGATGCCCGACGCGGACGCCGCGAGGCTTTTCATCAAGGCCGCGCGCATGTCGCCGACCTCGGATCCGGCGCTGCACGACATCGTGGCCGCGTGCGCCGGATTCCCGTTCGCGCTCGCCGTGGCGGGCAGCTGCCTGCGCACGCGTCCGGCCTGGGCCCTCTCCGACCTCGTCGACTTCTTCGCGAGCACGCTCACCTCGCACCCGCACAAGCCGGAGAGCGTCATCGGCCCGCTGTTCAAAGTGTTCTCGACCTCCTACCGCGGTCTGCCCGAGGCGGAGCGCGTGCTGCTCCGTCGCCTGTCGCTGAATCCCGGACCGCGCATCCACTTCCGCGTGGCGGCGGTCCTCGCCGACGCGGACGTGAGCGACACCGACTTCGCACTGCTCGATCTCGTGGAGCGAAGCCTCCTCCAGGACTCCGCACGCAGGTACTACCAACTCCACGACATGATGCGCGCCTACGCTCGGTACGTCTGCGAGGTCGAGGAACGACCGGCCGATCTCGCAGCCGCCGCCGAACGGCTCGTGCGATACACGCTGCGCACCGCGGCCCGCGCAACCGGCCTCTTCCATCCGCATCGCCACGTCGTGCTGACCGACGACATCGAAGGCCTCGACGACAGGCACGACTTCGGTTTCGTCGACGCCGAGCAGGCGACGGCGTGGCTGGACACCGAGATGGACTGGCTGCGGGCGACGGCCGAGCACTGGTTCGTGACGGGCCGCGCGCGGGAGGCTGCCGCGCTCGTCCACATGCTGGCGAAGTACCTCGACCGCAGAAGCCTGTTTCGGGAGGGAATCGCTCTGCACCAGCGCGCACTGGCCGCGTGGCGCGAACACGGCGACCGCGTCGGCGAAGCGCACGCCCTGACAGACCTGGCCACATTCCACTGGCGGCTCGACGCGCACGAGGTCGCCCTGCGACTCGCGACGGAGGCGATCGAACTCTGGTCCGAACTCGCCGATCCCCAGGGCCTCGCGGACGCTCTGATGCAGAAGGGCAGGGTCCAGCTCAAGACGCACCACTACACGTCGGCGATCGAGGTCTTCGCCGAGTGCGTTCGGCTGCGCGAACTCGGGCGTGATCCGCAGCCCAAGGCGGCCGCGCTCCACCACCTGGGCATCGCCCGGTTCGAGGCGGGTCAGTACGCAGAGGGCGTCGCCGCGGTCGAACAGGCGCTCGTACTGGCCGAAGCCGGGCACGACCCGACGCTCGAACGGAACTGCATCAACAGTCTGGCCGTCTTCTGGATGGATCTCGGCGACTACGACAACGCGGAACGCCGGTGCAGCCAGGCCCTGCGCCTCGCCGATCAGGACGGGGACAGCCGAGGCGTCGCGATCTTCGCGCTGAACCTCGCGGAGTGCGACACGCTGCTGCATCGGCCGGAAAGCGCGCTGCCGCTGCTGGATCGCGCGCTCGAGACGTTCGAGAGGCTGGAGCAAGTCTCCCAGCAGACGAACGTGATGATCGTCCAGGCCCACGCGCAGTTGGAACTGGGGCGCGTCCAGCACGCCGCCGCACTGATCGACTCCGCCGCCGCGGTCGCCGAACGCATGGGCGACCAACTTCAACTCGCCAGCGTCTACATGGTTTACGGCCGTCTGGCCGTCGCCCGCGACTCCCCGACTGCCGCGATCACGGCGTTCCTCCAGGCACTCGATCACGCCACCAATGCCGAGACGCCGTTCATGCAGGCCACCGCACTGAGGCACCTGGGCGACGCGACCGAGAACGTGTACGGCACCGTCCACGCCCGCCGTCACTGGCGCAGGGCCCTGATGCTCTACGGCGGGACCACCCGATCGCCGGAGACGGACCTGCTCCGCGAGCGGCTCTCGCGACCTTACAAGGCGGGCGCCGCCGCCTGATCGAGGCGACGGCGCCGGATGGACTTCGATCCCTGGGTCAGGGAATCAGCAGGACTCGACGTCGTCCAAGTTGTGCTGGCCGGCCGAGGTGACGGTGGAGAAATACCCGGCTGCGGTGGTGAGCGTCGTGGTGGACGCTGCCGGACGACCGGCGTAGACGACGTCGTCCAAGTTGTGCTGCGCCGCGGAGGCGACGTTCCCTCCGAGGAGACCTGCGCACAATGCCAATCCGACCGTGAGCCGCCTGGCTCCGCGGCGCTTCGACATCTGGCGCTCCATTCTGCACTGGGGGGTCGTTGCGACGCCCCGGACGGCGCCGAACCTAGCAAACTACTGGGGCGAGTGTGGCGCGTTCGCTCCGACTGGTTCTCACCGGACATCCACATGTCAGCATTTATCAACAAAGTATTGGATCACCGATTGTCAGCCGCCGATGAGAGGATGCTCGGCATGGCTGAGACTCGGAACCTGGCGATCGAGGCGCGGACGCGCGAGGAGTTGGTGGCCGCGCTCGAGGGCGAGGGGGCGCGGGCCAAGTGGTTGATGTTCTGGGGGCATCAGCCGGAGGTCGACGGCGCGGTGGGGAAGGGGTGCCTGTCGCAGTGGTGGCCGTGCCGGTTCACGGTCGAGGGGGTGGAGTACGCCTCCGCTGAGCACTGGATGATGGCCGGGAAGGCCTCGCTCTTCGGGGATTCGGACGCGCTGGCGAAAATCCTTGCCGCGAGGACGCCTGCTGAGGCCAAGGCGTCGGGGCGCCTTGTGCGGGCGTTCGAGGAGGCGGCCTGGGAGGCGGCGCGGTTCGAGTTGGTGGTGGCCGGGAACGTGGCGAAATTCGGGCAGGACGCCGGGATGCTGGAGTTCCTGCTCGCCACGCGGGGGCGGGTGTTGGTGGAGGCTTCGCCGCGGGATCGGGTGTGGGGAATCGGGCTTTCGGCACAGCATGAAGACGCGACCTCGCCGGCGAAATGGCGGGGGTTGAATCTGCTTGGCTTTGCATTGATGGAGGCTCGGGAGCGATTGGCGCGCTCGGGGTCACCTAGGGCGTGAATACGCCGGCCCCGGAATATCGCGGCAGATTGCGATATTCCGGGGCCGACTTGATGAGACCAGTTCCGGTGCTACACCCTGTTTCTCAATACCCGTACGTCATCCGTCATCGCGTCGCGGGTGCGGCTTCGATCAGCTCGCCGAGGCGGAGAAGG
>DASTAE010000356.1:0-4361 GCA_035712985.1 Actinospica sp.
TTCTTGTCAGTGCCTCCTGAGATAGTCGATCTAGATGACGTCCAGTCATCTACTGACTACTCAGGAGGCATTGTCATGTCCGTGAACCAGATCGAACTCGAGCTCGCCGCGAACACCGGTCCCGCATGGCTCGCCGTGGACGGCGCGCCGGTGACGGTGTCGTTCCCCGCCGAGGCCGTGCGCTTCGAGGGCGAGGAGTTGTGCTTCGTCACGGGGGGCGATGTGGTGCGCACCGTGCCAAGGAGCGAAGTGGCGGCGCTCAGTTGGCGCGGTACGGCGCGAGGTAGGCCCGCGAGTCCGCGCAATGCGGGCGCCGCGTGGACGGACGAGGAGCGCGAGCAGCTCACGGCCGAGGTGCACGCCGAGATGAGTTGGGCCGAGATCGGGCGTAGGCACGAGAGATCCGTCGCGGGGATCCGCCTCGAAGCGGAGAAGTTGGGGCTCATCGAGGCGCCGAAGTAGTGGCTCCAGGTCGTGAATGCAGCGCGGGGATCCGATAGGCCGTCACGGCTTTCGGCCTTGCCGACATCGTGCCGGATCCCCGCATCACAACTAGGTCTCGTCGTCAATCCGCGTCATAGAACAGGCGCTCGAACGCCGTGCGTGCCCTACGCGCTCGACGGCGATGGGTGTCGAGCAGCGTCTCGCTGTCGACCTCCTCGCCGAGATAGCGCGCGATCCCGGCCAGTTCCTTCGCGTCCGTGGGGACCTGGTCGCCGGGCCGGCCGCGCACGATCGCGATTCCGTTGCGCAGCAGGGAGGTGTGCGTCCAGGCCTCGTCGAGCAAGGCGGCGTCCTCGGCGTCGAGCAGGCCTGCGCGGGCCCCTGCCGCGAGCGTGTCGCGGGTTCGGGTGACGCGCAGCTCCGGCAGGTCGGCGCCGTGCCGCAACTGGAGGAGCTGCGCGATCCATTCGACGTCGGAGAGGCCGCCGGGGCCGAGCTTGGTGTGCAGCGCGCGATCCGCGCCGCGCGGCAGGCGCTCCGCCTCCATCCTGGCCTTCAGCGTGCGGATCTCGCGCACGGCGTTCTCGTCGAGCCCGGATTCGGGGTAGCGCAGCGGATCCACGGCCGCGACGAAGCGCTTGCCGAGATCGGCGTCGCCGGCGACGGGGGCCGCGCGTAACAAAGCCTGCGCCTCCCAGGTGTTGGACCAACGCTGGTAATACGCGGCGTACGACGCGAGCGTGCGTACGAGCGGCCCCTGCCTGCCCTCGGGCCGAAGATCGGCGTCGATCTTCAGCGGCGGGTCGGTGCTCGGGGTCTGCAGCAGTGCGCGCATTTCGGTGGCGATGGCCGCGGCGGCGGTCGAGGCGGCGCGCTCGTCGGCTTCGGGCAGCGGCTCGTAGACGAAGAGCACGTCGGCGTCGGAACCGTAGCCGAGCTCGAACCCGCCGAAGCGGCCCATGCCGATGACCGCGAAGCGCACGAGCGGCGTACCGCTGTCGGCGCCGAAGGCGAGCACGGCGTCGAGCGCGCCCTGCACCGTGGCCGCGGTCACGTCGGTCAGCGCGCGCCCGATCGCCTCGACCCGCGCGCCGTCGACGGAGTGCTCGTGCTGGTCGGTCGCGCCGATCGCCGTGCGCTCGCCGACCGGCGCGTCGAACTGGCCGAGGACGTCGGCCGCGGCGATGCGGAGCAGTTCGCGCCTGCGTACGGCGCGGACCGCGGCGACGGCGTTCGTGGCGTTCGCGGCGCGGCAGACCAGCGCGGTCATCTCCGTGGCCAGGGCCTCGCGGGAGAGGGGGACGATCGACTTCGCCAGTTCGGCGACGGCGTTCGGCGCGCGCATCAGCAGGTCGGTGACGTAGCCGCCCGAGGAGAGCAGGCGGGCCAGCCGGGCCGCGGTCTCGCCCTCGTCGCGCAGCGATCGGAGGTACCACGGCGTGGTGCCCAGCGCGTCGGACAGCCTGCGGAAGGCCAGCAGGCTCGCGTCCGGATCGGGCGCGTCGCCGAACCAGTTGAGGAAGGCCGGGAGCAGCGTGCGCTGGATCGCGGCCCGACGGCTCAGTCCCGAGGTCAGCGCGTCGATGTTCGCCAGCGCCCCGGCCGGATCCGCGTAGCCCAGCGCCGTGAGCCGCGACTTCGCCGCGTCGGTGGAGAGCTTCCCGGAGTCGGAGCTCAGTTTGACGTCGGCGGGTTCGAGCCGCGCGACGGTCGAGAGAATCGGCCGGTAGAACAGCTTCTCGTGCAGCTGGCGGACCACGCGCGCATGCGCCTGCCAGGCCGTGCGCAGCTGCTTGGCCGGGTCCGTGCTGAAGCCCAGCGAGCGGCCGATCCGTCGCAGCGATGGCTCATCACTCGGCATCAGATGCGTGCGCTCCAGCCGGAAAAGCTGGATCCGGTGCTCGACGGTGCGCAGGAACTCGTACGCCTCGGCCAGCTGCTGCGCGTCCTGCCGGCCGACGAATCCGCCCGCGCCGAGTGCGGCGAGCGCGTCGAGCGTCGCGCGCTTGCGCAGCGTCGGATCCGAGCGGCCGTGGACAAGCTGCAGCAGCTGGATCGCGAACTCGACGTCGCGCAGGCCGCCGGGTCCGAGCTTGATCTCGCGGTCGACCGTGGCAGTTCCGGGAGCGGTGCGCAGGCTCGATTTCGCGTGGTCCACCACGCGGCGCCGCATCGCGCGCACGTCGTCGACGAAGTGATCGCGCTCCACGGCGGACCAGATCAGCGGGCTGACGAAGCCGACGTACGCCTCGCCGAGCTCCATGTCCCCGGCGACCGGCCGCGCCTTGAGCAGGGCCTGGAACTCCCAGGTCTTCGCCCAGCGCTGGTAGTACGCCGCGTGGCTGGCGAGGGTGCGCACCAACGGACCTGACTTGCCCTCGGGCCGCAGCCCCGCGTCCACCTGCCAGATACTGCCCTCGGCCGTCACCTCTCCGCAGAGCCGCATCATGCCCGCGGCCAGCTGCGTCCCGGTGCGCAGCGCCTCGTACTCCTCGGCCTCGCCGCCGTCGGGCATCCGCCCCGGCGCGGCGACGAAGACGACGTCGACGTCACTGACGTAGTTCAGTTCCCGTGCGCCGCATTTGCCCATGCCGACGACGGCGAGCCGACACGGCGTCGCGTCGGCCGGGAGCTCGGCGCGGGCCACGGCGAGCGCGGCGTCCAGCGTCGCCCCGGCCAGGTCGGACAGCGCGACGCCGACCTCGGCCATCGACGCGCCGCCGGCCACGTCCCGCGCCGTGATCCGCAGCAGGCCCCTGCGATAGGCGACGCGCAGCGCGTCCGCGGCCTCGATACCGGTCAGCCGCGCGCGCGGCTCGGCGGCGGCCGGGTCGGCGCCGACCGCGGCCAGCAGCGTGGCGCGCAGATGGTCCGGCTCCGGGGCCAGGTCCTGCTGCTCGAGTTCGTCGAGGTCGTGCCAGGCCTCCGGATGCCGGGCCAGGAAATCGCCGAGCACCGAGGACACCCCGAGCACGCCGAGCAGGCGTCCGCGCAGCGGCTGGGAAGCCGCTAGAGTCGCCCGCAGCACCTGCCGGTCGTCCGTGTCGGCGACCAGCAGCCGGGCCAGGGATCCGAGCGCGGTGTCGGGATCCGCGCACTTCCCGACGCTCTCCAGGAACACCGGATCGGCGGCCAGGTCGTCGAACTCGGAGCCGGCCAGCAGCGCGGCGGCGGCAGCCGGATCGGCGAATCCGCGGCGGGCGAGTCGGCTGAGCTGCGATTCGCGTTCTCGGGGAGCGGCCACGACTCGACCTTAACCACTGCGCGGGCGCTCGGCCAGGGCGGATCCCCGCAAGATCGTCGATCATGACGCACGATTCGCGAGAGTTCGCTCGAAAGAGTCATTCCCCACGCGACTACCCTCCGCTGCGCTACGGTGACGCCATGCGCGATATGACTGTTGCTTCGACCGATTACACCGTCCGAACCGCCCGTACCCCCGCCCCGCAGGGTGGGTCGCCCGGTTTTCCGCGGTTGGCGCCGGAGGCCGGCGGTGTGCTCGGCCAGACCGCCCCGCTGCCCCGCGACCGTGCCGCGGCGGCCAACACCCCCGCCCCGTCCGCCGCGCCCGCGCGTCCGCGCGAGCGCAGGACCCTGACCCGGGCCGACTGGATCGGCACCGCCGTCGAGGCGCTGGCCCGCGACGGCCTGCGCGCGGTGGCCGTGGAGCCGCTCGCCGAGCGGCTCGGCGCCACCAAGGGCTCCTTCTACTGGCACTTCCGCGATCGCAATGCCCTGCTGCAGGCCGCGGTGGAGCACTGGGAGGCCACGGTGATCGACGAGTCGATCGCCCGCCTCGAGGAGATCGCGGACCCGATCGAGCGGCACACCGCGACCGTGGAACTGCTCAACGGCTCGCCCAAGGACGTGAAGATCTTCCTCGTCCTGCTCTGGAACGCCGACCACCCGGTGATCGC
>DASTAE010000357.1:0-10862 GCA_035712985.1 Actinospica sp.
AGCGCGGAGAAGTCCATCCGGATGCCGGTGCGGATCATCGCCTCGGTCCACCGGGAGATCTCCCGGCGGGTCATGCCGTTGAGCAGGATCGCCATGGCCAGCGCCGACATCTGCTCGTCCGCCACGACTCCCGCCGTGTACGCGGGGATGAGCCAGTCGATCTGCTCGTCCGTCAACTCTCGGGACTCGCGCTTGGCGATGAGGATGTCGATGACGTCCACGGTGATCTCTCTATCGGGCTATGGGAGGTGCTGCGGTCCAAAGGCCTGCGGCAGGACCTCCGTCATGGGCTTGATGCCGAGCGGGGTGTCCACGAGCAGCTCGTCGCCGCCGAATTCGTAGAGCAGTTGGCGGCAGCGTCCGCACGGCATCAGGCAGTCCCCCTGCCCGTCCACGCAGGCGAAGGCGATGAGACGACCGCCGCCTGTCATGGCCAGCTGCGAGACGAGCGAGCACTCGGCGCACAGGGTGACCCCGTACGACGCGTTCTCCACGTTGCAGCCGGACACGACGCGGCCGTCGTCCACCAGCGCCGCCGCGCCGACCGGGAACTTCGAGTACGGCGAGTACGAGTGCGCCATCGCCTCGCGGGCGACCTCGCGCAGCGCGGGCCAGTCGACGTCGACCATGGGATCAGCCCTTCTTGAACGGCTTGTTCTCGGCGGCCGGCGGACGCACCTTCTTGCCGAGCACGGCGACCACGAAGATCGTGACCAGGTACGGCGCCATCTGCAGGAACGCGCCGGGGATCGGCGTGCTGAGCGGCGAGAGCACGGTCTGCACCTCCAGCGCGAAGCCGAACATGATCGCCGCGGCGAGGGCGCCGATGGGCGACCAGTTGCCGACGATCAGCGCCGCGATGGCGATGTAACCGCGGCCGGTGGACATGTCCTTGCCGAACTGGCCGGTGTTGCCGATGGTCAGCCAGACGCCGCCGAGGCCGGAGAGCAGGCCGGAGTAGAACATGTTCCGGTACCGCAGGCCCAGCACCTTGATACCGACGGTGTCGGCGGCCAGCGGGTGCTCGCCGACGGAGCGGGTGCGCAGGCCCCAGCGCGTGCGGTAGAGCATGAACCACAGCAGCGGCACCAGGATGTACGCGGCGTAGAACACGATGTTCTGGTTGAACAGCGGGCCGATGACCCCGATCGAGGCCAGGCCCGGGATGCGGATCGCGTTGAAGATCGGCGGCGTGTTGTACTCCGCGCCGTTGAGCGCCATCAGCCGGTCGTAGAAGAACCCGGTCAGGCCGGAGGCCAGCACGTTGATGACGACGCCGAGGACGACCTGCTCGATCATGTACCGGTTCGCGAACAGCGCGAGCAGCGAGCTCATCGCCGCGCCGGCCAGCATGCCGGCGATCAGGCCGACCCACACGGAGCCGGTCATCGAGGCGGTGAGCGCGGCGGTGAAGGCGCCGGCGAGGAACTGGCCCTCGACGGCGATGTTCACGATTCCGGAGCGCTCGGCGACCAGCGCGCTCATCGATCCGAGCACGAGCGGCACGGTGGCGATGGCGGTCTGCTCGACGATGCTCGGCACGTTCAGGCCGATCGAGGAGCCGGCGGCGGCCCAGACCAGGAAGGCCAGCACCATCGCGACGATGTAGACCACGGACAGCCAGCGCAGCGTGGTCCTGCCGACCGGCGCGAAGATTCGCACCAGTCCGCAGGCCAGCGCGATCGCGCTCAGGGTCAGCGCGGTGGCCTGCGCCGGGACGGACACGGTGCTCTGACCGTGCGTCAGCGAGAACCCGAAGATCGTGTCGGCGCCCCCGGAGGTGCGCGAGCCGAACGCGAAGGCCCACAGGCCGAACGCGCCGACCACGGCCTGCGAGATGCCGCCGACGAGCTTGCCGCGGTCCTGCGCGGAGGCGATCTCGGCGTGCGGGGTGACGGTGGCGGTGGTCACGAGGCGGCTCCCGGGTTGGCGGCGCCGCGCGAGGGGAGCCGGAAGATCTCCTTGATCAGCTGCGGGGCGCTGACGAAGATGACGATCAGGGCCTCGATGACCGAGATGATGTCGGTCGAGATCCCGTCGTTCGCCTGCATGATCGAGGCGCCCGCCTGGAACGCGCCGTACAGCAGCGAGGCCCAGACCACGCCCCACGGCTTGGTGCGGCCGAGCAGCGCCACGGTGATCGCGTTGAAGCCGAGCCCCGCGTCGACGTTCGGGCTCAGCGAGTTGTTGTTCGGGTTGTTCAGGCCGAGCACCTGGGTCACGCCGATCATGCCCATCAGGCCGCCGGAGATGACCATCGCCCAGATCTGCGCCCGGCCCACGCTGATGCCGTTGGTGCGGGCGGCGGGCGGGTTCAGGCCCACGGCGCGGATCTCGAAGCCCAGCTTGGAGCGCTTGAAGAACCAGCCCACGGCCACGGTCGCGATCAGCGCGAGCACCAGGCCGATGTCGGTGTTCAGCGAGGGGCCGAACAGGTGCGGCAGGATCGACTTGTGCGCGGCCGGCTTCGAGATCGACTGCCCGGCCTTGGTCGGGTCGTGGAAGGCCGACGTGGTCAGCAGGTAGTTCGTCAGGAAGAACAGCATCACGTAGTTGAGCATGATCGTGACGACCACCTCGTGCGCGCCGCGCTTGGCCTTGAGCCAGCCGACCAGCGCGCCGAGCAGCACGCCGCCGAGGATGCCGGCCGCGACCGCGACCACCAGCTGCAGGAAGCCGGGGATCCCGGTCCACTGGAAGGCGACGTACGTGGTGAAGATCGCGCCGCCGATCGTCATGCCCTGGCCGCCGATGTTGAACATGCCGCCGCGGAACGCGATGGTCACGGCCAGGCCGCCGAAGATCAGCGGGGTCGCGTCCTCGAGCGTGTTGGTGATCGGGCCGAAGAACTGCGAGGGCGTGCCGTTGACGGTGGCCGGGTCGAAGATCGAGCCCTTGAACAGGTCCGAGTAGCCGTGCGCCACGTCGTGCCACGCGGAGTTCAGGAAGTCGCTCGGCCGGGAGGTGAAGTAGCCGAGCTCCCGCATGGCGGCCGGGTCGGAGATGATGATCAGGATCGCGCCGACCAGCAGGGCCAGCACGATCGCGAGGACCGTCACCAGCGGCGTGCTCTCGGCGGTGAACAGGTCGCGCAGGATGCGGTTGAGGCGCGAGGGCTCCTGCTCGGAGTCCTTCGGCTCGACCGTCTGGGGGATCTGGGTGCTCACTGGTCCTCCCCGGCGTTCATCTGGGGCTCCTCGGCGGCCGACGCGGCGGGCGGCTCCGGCTTCGCGTCCTCGGCGGCCCGCGCCGCCTCTCCTTCTCCGGTGATCCCGGCCATCAGCAGGCCGATCCGCTCGCGCGGGGTGTCCGGGGTAACCGTGTCCACGATCTTGCCGCGGTACATCACCGCGACCTTGTCGGCCAGCGCGAGCACCTCGTCGAGCTCGGTCGAGACCACCACGACCGGCCGGCCGAGGTCGCGCTCGGCGACGATCCGCTTGTGGATGAACTCCATCGCGCCCACGTCCACGCCGCGGGTGGGCTGCGAGGCCACCAGCAGGTTCAGCGGGCGGGAGAGCTCGCGCGCGACGACGACCTTCTGCTGGTTGCCGCCGGAGAGCTTGCCCGCCTGGTGCTTCGGGTCGGTCGGGCGGATGTCGAACTCGGCGATCCGCTCCACGGCGTTCTTCTGCACGGCGCCGAGGTCGATCGACAGCCCCTTGCCGAAGTCGCCGCTCTTGTAGAGGTCGAGCACGAGGTTCTCGGCGACGGTGAACTCGCCGACCACGCCGTCGTGCCCGCGGTCCTCGGGGATGAAGCCGACGCCGGCGTCGAGCACCTGGCGCGGCGTGCGGCCGAGCAGCTCGGTGCCGTCCAGCCGGACCGAGCCGGACTCGGCCGGGATCAGTCCGAGCATCGCCTCGGCGAGCTCGGACTGGCCGTTGCCCTGGACGCCCGCGACGCCGAGGATCTCGCCGCCGCGCACGGTGAAGGACACGTCGTCCACCGCGGCGACGCCGTTCACGTCGCGCACGGTCAGGCCGCTGACCACCAGGCTGTCCGCGCCGGGCTGCGCGGGCTCCTTGTCCACGACCAGCTGCACGGCGCGGCCGACCATCATCGCGGCCAGGTCGGACTCGCTCATCGACGGGTCCGCGCTGCCGACGACCTTGCCGCGCCGGATCACGGTGATCCGGTCGGCGATCGCCTTGACCTCTTTGAGCTTGTGCGTGATGAAGACGATCGACTTGCCCGCCTTGCGCAGCGAGTCCATGACCTTGAACAGGTCCTCGATCTCCTGCGGGGTGAGCACGGCGGTCGGCTCGTCGAGGATCAGCGTCTGCGCGTCCCTGACCAGCGCCTTCACGATCTCGACGCGCTGCTGCACGCCGACCGGCAGGTCCTCGATCCTGGCGTCCGGGTTCACCGGGAGGCCGAAGCGCTCGGAGACCTCCTTGACCTGCTTGCGCGCGCGCCGCTGGTCGAGGATGGAGAGCGGGCCCTTGGCGGCGCCGAGCGGCGCCTCGTCGCCCAGGATAACGTTTTCCGCGACGGTGAAGACCGGGACGAGCATGAAGTGCTGGTGCACCATGCCGATGCCGGCCGCGATCGCGTCGCGCGGTCCGTTGATCTTCCGGGCCTCGCCGTCCACCAGGATCTCGCCCTCGTCGGGCTGGTAGAGCCCGTAGAGCACGTTCATCAGGGTGGACTTGCCCGCGCCGTTCTCGCCGAGGAGACAGTGGATCTCCCCGGGCTCCACGGTCAGGTCGATGTGGTCGTTGGCCACCAGCGACCCGAACCGCTTGGTGATGGAGCGTAGTTCCAGCCGCACCGCTTCACCTGTCTTCAGTCGAACTTCTTCGGTCTACTGCTTACTGCCGCCTGCTGCGTTACTAGAACTGGCCCCGCCGGGTGCGCAAGCCCTTCGCGCACCCGGCGGGTCGAACCGTCGCCGCGGATCAGGCGGTCGGCTGGTTGGTCGAGGTGATCTTGATGGTGCCGCTGATGATGCCGGCCTTCACGGTGTTCAGCTCGCTCTGCAGCGTGGCCGGGACCTTCGACGAGAAGTCGTGGAAGGGCGCGAGGCCGGTGCCGCCGTTGGCCAGGGTGCCGATGAAGGCGGTCGAGGAGAAGCTGCCGTTGTAGGCGTTGGTCACCGAGGTCTTCACCGCGGTCGCGATGCCCTTGGTCACCGAGGTCATGATGACCGAGGCGTACGCCGAGTTGGAGTAGAAGCCGTCGTCGTCGACCCAGATCGCGTTGAGCGCGCCGTTGCTCGCCTTGGCCGCCTGCAGCGCGCCGATGCCGGTGCCGCCCGCCACCGGGAAGACGATGTCCGCGCCCTGGCTCTGGAACGTCTGGGCGATCGACTTGCCGCCGGACAGGTCGCCGAAGGGGTTGGCCGAGGTGTCGAAGGTGCCCTGCTGGCTCTTCTCGCTCCAGCCGAGGACCTGCACGTTGGTGCCGTGCTTCTGGTTGTAGTACTGCACGCCCTCGTAGAAGCCGTCCATGTAGACGGTCACGGTCGGGTACTTCGCGCCGCCGAAGGTGGCGACCTTGCCGGTCTTGGTCATGCCGGCCGCGAAGTAGCCGCCGAGGAAGGCGCCCTGCGCGGTGTTGAACTCCAGGCCCTGGACCTTCGAGCCCGAGGAGGCGTTGTCCACGATCGCGTACTGCTGGCTCGGGTTCTTCTTCGAGGACGCGGCGGTCGCGTCGGCCATCGCGAAGCCGACTGTCACGATGATCTTGCAGCCCTTGCTGACCAGCGAGGCGATGTTGCTGGTGTAGTCGTTCTCCGTCGCGGACTGGACGTAGGAGACGCCGATCTTGCCGCCCGAGGAGGTGGCGGCGTCCTGCATGCCCGCCCACGACTCGGCGTTGAAGGAGTGGTCGTCGATACCGCCGGTGTCGGTCACCATGCACGCGCTGAAGGACGAGCTCGAGGTCGTCGAGCCCGAACCGCTGGTCGAGACGGGAGCCGATCCACATGCCGCAGCTGCGAGTCCGACCGCGCTGAGCACGGCGGCGAGCTTGAGTGACTTCTTCACCCTGATGCCTCCTGAGACGGGCCAACGTCCCCGCCCGCCTGGGCGCTCGCACGACGTTGGGAAACCTGAGAGAACGCGGTCACGGCTGACCGACGCCTGAGAGAATAGATCCAACCCTGAACCGTTTTGTTACGAGTTCTCCAGAAGTAGGCGTAACGCAACTCTCCCGGTGGGAAGTCGAGATGAATCCGTGATGCACTCCCGACGACACCGGGGCGAACCATCACAAATCGTGACTATTCGCTGACTTACGGTACCACTGGGGACGGGTTTCGGCCTCGGCTGGGAAAACGTTACCAAGCCCGATCGCACCCGGGTAGGGGCAAGCCGAACGGCCCGTTCCACCGGATGGCGGAACGGGCCGTTCGGGGCCGTGATGAAGCGTCAGGAGCCGAGGATCAGCCGGCTGAAGAAGCGGACTCCGGTGGCGATCGCGGACTCGTCCGCGAGGAAGCTCGGCTGGTGCAGATCGCGCTGCACCGGATCGCCCGGGGTGCGCACGCCGAGCCGGGCCATCGCGCCGGGAACCTGGCGCAGGTACCAGCTGAAGTCCTCGCCGCCGAGGGACTGCTCCACCGAGATGGGGCCGTCCGGGCCGAGCACCTCGGCGGCCGCGCGGCGCATCGCGTCGATGACGTCCACGTCGTTGACCACCGGCGGCACGCCGCGCACGTAGTCCAGCTCGGTCTTCGCGCCGTAGACCGCGGCGATCGAGTCGACCAGCTCCAGCACCAGGTCCGGCGCCTCGGCCCAGGCCCGCTCGTCCATGCAGCGCACGGTGCCGTGCGCCTCGCCGGCCTGCGGGATGGCGTTGGCGGCCTGCCCGGCGTTGATCGCGCCCCAGACCAGGGACAGGCCGTGCCGCGGATCGACCCGGCGGGACAGGGCCGCGGGCAGCTCGGTGACCAGGTGGGCCAGGGTGTGCACCAGGTCGACGGTCAGCTGCGGCCGGGAGGTGTGCCCGCCGGGGCCGGTCAGCCGCACCGCGAGCTTGTCGCAGGCGGCGGTCAGCGGCCCGACGCGCAGCCCGACCCGGCCGGCGTCCACCTTGGGGTCGCAGTGCAGCGAGACGATCCGGCCGACGCCGTCCAGCGCGCCGGCGGCGATCATGTCCAGCGCGCCGCCGGGCATGACCTCCTCGGAGGGCTGGAAGATCAGCCGGGTGGCGGGCACCGGCACGCCGCGCTCGAGCGCCTCGGCCAGCGCGAGCCCGGTGCCGAGCACGACGGTGGTGTGGATATCGTGCCCGCAGGCGTGCGAGACGCCGTCGGTCACCGAGCGGAAGTGCAGGCCGGGGGCCTCCTGGATGGGCAGGGCGTCGAGATCGGCGCGCAGCGCGAAGCGCCCCTCATAGCCCTGGCGGGCCGAGCGGGCGGGCTCTGCGCCGATATCGCAGATCAGGCCGGTTCCGGAGGGCTGCACGCGGGGCTCGAGGCCGGCGGCGCGCAGCCGCTCGGCGACGACGCGGGTGCTGCGCAGCTCCTGCCTGGCCAGCTCGGGGTGCGCGTGCAGGTCGCGGCGGAACTCGATGAGCTCGGCCACGCGCTGCTCGCTCAGCTCGAACGCGAAGGTCCCGGTAGGCACGGCGTCTTCGACGTGATACGGGGCGGCGTGGTTCCTTGCCATTCCCCAACGGTAGTCCTGCCAATCCTTTCCAGGGTGCGTTTTTGCGTCCAGTTGACCCGCCTGGGGGCGATAAATGATCCGACCGGACTATGTCCCGCCCCGCTTACGCCACCTCAACACCCCCTGGCGTGCGCCGAGTGCGCCGCCGTGATCACGCGTGGTATTCGGCGCGCCGGGGAATGGGCTATCCGTAATACCCCTGCTAATACAGAAGGGCCAGCGCCGATGTCGCAATCCCCCGCGCCGCAGGAGGCCGCCTGCGGCTGCGCCAACCGTGGCTGCAGCTGCAACCCCTGCCGCTGCAACCCCTGCGGCTGCGGCGGTCACAAGCAGGACGTTCGCATCGAGCGCGCCGCGGGGCGCGCCGAACGTTAGCAATTGATCGCCGAGTGTGAATCCTGAAGATTTCTTAGTCCGCCGACCCATACGACGCAAGAACGAACGATCGAACTGATTACCGGCGGTTCCACTCGTTCGGCGTAGAGTGGCCGGGGATATGACGGGCCGTCATATCCCCGCGCTACCGATCTCTTTGCCCACCAGGACTTTTTTAGAAAGCGTCGCGGGGGACGTAGGTGCCCCAGACCTCGCGTAGCGCGTGGGAGACCTCTCCGACGGTGGCGCAGGCCTTCAGCGCCTCCTTCATCGGGTACAGCACGTTCTCGCTGCCCGCCGCCGTGCGTTTGACCTCGTCCAGCGCGCGGGTCACCTCGTGGTTCGAGCGTTCGGCGCGCAGCCGCGCGAGCCGCTTCGCCTGCTGCTCGCCGATCGTCGGGTCCACCCGCAGCGGCTCGTAGGGCTCCTCCGCGTCCAGGGTGTAGCGGTTGACCCCGACCACGGTGCGCTGCCCGCCGTCGATCTCCTGCGAGATCTGGTACGCCGAACGCTCGATCTCGGCCTTCTGGAAGCCCTGCTCGATCGCCGCGACCGCCCCGCCCATATCCTCGATCCGGCCCAGCAGCACCTCGATCTCTCCCTCGAGCCCGTCGGTCATCGACTCCACGACGTAGGAGCCCGCGAACGGGTCCACGGTCTTGGTCACATCCGTCTCATACGCGATCACCTGCTGCGTGCGCAGCGCGAGACGCGCGGCCTTCTCGGTCGGCAGCGCGATCGCCTCGTCGAACGAGTTCGTGTGCAGCGACTGCGTGCCCCCGAGCACCGCACCCAGGCCCTGCAGCGCCACCCGGATCAGGTTCACCTCCGGCTGCTGCGCCGTCAGCTGCACCCCGGCGGTCTGCGTGTGGAAGCGCAGCATCTGCGACTTCGGGTCCCTCGCCCCGAACTGCTCGCGCATGATCCGCGCCCACACCCGGCGCGCCGCCCGGAACTTCGCGACCTCCTCCAGCAGCGTGGTGCGCGCGACGAAGAAGAACGACAGCCGCGGCGCGAACTCGTCCACATCCAGCCCCGACTCGATCGCCGCACGTACATACGCGATCCCGTCGGCCAGCGTGAACGCGACCTCCTGCGCGGGCGACGCCCCGGCCTCGGCCATGTGGTAGCCCGAGATCGAGATCGTGTTCCACTTCGGGATCTCCCGCCGGCAGTACGCGAACACGTCCGCCACCAGCCGCAGCGAGGGGGCCGGCGGGAAGATGTACGTGCCGCGCGCGATGTACTCCTTCAAGATGTCGTTCTGGATCGTGCCGGTCAGCCGGCTCGCCGCAGCGCCCTGCTCCTCCCCGACCAGCTGGTAGAGCAGCAGCAGGATCGAAGCCGGCGCGTTGATCGTCATCGACGTGGACACCTGGTCCAGCGGGATCCCGCCGAACAGCGTGCGCATGTCCTCGATCGAATCGATCGCCACCCCGACCTTGCCGACCTCGCCCTCGGCGATCGGCTCGTCCGAGTCGTAGCCCATCTGGGTGGGCAGATCGAACGCCACCGACAACCCCATCGACCCGTTCGCGATCAACTGCTTGTACCGCGCGTTCGACTCCGCCGCCGTCCCGAACCCCGCGTACTGCCGCATCGTCCACGGCCGACCGGTGTACATACTCGGATACACGCCGCGCGTGAACGGGTAGCGGCCGGGCTCACCCAGCTTCGCGGCGGGGTCCCAGCCCGCGAGCACCGACGGCCCGTACACGGGCTCGATCGGGAGCCCCGACTCGTTCATGGCAGACGTCATCGTGTACCCCATCCAGGAAAGACTCGGTAGGCGCGCGTCGCCTCCGATTCGGAGCCTACCGAGCGGTAGCCGCCCTCGCCATCCCCTACGGTCCCCTGTCCGACCCCTGGCCGCGGCGCGCCCCGCGCGCCCCGTTTGGCGCATGCCAAGGACCGACTGTCGTGCGAATCACACACCCACGAGATCCACTAGTGGGGGTGATTGTCCTAGATTGTCCGATGCGAGTTCGCTCACAAACCCCCTCTGATGGTCATTGGATCACCCTTGGCTGTGGTTACTCTGACGCCGACGAGGACGCGACGACCTATGGAAGGCGGCGACGGGTAGCCCATGGCCACTACAACGTCTGGCGCGGGGACGAGTTCCCGGTCCGGGAAGAAGGGCACGCTCTATCGCGGCCGGGAAGGCATGTGGAGCTGGGTGGCGCACCGCATCACCGGCGTCCTGATCTTCTTCTTCCTGTTCGCGCACGTGCTCGACGCCTCGCTGCTGCGCGTCTCCCAGCACGACTACAACAGCGTGATCAACAGCTACAAGAACCCGATCGTCAACTTCCTCGAGTACGGGCTGACCGCGGCGATCTGCTTCCACGCCTTCAACGGCCTGCGGATCATCGCCGTGGACTTCTGGGCCAAGGGCCCCCGCCTGCAGAAGAAGATGCTCTGGTGGGTCGTCGGCGTCTGGCTGGTCCTGATGATCGGGATGTTCTACCCGATCCTCGCGCACTCGCTGCACACGATCTTCGGCTACTAGGAACGGAGCGAGTCGACATGACCACGACCACCACCCCGGCGATCGACGCCCCCCGCTCCCCCAAGGAGCCGCACAAGCTGCGCTCGCGCCGCACCGCCCGCTCGGGCCGGACGAACTTCGAGCTCTACAGCTGGCTGTTCATGCGCTTCTCCGGCCTGCTGCTGACCTTCCTGGTGCTCGGCCACCTGTTCATCATGCTGGTGCTCGACGGCGGCGTGGAGAAGATCAACTTCGCCTTCGTGGCCGGCCGCTGGGCCTCGCCGTTCTGGCAGATCTGGGACCTGCTCACGCTCTGGCTGGCCACGCTGCACGGCACGAACGGCCTGCGCACGGTCATCAACGACTACGCGGAGAAGGAC
>DASTAE010000358.1:0-8581 GCA_035712985.1 Actinospica sp.
CGCCGCGAAGAAAAGGGAACGCCGTGAGCAACACGATCATCCGCGCGGACGTCGAGGAGACGGCCGTCGTTCCGCAGGCCGAGGCCGCCGCCGCACCTACCGAGCAGGCGCCCCGAGACGAGCCGACCACCGCTCCTCCAGAGGATCCCGGTCTACCCGCGGCACAGCCCGATTCGGCCGCGGTCTCACTGCGCAGCGCTCTCGGCTCGATGCGGGGACTGCTGCGCCCGCGCCGGCTCGAGATCGGTGTCGCCTCCGCGATGCTGGTGGTCGCCGGAGCGATCGGCCTGCTCCAGCCGCTCGCCGTCGAGTGGCTGCTCGTCGCCTTCGCCCAGCGGCACGGCGTCTCCGGGCGAGTGGCCACCCTCGTGGTACTCGTGCTCGTCGACGCGGTGTTGATGGCGATCGGCAATTACCTGCTGATGCGGGCAGCCGAAGGCGTCGTGTTCGCCGGACGGCTCCAGCTGACACAGCATCTGCTGCGGTTGACGATGCCCGCGATGCGCCGCCAGGCCACCGGGGACCTACTCGCCCGCGCGACGGTGGACACCACGCTGCTGCGCCAGCTCGTGACGCAGACCCTGGTCCAACTGCTGACCGGTTCCGTGATGATCGTCGGCACCCTGGTGATGATGGGCCTGGTCGAACCGATGCTGCTGCTGATCACCCTCGGCGTGATCGCGCTGCTCGGACTCGTCGTCGGTGTGGTCATGCCGCAGATCAGACGGGCCAGCCTGGAGGCACAGCGGGCCGTCGGGCAGATGGGCAACGTGCTCGAGCGCGCGCTGGGTGCCTTCAGCACGATGAAGGCCTCCGGCGCGGAGGAATTCGAGGCCGGCCGCGTCGAGCAGGCGGCACGGACCGGCTACGAGCAGGGGGTGCAGCTGGCCCGTTGGGCCTCGGTCATGGGCACCGCGGCCGGGCTGGCGATCCAGGTGGCCTTCCTGGTGGTCCTCGGTGTCGGCGGAGTCCTGGTGACCGACGGCAGTATCACCGTGGCCACGCTCATCGCCTTCCTGCTCTACGTCCTCTACCTCGCCCAGCCGGTCCTCTCGCTCGTCAACGTCGGCACATACCTACAGGCGGCTCGCGCGGCCGTCCAGCGGATCACCGAGGTCACGGCGCTACCCACGGAAGAGCTCGAGCAGACCGGATCCGAGCCGACGTCGACATCCACCGCCACGGTGCCCGGCGAGACGGGCGCGGACGCTCTCGTTTTCGAGGACGTCACGTTCGCTTACCCCGGCGCGAGCGTGGACGCGCTGCGCTCGCTGAGTTTGCGTGTCCCGGCGACCGGGGTGACCGCGCTCGTAGGCCCTTCCGGCGCGGGCAAGTCGACGACGCTCGGTCTCGTCGAGCGCTTCTACGACCCCGATCACGGGCGGATCCTGCTGCACGGCCGCACACTGCGCGACTGGCCGCTGCGAGAACTGCGTGCAGGCATCGGCTACGTCGAGCAGGACGCACCGGTGATGGCGGGAACCCTCCGCGAGAACCTCAGCTACGCGGGCGACCTGGCCGACGACGATGACGCTCTGCACGAGGCGCTGCGGGTAACCCGGCTCGACGGACTGCTCGAACGCCTCGGCGGCAACCTCGACGCCGAAATCCTCGAACGCGGCCACTCGCTCTCGGGCGGCGAGCGCCAGCGGATCGTGATCGCCAGGGCCCTGCTTCGCCGCCCTCGACTCCTGCTGCTCGATGAGGCGACGTCACAGCTCGACGCGGTCAACGAGGGCGCCCTGCGCGACGTGATCCAGGAACTGTCCGAAAGCATCGCGGTGCTCGTGGTCGCCCACCGGCTCTCGACCGTGCGGAACGCGGCGCAGATCGCCGTGCTGGAGAACGGCACGCTGCGAGCGAGCGGCACGCACCTCGAGTTGCTGGAATCCGACGAACTCTACGCCGAACTGGCCGCCAAGCAGCTGATCTCCTGACCCGGCGTAGAGCCGGACCTCCGATCGAGAGTAAGGAACCCGCCGCATGTCACGCATCGCCTCGTTCCTCAAGGCCGTCGCCTCACCGCCCACGCTGAACCGATCGCGGGCACTGGCGTTGAGCGAGCGGCTGAGCGCGGTCACGCACCTGATAGCCAGCCTGGAGCACCTGGTCAACGAACCGGACCGCAAACCCGGCGGCTTCAACAACTGGGAGCGGATGCGTGGCAACCACGTGCGCTCGCCCGCCCCGATCCGGAAAGCGCTGGACGCGGTCGCCGCCCCCGGCACCACCCGGGCTCTGCACATGGCGCGCATCGGGGCCGCGGTGACCCTGTTGGCCCCCGTCCCCCTTCCACGGCGCGCGAGGCTGGCGGCGGACGCGGTGCTCGCCACGAGTTCACTCGGCCTCTACGCCCGCCACCACTACGGATCCGACGGTGCCGACCAGGTCTCCTTCCTCGTCTCCGGCCTGACCGCGGTCGCCCGCGCCGGCGAGCGCGACCCGCGCGTGGTGGACGCATGTCTCTGGTTCATCTCGATGCAGTCGTCGCTCTCCTACGCGGTCTCCGGCTGGGTGAAGATGACGAGCCCCACCTGGCGCAGCGGCCGCGCCATGCCGGGCGTGTTCCGCACCATCACCTACGGCGACCACAAAGCGTGGGAGCTGATCCGGCGGCACCCCAAGAAGGCGCGTGCGCTCGGCGCCGCCGTGCTGGCTCTGGAGTGCGGCTTCCCTCTCGCCTACGCGGCCAAGGGACGCTTCGCCCCGGCGCTGGTCGCCTCCGTCGGCGCGTTCCACCTGGCCAACGCCCGGTTCATGGCACTGGGACGCTTCCTGTGGGCCTTCGGCTCCATGCACCCTGCCGTGCTCTACACCGCCGGGCCCAAACACCGCACCTCGACCTCCGGGCGCCCGGAACTGCGCGACGACACGATGGCCTACGCCGGTCTCGCCGCGCTCGCCGTCGCGGCAGGCGCGGCGCTCGCTGCAGCCCGCCACCGACGCGCCGTGGTGCTGGCCGGACGCGGGGACGAGTCGAGCATCGTCACCAGCGTCGGCAATACATTGACTTACCGCCTGGTAGGCGCGCAGGCGGATCCGCGCCAACCTCTCATCGTCGTCGAAACCGGCCTCGCCGGGCCCGTCGAACAGTGGGAATGGGTCGTGCAGTCGCTCGCCCGCCGACACGAGGTCGTCACCTACCGCCGCGCCGGCTACGGCGCCAGTCGCCGCGCCGATGACCACGTGTTCGAACTCGACCATGCCGTCGATGACCTGCTCGATCTCGTCGCGCAGGTCGCCGGGGAACGCCCCGTGGTCCTTCTCGGCCACTCGCTCGGCGGATACCTCGTGTGGAAGGCCGCGGCCCGGTTACCGGGAAGGTTCACCGCCCTCGGCCTGATCGACCCCAGCCACCCTGCCGAACTCCAGCGCTCCGCCCGCCAGTCCGCGGGCGAGCAGGCGGTCAGCGATCTGCTGACCGCGGCCTCGATCTCGCTGTCGCTCGGACTCGGGCCGATGCTCGACATCCCCAGCTGGACCGATCAGTTGCCCCCGCAGGCGCGCCGACTCTTCCTCGCCGAGTTCCGCGACGCGCGGCTCTGGGAGGCCGGCCGGCGCGAATGGAAGGCGGCCCAGGCCGAGTTCCGCGCGTTCGACGGCGAACTGCCCGCGGTGGACGTCCCGGCGCTCGTGCTGACCGCCGAATACACCGCACGGCAGGACAAGGAGCAGCAGGAGATGCACGACGAGCTCGTCCGTGCCGCCCCCGGCTCCGTCCGGCACCAGATCGACGGCGCCGACCACGACCGGATCCTGGCCGACCCCGCCGCCGCCCGACAGGTCACCGATCTGATCGAACGCTTCATGCAGGACGCGGCGCGGACGAACAACGAGGAGAATCGCGGTGTCTGAAACCCTCGACCCCACCGGCTCCGCCCGAGGACCCGGGCCCCGCAGCCTGCTGCTGATCGGCGCGCTGGCCGCCTGGTTCACCGTCAGCGCCGCCGGCCAACACCCGCAGCGCGCGTTCGACCGCGTGCGCAACTACGACCGGCTCGGCCTCCTCCTGCCGAACTGGCGGTTCTTCGCACCGGAGCCGGCTCAGCACGACTTCCACCTGCTGCACCGCGTCCTGACCCACGACGACGAGCAGACACTGTGGAGCGAGTCCTCGTCCATCACGCCACGCGACTGGAAGCAGATGTTCTGGTTCCCGGACCGGCGCCGGGAGAAGGCGCTGTTCGACATCTGCGGTGAGATCCTCGGCATCACCGCCCAACCCGCACTGGACGTCACCCGCTTCGGCTCTTACCTGCTGCTGCGGGACTTCGTCACCCGGGCGGTCCGCGCCGAGTACGCCGAGCGCCCGCAGCCGCAGGGCTTCCAGTTCGTCATCGCCAGACACACCGGATTCGACACCGAGAACGAGCCCGAGTACCTGTTCATCTCACCCTTCGTCCCGCTCACGCCGGAATCCGAACGAGCCGCTCACGGCAGAGTCCGCGCGAGCGGGAGTTCGGAACAGACGGAAGGCTGAGGTCACCATGCGCGCGACCGGGCCGGCCTCGATCGACGCCGTGATCGTCGGCAGCGGACCCAACGGCCTGGCCGCCGCCGCCACTCTCGCCCGGGCCGGGCTGCGGGTGGAGGTGTTCGAAGCCCGCGAGAGCGTCGGCGGCGGGCTGCGCACCGAGGCGCTGTTCGAGCCAGACGTGGTCCACGACGTGTGCGCAGCCGTGCATCCCATGGCGGTGGCGTCCCCGTTCTTCAAGGAGTTCGACCTCGCCGCGCGCGGGGTCGAACTTCTCAACGCCGAGGCCGGCTACGGACACCCCCTGCCGGACGGCCGCGCCGCCATCGCCTACCGCGATCTCGACGCCACCTGCGCCGCACTCGGACGCGACGGTCGCGCGTGGCACCGGCTGATGTCGCCGCTGCTCGAACACAGCGACGCCGTCGTCCGGCTCGTCCTGCACGGCGGGCGAGAACTTCCGCGCCACCCCGGCGCGCCGCTCGCCCTGGCCCGCGGCGTGCTGCTGCACGGAACGTCCCTGGCCCGCCGCCAGTTCGCCGAGGAACCCGCCCGCGCGCTGCTCGCCGGGGTCGCGGCCCACGCCATGGGACGCCTGCCCAGTCCGCCCGGCGCCGTCGTGGCTCTGCTGCTGGGGCACCTGGCCCACGGCCCCGGCTGGTCGCTGCCGCGCGGCGGAAGTGCCGCTATCGCGCGTGCCCTCGTCGAGGACATCGCCCGGCACGGCGGCCGAGTCAACACCGACAGCCGCGTCGACGACCTCGCCCAACTCCCCTCCAGCCGTGCCGTCCTGCTCGACGTCGGGCCCCGCGAGTTCCTGCGCATCGCCGGATCCGGACTGCCCGCGCGGTACGCCCGTGCCCTGCGACGCTTCCGCTACGGCCCGGGCGCGGCCAAAGTCGACTTCCTCGTTTCCGAACCCGTGCCCTGGCGCGATCTGGCCCTGAACCTCGCCGGAACAGTCCACCTCGGCGGAAGCGCCCGCGAGATCTTCCGCCAGGAGACAGCCACCGCCCACGGCCGGCCCGGCGAAGAACCCTTCGTCCTGGTCGTGGATCCCGCCGCCACCGACCCGAGCCGCGCGCTCCCTAGCCGCCGCCCGCTGTGGGCCTACGCCCACGTACCCAACGGCGATTCCGGCGACCCGGTCGAGCGGATCACCGCGCGCATCGAGCAGTTCGCGCCCGGCTTCCGCGACACCGTCCTGGCCGCGCGAGGCATCAGTGCCCGGGAATACGAGACCTACAATCCGAACTACGTCGGCGGCGACATCGGCGCGGGAGCCATGACACTCGGCCAGTCCCTCTTCCGGCCCGCGCCCCGACTGGACCCTTACCGCACGCCCCTGCCAGGGGTCTACCTCTGCTCGGCATCGACCCCGCCCGGCCCCGGCGTACACGGGATGCCGGGATACCTCGCCGCCCGCAGCGTCCTACGCCGGGAGTTCGGCGCGGCAGTCCCGAGCCTGGCTCCGCAGCAGGAGCCTGGCTGAAAGCAACCGGAGCCGGCTAGCTGAAACGAATAGGAGGACGCGCAGCGGATCGCCGATGCCGAACGGCGCCAGGCGGTAGACATTCCGGCCGGCCGCGGCCCGTTCCACCAACTGGCCCCACACGGCCTCACTGTGGCCCCACACAAGACCAGCGGCACTCGATTCCTCGAGTGCCGCTGCAGATCAATCCTTGTGCGCCGTCAGGGACTTGAACCCCGAACCCGCTGATTAAGAGCAGCTGGTTGACATTATTGTGGGCCTCAACCCGTGGGCATGTGTCCCGGGCCGATCGTGTCCCTGCTCATGACGTACGCGTGGGCTGATGAAGCAGCGAAGTACCCGCCGGAGGCGTGGCGGGTTCTGGGGGTGGTTGCAACACCGCTTCGCGACAAGGTCCCCGAAGCGGCCTGCGTCAGCACGGTCGGATTCACCGCCTGCCTTTCCGTTCGCGCGCCCTCACAGGGTATTGCTTTCCGAGTTCGACTCCGAGAGGATCCTACGCGGCGCGCCCACAGGCGCCACGGGGATGACGATGGTACGGAGGAGTAGGTGTCCGGATCCACCAGGCTTGGCAGGCAGATGACGGCGGTCGGGATAGCGGTGAGCCTGGCCGGTGCGGCGTTCGCGGTGGGGGAGCCTGCCCAGGCCGTCGCCGCGCCTACGTCCGCGCAGGCCCTCCGGGTCGCCCATGCGCCCGCCCGCGCGGCGGCGGTCGGCGAGGTCGGTGCGACCAGCGTGACCGGCGCGACGAGTGCCTCGAGTGCCGCGGGTATCACGAGCTCTGTGACCGGTCCCACCGGTATCTCGGCCGCGTACGCCGAGATCGAGGAAACCGCGACCGGCTCGGAGATCTGGGGCCGGTCGGAGGGCACCGAGGTGCCGATGGGTTCGATCACGAAAGTGATGACGGCCATCGTGGTACTCGAGTCCGCCGGTTTGAACCTCAACCAGCTGAATACGGTGCCGGATGGCATTACCGCCTATGACAACGAGTACGGCGCCAGCACCGCCGGGCTCGTGCCCGGCCAGCAGTTGACCACGCTCGACCTGCTGTACGCCCTGTTGGTCCCCTCGGGCTGCGACGCCGCCTACACGCTGGCGCAGGCTTACGGGCCGGGCCTTGCCGGGTTCATCGCCAAGATGAACACGACCGCGGCGGCTCTCGGCCTGAAGAACACGCACTTCAGTGACTTCAGCGGGCTGCCCGACCCGACTGAGTACTCCACGTACTCGACACCGAGTGACCTGATCAACCTCGGCCGGATCGCGATGCAGATCCCGCTGTTTGCCCAGATCGTGAAGACCAGCCAGTACCACCTGGACGCCGTCACCGGCGAGCACCCCGCCTTCACCTGGAACACCACGAACCCGATCCTCGGTGTGTACGCCGGAACCGAAGGCATAAAGACCGGAAGCACCAACGCCGCGGGCGACTGCCTGTTGTTCGAGGCCGTCAAGGGTCACGAGAACGTCATCGGCATCGTGCTCGACGACCCGAGTTGGAACGTCGTGGCCGCGGACTCCGAGACGCTGCTGAACTACGGCTTTGCGAACTACCCCGGGGGCGCCTTGGCCCGTCCGATCACCCGCCCGCTTCCGGTCTACCACCTGTAGATGAGTAGGTGACGAAGGGAGCGCCGGTTTAGTCCGGCGCCCCCTTCCACTGGGATCATCTGATCTGGTCGTGCAGCGCGGCGGCCTGTGTCGCGGTCCAGCGCGCAGCGGAACGCCTGGACGTCGCTGACGTTGCCGTTGAAGAGGCCACCGATCGTCGCGTTGTGCTGGTCGGCACCGATGAGCATCACGCCGGTCACGGACCATCGGTGAATCCGGTGCTGGCGGCGACCAGGCTGCCGATGACGTACAGCCGTGCTGTCATCGTCGCCGCCTTGTCGGTGCCGACCTGGTGCCCGCGTTCGGCAGGTTGACCGGTCGGACGTGGTGTTGTTCCGGCTCGTGTCGACCATCGCGAATGGCGCGAGTCGGACCCGAGTGTCCCGCGGCCACCTCATACACCACCACCGTCAGATGGCACTCTGCACGGCAAGTCCCGCGGGTTCGCTCGACCACTGTCTGCCAGTGGGCCCAGCCTCGGCCTGAGGGGCGCCCGCCTCTCCCGCAGCCGCTGGTCGAGCTGAACGCCCGGCCGGCCGGAGACAATCCGGGCTGGGGCTACACGAGGATTCAAGGGGAGTCGCACTGGCTCGTGCATCGGCTCGGGGCATCCACAGTCCGCAGACTCCTCAGCTCGCATAAGCTACTCCGGCGTCGCGCCGGACACGCGAGTACGGCTGGCGCACATTCGCCCCGTCCCGCTTCCGCGGGGCGGATCGTCGCACCCATACGCCACCGCGTCCACTCGTGAACAGGGGGCACGCTCCCATACGGCTCCCACAATCCGGTCGGGAAACCGGTCATCTGGGCGGGCCATCGGGGGGATTCGGCACTGAACTCGATGCCGGCGGCGATCCGGACCTGGCGCACAGGGGCCTGAGCCGTGTTCCGTCCGTTCGAGTGAATGCTCCGTGCTCCTGGCCCGCGCTGATCCAGCACCGTACCGCCACGGCGATCTTCGAGCGGCTGGCGCGTGTCTTGCTTCGTCGTGTTTCGTGGGC
>DASTAE010000359.1:0-13633 GCA_035712985.1 Actinospica sp.
CGCGCCGATCGGCGCGCCCCAGGCCCTTCCTCGTACCGCGTCCGGCGACGGATCCTCGCCGGGCCCCGAGCCCGGAGCCCCGCCGCGACCGACCCACGTGGCCGCGGCGGGGCTCCGCGTATCACTGCCCCGGGAATCAGGCCTTGTGCTTGGCCACGTAGGTCTGCGCGGTCTGGGCGACCTGCTGGGCGGCCTGCGCGACCGGAGCGGCGGCCTGCTGCATCGGCGCGGCCGCGTTCTGGCCGCCGACCAGCGGCAGGTTCTGGGTCACGCCGCCGACCACCGGCAGGTTGTTGACCGGCAGCGCGGACAGCGGGCCGCCGTTGCCGCCGGTGACCCCGCTCAGCACGCCGCCCGCGACCGGGAGGCTGCCCAGCGCGCCGGTGGCGCCTGCGGCGTCGCCGACGACCGGCAGGTTGGCGCCGACCGGCAGGCCCTGGGTCAGGCTGCTGACGGCGGGCAGGGAGCCGACGACCGGCAGGCTGTCGGCCTGCGCGCTGGCGGCCGCGACGACCGGGACCGCGATGGCTGCGGTCGCGGCGGCGGCAGAGGCGATACGGCGTCCGGCGTGCTTCATGGTGTTTCCTCTTCTTCGGTGAACTGGGGAACGACGGGCACTTGCATTTCTCGTTCGTTCATGGGGAATTACGAGTGGGACGAGCCTGAGGTTGCGGCCAGGCGCGGTAACGATTCGGTAAATAGAAGAGTTTTGGAATTCAGACGTCCAGAGAGCATCTGGTATGCGGATATGAAACGGCCCGCCCCCGGACGGGGACGGGCCGTGGCGCCTGCGCGGGCTGAGCGGCCGTCAGAGGCCGCTGACCGCCCCGACGGTGCCGAGCACCGGGCTGTTGTTCCCGACCATCTCGCTGACCGGGACCGCCGCGGTGAGGTTGCCGACCGTGCCGAAGACCGGGACCTTCGACTGGCTCAGCGAGGTGGTCACGTCGCCGACCGTGGGCACGCCCTGCTTCTGCAGCTGGGAGACCAGCGGCGCGGCCTGGCCGACCACGCCGTTCGTCAGCTGCATGCTCTTGCCGCCGAAGCCGTCGGTGAGCGTGCCGACCGTGCCGTCCTGCAGCAGCGTCGGCGCGAGCTGCATCGGCTCGCCGGCCATCGCCGGGGCCACCTCGTGCACCAGGCCGCTGACCGGCACGATGCTGGTCAGCTTGCCGGTCATCTGGGTGGTCTTGGCGGCCAGGTCCGCGGTCTCGGCCGAGGCCTGGCCGGTCATCACGGCTTCCCGGGTCTGCGCTTGCGGGGAGATCGCGCCGGTCAGGCCGTTCTGCAGATCGCCGGTGTCCACCGCCGAGGTCACCGCCCTGGCCAGCGTCCCGGCCAGCGGCAGCGCGCTCTCCACCGGACCGGCCATCGTGGTGACCTGGAGCGGCACGGTGGTGCCGAGCGGCAGCGCGGACAGCGGGGCGGCCGTCAGCGGCGCTGAGTCCGCGAACGCGCTGGAGGCGGCGGCGATCGGCAGCGCCCCGGCGGTGATCACGGCCGCGGCCGTGGCCAGGTTCCGGGGCGCGGTCCGGGTCGGCTTGCGGTGTTTCCCTGCCATGGTGCGGCTCCTGTCCGGCTGAACACAGAACGAGTTGACACCCTCTTATCGGAGCGAGGGCGCCTCAGGTTGCGGCTCGGGCAGGTAAAGAAATGATAACTACGGCCGATTCGGTGAATTCGACGTCACATATGTAGACAGTGAGATCGGATCTGAGGATTAATCAGGAGCCCTGCGTCATCGTGATGACGACGCGCCCGGTCGGCGCGTCCGAGGAGGACGCGGACTGCCAGCTGTTCGAGTTGTTCGACGCCGACCAGGTCTTGCCGTCGTAGCCCACCTGGGTGATGCCGAGCGCCTCCGCCTTGGAGACCGCCCAGTTGGCGTACGCCCAGCCGCGCTGCGTCGCCTCCGTGCCGCTGAGCGAGCTCGGCACGCCGAGCGCGAAGCTGCGCGTGCTCTTCGAGACGTCCTCCAGCGAGGCCGTGCCCCACTGCTTCTGCGCGTCCGCGACCACTTCCTGGCCCTGCGTCGTCAGGCCGGAGGAGGTCGTGGCCTGCGGCGAGAAGGTCGGCCCGTCCAGCGTGCAGGTCAGCCCGCCGCCGACGGTCCCGGTGAACACGGACGTCAGCACCTTGGCCTCGTCCTCGTGCGCCGCGTACGCGTCCGGGTAGGCGGAGTGCTGCACGTCCTGAGCGGCCACGGTCAGCGAGAGGTTCTGCCAGTTCGAGACCTTCAGCAGCGCGTTGTAGAACGCCGTCGAGGAGTACGTGGTGTCCATGATCTGCGCCGCGGTGCCCCAGCCCTCCGACGGCCGCTGCTGGAACAGCCCCAGCGAGTCCCGGTCGCCGCCGGTGACGTTGTAGAACTTGGACTCCTGACGCGCCGTCGCCTCCGCGATCTCGATCCCGAAGGTCGGCACCCCGAGCTTCACCCCGACCGCCGCGATCGTCGAAGCGTTCTGCATCTGCTGGAGGTCGTACGTGTAGCTCTCGTTGCTCGCCGTCGCCACGCACTGGGCCGTGTTGAACAGCGAGATCCCACCGAGCTTGTGCAGCAGCCAGATACCGAGCCCGGCCAGCAATCCCGCCACCACGAGCACCACGACGAGGCCGATCAGACACCCCCCGCGCTTCTTCGGCGCGGAGGGGGAGCCTTGGGAGGCCGTGGTGCTGGAGTGGGACACGCGACGTACTTCCTCTCTCGTCGCCCCAACCGTATTCGATTCCGCGTACCGAACGGTTCGTGGGCCCGTCACAGGTCCGCATTAAGATGCCGCCATGACCGTTCCGCAGACGCCCTCCGCCTTCACCTCCCCGATCCCCGACGTGATCGACGAACTGTGGGAGCGCCGCGCCGAGCTCTCGCCGGCCGACGCCGAGGCCCGCAAGCTCGTCGTCGACGCGGTGGACCTGCTCGACACCGGGGCCGCGCGCGTCGCCTTCGTGGACCCGGCCACCGACGAGGTCGTGGTGGACGAGCGCGCCAAGCGCGCCATCCTGCTCACCTTCAAGGTGCTCGAGATGGTCGAGAACAAGGTCGGCGACTTCTACCAGCACGACAAGATGCCGCTGAAGACCACCTTCGACGGCGTGCGCGTGGTGCCCGGAGCGGTCGCCCGCTGGGGCAGCTACTGCGCGCCCGGCACGATCCTGATGCCCTCCTTCGTCAACATCGGCGGCTACGTGGACTCCGGCACGATGGTCGACACCTGGGCCACCGTCGGCTCCTGCGCGCAGATCGGCAAGAACGTGCACCTGTCCGGCGGCGTCGGCATCGGCGGCGTGCTCGAGCCGCCGAACGCCAAGCCGGTGGTGATCGGCGACGAGGCGACGATCGGCTCCCGGTGCATGGTCGTCGAGGGCGCCCGCGTCGGCAACGGCTCGGTGCTCGCCTCGGGCACCATCCTGACCGCCTCGATCCCGGTGATCGACGCGGAGACCGGCGAGGAGCTCAGCCGCGGGCACGTCCCGGACTGGTGCGTGGCCGTGGGCGGCAGCCGCGCCAAGAAGTTCGCGGGCGGCGAGTTCGGCCTGCCCTGCGTGCTGGTGCTCAAGCGCCTCGGCGAGGGCGAGCGGCACAACAAGGCCCAGCTCAACGACATCCTGCGTGACAACGGCCTGGCCACGGGCTGAGGCCGGACCGATGCCCCGTCAGCTTGATCTCTCCCTCGACGCCGCCGCGCTGACCGCCGCGCTGGTCGACTTCCCGTCCGTCAGCGGCGACGAGAAGGAGTTGGCCGACGAGGTCGAGCGGGTGCTGCGCGACCTGCCGCGGCTGCGCGTCGACCGGTACGGCAACAACGTCGTCGCGCGCACCGGGTTCGGCCTGCTGGAGCGGGTCGTGCTGGCCGGGCATCTGGACACCGTGCCGATCGCCGACAACGTGCCCTCCCGGCTCGAGGACGGGCGGCTCTACGGCTGCGGCACGACCGACATGAAGAGCGGCGTCGCCGTCCAGCTGAAGGTCGCGTACGAGGTCGGCCGGACTGACGGCGCGTCACCCAACCGCGACCTGACCTTCGTGTTCTACGACTGCGAGGAGATCGAGGCGGCGCGCAACGGCCTCGGCCACCTCGCGCGCGAGCACCCGGAATGGCTCGCGGCCGACTTCGCGATCCTGCTCGAGCCGACCAACGGCGAGATCGAGGGCGGCTGCAAGGGCACGATGCGGGCCACGGTGACCACCCGCGGCGTGCGCGCGCACAGCGCCAGGGACTGGCTGGGCGTCAACGCGATCCACGGCGCCGGCGCGATCCTGCAGCGCCTCTCCGAGTACCAGGCCCGCGAGGTGGACGTCGAGGGCCTGGTCTACCGCGAGTGCCTGAACGCCGTCGGGATCACCGGCGGCGTGGCCGGCAACGTGATCCCGGACGAGTGCGTGGTCACGGTCAACTACCGCTTCGCCCCGGACCGCACGGAGCAGGAGGCCGCCGAGCACGTCCGGGCGGTCTTCGCCGACTTCGAGGTCGAGGTCACCGACAGCGCCCCGGCCGCCGCACCGGGTCTATCGCTGCCCTCGGCGGCCGAGTTCGCCCGGGTGGTCGGGGGCATCCCGGCGGCCAAACAGGGGTGGACCGACGTGGCCCGATTCGCCGGTTTGGGTGTACCGGCGGTCAATTACGGCCCCGGCGACCCGACCCTCGCGCATACTCGGGGGGAGTACGTCGACGCGGCCCTGATCGCCCAGGCCGTCGAGCGGATGCGCGCATGGCTCGGCCTTGATCAAGGGTCTCGCTGAGATCACGGGTTTGTGGCGGTCTGAAGATAATCTGAAGTCCGTCGAAACCTCCGCAACGGCTCGATCGTCGCAGTGATTGACAAGAGGGTTCGAACGGTCGGGTCGAGTGGGAACAGGGTGCGAGGGCTATGGGGCTGACCAGCGGGGGATTCTTCGCCCTGGTGATCGTGGGGGTGGTGCTCTTTCCCGCGCTCACCCTGCTGCTGTGGAACAGGCTGCCGGGGCCGAGGGCGGTGAAGTTCGGCTCGCGGCTCGGCCTGATCCTGCTGTCGCAGTCGGTGGCCGTGCTGCTCGCGGCGCTGTGGATCAACAACTCCTTCCAGCTGTACTACTCCTGGTCGGACCTGATGGGCGACAACGGGGCGACCGGCGCGATCCAGGCCGCGACCCCGCAGGCGTTGCAGTCCACGATCGCGGCGAAGAGCGGGGTGCAGAGCGCCGGGCTGCCCAACTTCAAGCTGTTCGCCAAGGCGCGCGGCATGCAGTACGGCACCGAGTACCAGGCCGACATCACCGGGCCGGCCTCCAAGATCACCGGCAGCGTGGACGTCTGGCTGCCCGCGCAGTACACCGACGCGGCGTACAAGAACGTGAGGTTCCCGGTCGTCGAGCTCTTCCCGGGCAGCCCGGGCACGCCGCAGACCTGGCTCACGGCCATGCAGTCGCCGTGGGTGGTCAGCCGCCAGGTCGCCGCCGCCGAGCAGCACCCGATGGTGCTGGTCGCCGTGTCCATCAACGTGGACGGCCGGCACGACCCCGACTGCTCCAACATCCCCGGCGGCCCGCAGGTCGCGACCTGGCTCACCCAGGACGTGCGCAACCTGGTGACGACCTCCTTCCGGGTCTCCGCCGCGCGCGAGGGCTGGGGGATGATGGGCTACTCCGAGGGCGGCCTGTGCGCCTCCAAGCTGGTGCTGCAGTACCCGAACCTGTACGCGGCGGCCGTGTCGATAAGCGGCGACGACCACCCGGACGGCGACCTGCTCAAGCCCGGCACCACGGCGTACCAGGAGAACTCCCCGCTCTGGCTGCTCAAGCACAGGAAGCCGGCGAACGTGGCGCTGCTGCTGACCGGCACCCGGCAGGACAGCGACGTGGCCTCCGAGGCGGCGGCGATGGCGAACGCGGTGCGCACCCCGACGACGGTGGACACGCTGATCTCGGAGCGCGGCGGGCACAACATCGGCGTCTGGAAGTCGGTGGAGCCGCAGTCCTTCATCTGGCTCTCCGAGCACCTGTCCGCCTCGAACGGGACGACCTACAGCGCGTTGCCGGAAATGTTGAACGGCGTCATCGGTTAGCAACGGTCCGCGTGCGGCGACCGGCTACCGTGGGCTGTGTGACTGAAAGAGAGACGGAGCGCATCGGCGCTCAGGAGAACGACCGCCCGGGCAACGGCGGGAACGGCGCCGGGGAGCACCGGCGGCACCTGAAGGAACGCTTCCGCGGCCCCGTGCTGCTGCGTCGCAAGCAGATCCCGTCGTCCGACGGAACGACGACCGACCAGCGGCTGCTCGAGGCGGACGGGGACACGGACTGGTTGCACGAGGACCCGTGGCGGGTGCTGCGGATCACCTCGGAGTTCGTGGCCGGTTTCGAGACGCTGGCCGAGATCGGCCCGGCCGTGGCCGTGTTCGGCTCGGCCCGCACCAAGGTGGGCACGCCGGAGTACCAGATCGGCGTGGACGTGGGCCGCCAACTCGCGAAGGCGGGCTTCGCGGTGATCACCGGCGGCGGTCCCGGCGCGATGGAGGCGGGCAACCGCGGCGCCGTCGAGGCCGACGGCCTCTCCGTGGGCCTCGGCATCGAACTGCCCTTCGAGCAGGGCCTGAACGACTACGTGGACCTCGGCCTGAACTTCCGCTACTTCTTCGTCCGCAAGACGATGTTCGTGAAGTACGCGCGCGGGTTCATCGTGCTGCCGGGGGGCTTCGGCACCCTCGACGAGCTCTTCGAGGCGCTCACCCTCGTGCAGACGCAGAAGGTGACGTCCTTCCCGATCGTGCTGCTCGGCTCCGCGTACTGGAACGGCCTGGTGGACTGGCTGCGGGACGCGGTCGTGGCCGGCGGCAAGGCCTCGGTCAAGGACCTGGACCTGGTGCACGTCACCGACTCGCCCGAGGAGGCCGTCGAGCTGATCCGCTCGGCGCTCCCGGTCGTCAGGCGCTGACCGAGGCCTTCGCGGCCGCCCCCATCGCCGCGCAGATCGCGGCGAGGTCCCCGTCCTCGGTCGGGTAGGGCGGCATCGTGTAGATCAGATTGCGGAACGGACGCAGCCAGACGCCGTTGCCCACGGCTGCGTCCGTGGCCGCCGGCACGTCCACCTCGCGGTCGAGCTGGACGACGCCGATCGCGCCGAGCACGCGCACGCCGCGCACCCCGGGCAGTTCGCGCAGCCCGTCGAGCCCGTCGCGCAGCCCGCGCTCGATCCGGGCCACGTCCTGCTGCCAGGCCACGCCGCCGCGCAGCCGCGGGTTCGTCAGCACCTCCAGCGAGGCGTTGGCGACGGCGGCGGCGAGCGGGTTGCCCATGAACGTCGGCCCGTGCGCCAGGATCGGCACCTCGCCCTCGCTGATCCCCTCGGCCACCCGCGAGGTGCACAGGGCCGCGGCCAGCGTCAGATAGCCCCCGGTCAGCGCCTTGCCCAGGCACATCACGTCCGGGCTGACCCCGGCATGCTCAGCCGCGAACAGCGCGCCGGTGCGCCCGAAACCGGTCGCGATCTCGTCGAAGACCAGCAATACGTCGTACTGATCGCACAATTCGCGCAGCGCGCGGAGATAGGCGGGGGAGTGGAACCGCATCCCGCCGGCCCCTTGCACGATCGGCTCGACGATCACCGCCGCCAACTCGTGCGCATGACGCTCCATCAGCTCGGTCAGGTGCGCCACGTAGGCCGCATCCGCCTCCGCGTCGAATCCGGCGGGCGGCTCATCCGCGAAGACCTGCTCCGGCAGCACACCGCGCCACAGGCTGTGCATGCCGCCCTCGGGGTCGCACACGGACATCGGGTGGAAGGTGTCGCCGTGATAGCCGCCGCGCCACGTCAGCAGCCTGCGCTTGGCCGGACGGCCCAGCGAGCGCTGGTACTGCAGGCACATCTTGATCGCGACCTCGACCGAGACCGAGCCGGAGTCCGCCAGGAACACGTGCCGCAGCGGATCCGGCGTGAGCTCCACGAGGCGCTCCGCGAGCCGGATCGCGGGCTCGTGCGTGAGGCCGCCGAACATCACGTGCGCCATCCGGTCCAGCTGCGCGTGCGCCGCCTCGTCGAGCACCGGGTGCCGGTAGCCGTGGATCGCGGCCCACCAGGAGGACATCCCGTCGATCAGCCGCGTCCGCTCGCCGCCCGGCAGCCGCACGTCGAGGCGCACGCCCTCCGCCCCCGTCACCAGAAGAGGCGCCACCCGCCCCGGCATCGGGCCGTACGGGTGCCACACGTGCGCCCGGTCGAGCTCGAGCAGGGCCTCGGTATTCAGCGGATTCTCAGATCGCTCCACCGCCACACCGTATCCCGGGCACGGTAAAGTGCCTCCCGCGGGAGCCCGCGGTGACAAGGAGAGGCGACGGTCTTGATGTTCTGGTTCCAGCTCTGCGTGGTCGTCGCGCTGCTGATCGCGGTGGGCTGGGTGGCCGTCGGCGGCGGGGGGCACATGTCCCCGGCGACCCCGGACCGGCCCGACCCGGCCGTGCCGGACACCGGACTGCTCGCCCGCGGCGACGTGGACAAGGTGCGCTTCTCGGTCGGCGCCCGCGGCTACCGGATGGACGAGGTGGACGACGTCCTCGACCGGCTCGCCTACGAGATCGACGTCCGGGAGCGCCGGATCGCCGAACTCGAGGGCCGCGTTCCTTCGCAGCAGGCTGAGACGCAGGTCACCGAGGGTGCCTCCGAGCGGCCCGGGGAAGCGCGCGAGGAGCGCGACGGCGCGGAGTGAAGGCGGTCACTACTTCCGGTGATTTCCGCGTGACGTCTTGACGTCGCCCCCGCGGCGCGGTTTCCTGGCAGCACCCCGACCCCAACCTGCGTTGTGCGGACGTGTCCCGGAGGTGCGGTGTGGCCCAGCAGATCGCCCAGGAGATTCTCGACTCGACGCCGGTCCAGCTCAGGCCGTTTGACGACCGCTGGTCCGCGTACTTCCAGCAGTACCGCAGCCTGATCACGGCCGCTCTCGGCGAGCGGGCCGTGCTCGTCGAGCACATCGGCTCCACCGCGGTCACCGGCCTGCTCGGCCGGGCCTGCGTCGACATCCTGATCGCCGTGGCCGAGCCGGACGCCGAGGAGGACTACCGCGCCGAGCTCGAGGCCCTCGGCTTCAGCCTCGTCGAGCGCGAGCCCGACCGCCGCGCCTTCGCCACCGCCCGCAAGCACACCCCGGGCACCCCGCAGTGCCCCGCGCGGCTGTTCGTCTGCCGGTCCGGCGGGACCTGGGAGTTCGACCAGCTGCTGCTGACCCACTACCTGGGCGCGCACGAGGAGCGCCGCCAGGCCTACGCCGACCTCAAGCGGCACCTGGCGAAGGTGCACCGCGACGACGCCGAGGGCTACACGCGGGCCAAGCGCCCCTTCCTGCGCGAGACGGTGCGGCTGGCGCACCGCTCGTTCCTCGCGCCGGATTTCTGAAGGCCCGGTTCCAGGCGGCCCACCCCGGAACCGGCCCCGACACCCGTCGCTGAACCACCCCGACCGTTCAGGCGGCTCGGACGACCATTCAGCCGTCCGCGCGCTGACCGGTGAAGTTCGGCTCCCGCTTCTCCAGGAACGCGCCGACCGCCTCCATGTGGTCCGCGGCCTGGAAGCAGCGGACCTGCATCTCGTCCTCCTTCTCCAGCGTCTCGGCGAGGGTGTGGGTGGCGCCGTACGCCACCGACTCCTTGATGGACGCGTAGGAGACCGTCGGCCCGGCCGCCAGCTTCTCGGCCAGTTCCCGCACCCGCTCGGCGAACGCGTCGGCGGGCACGACCTCGGTGAACAGTCCGAGCTCGAGCGCCTTGGGCGCCTTGATCGTCTCCGGCTGGAGCAGCAGTTCGACGGCCTTGGCCTGCCCGACCACCCGCGGCAGCGTCCACGACGCGCCCGAGTCCGCGCTGAGCGCCACGCCCGCGAACGCGAGGTTCACCCCCGCGGTGTCCACCGCCACCCGGAAGTCGCAGGCCAGCATGAAGCCCGCCCCCGCGCCGGCCGCCACGCCGTTCACCGCGGCGATGACGGGCTTCGGCATGCCGGTGAGCAGCAGCGTGATCGGGTTGTAGTGCTCGCGCACGGTGGTGCTGATGGTCTCGTTGTCGCCGGACAGCACCTTCGTCAGGTGCTCGCGCAGGTCCTGCCCCACGCAGAACGCCCGCCCGGTCCCGGTCAGCACGACGGCGCGCACCTTCGGATCGCCGCTCGCCTCCCGCAGCGCCGCGAGCAGCGCGTTCTTCGTCGCCACGTCCAGAGCGTTCATCGCCTCGGGACGGTTGAAGGCGATCGTGGCGACCGCGCCGTCCACCGTGTAGACGACGGGCTCCGGCTGTGCACTGTCAGCGGTCACAGTGGTTCCTCTCCCTCTCGGTTCACCCAAGAAGTTACTCGCTGGTAGCCGTGAGGGCCAGACGCCGGGGCCCGCTCGTCCCGCCGCAGTTGGAGGCGCTCCTTTTCGCAGTGTCGGTGGGATGCGGGATAATGGGACAGGTCAGGGTGTCCGTGTGCGCTGAGTACGGAGCGCGCGTCGGTCTGGTAGCTGGGACGCGCGGTTCCGCGGATGCGGGTGACCGTGCGCAGGCCCGCAGCAGGAAGGGGAATGAGGATGGCGGCGATGAAGCCGCGAACGGGCGACGGCCCGCTCGAAGTGGTCAAGGAGGGGCGCGGCATTGTCATGCGGGTGCCGCTCGAAGGCGGCGGTCGGCTAGTCGTCGAGCTCAACGCCGAAGAGGCGGGTGCCCTCGGCGACGCCCTGAAGAACGTGATCGGCTAAGCGGTCCGATCGTCCGAACGGCGGGCGCGCGCGGCGCGAGCCCGCCTTTCGGCGTACTCGGCCCCCGTCACCCTGACGCACCGCCCCGTCACCCTCGGCTATCACTCTGATCACAGGGGCCCCTCGGCTGGGCTGAATGAGGGTCCTGCCTGCGGCCTGAGGAGAATCGCCGCTTCGCGACGTTGATGATCAGGCGCGTGGCTGTCGTCGGGATCGGGGGTGCGTCGGCGGCTTTGCGGTTCGTGTTCGGCCCTACCTACGCCACCGATGCTGCGCTGCGCTTCGCGCAAACTGAAGTGAGAACCCTCATTCGAGCCGCAGGCCGTCGACGAGACGCCACCCACAGCGCGTGCCGCGCGCCCTGTCCCCACCGCCGCGGAGCGGCGATTTTCCTCCTGCCAATGCCCTCCGACCTGCCCGGGAACACCGCCACCACCTCACTCGTTGATCCGGGTGTCCAGTGCTCGGCCGGCTTCGGTTCGGCGAGTGGGTCGAAGTTGACAAGCTCTATGTCAACTTTCAGGCCGTTCTCAGGCATGGCGAAGGGGCAGCAGGCTATGGTGGCTAGTGCAGCGGTACTCGGAAAACGAGGAGGTAGTGCCGTGGCGCTCGGGGGCGATGCTGAGCACAAGGGAGCCGACGCGGCGGGCGCGGGCGGGCAGGCCGGCGCGGAGTCGGCGGGGCTCGGGCCGTCTCCGGTCGACTGGACGCCGCCGACCTGGGAAGAGGTCGTGCGGACGCACTCGGCGCGCGTGTACCGGCTCGCCTACCGTCTCACCGGGGACCGGCATGACGCGGAGGACCTCACGCAGGAGGTCTTCGTCCGCGTGTTCCGCTCGCTGAGCACCTATGCGCCGGGCACCTTCGAGGGCTGGCTGCACCGGATCACCACGAACCTCTTCCTCGACCAGGCGCGGCGCAAGTCGCGGATCCGCTTCGAGGGCTTCGCCGAGGACGCCGCCGAGCGGCTGCCCGGGCGTGAGCCGACGCCTGCTCAGGCCTACTTCGACACCCACCTCGACGGGGACATCGAGGCCGCGCTCGCCGCGCTGCCGCCGGAGTTCCGCGCCGCGGTGGTGCTCTGCGACATAGAGGGCCTGTCCTACGAGGAGATCGCCGCGACCCTCGGGGTCAAGCTCGGCACCGTCCGCTCCCGGATCCATCGCGGCCGCGCGCAGCTGCGCGCCGCGCTCGCCCATCGGGACCCGCGCAACGCGGCGCTCGACGACAGCATCGATCCGTTGGAGGAGACCCAGGGCGGCAGCCAGGGTCGTGGCGGCAAGGGAGCCCGCTGATCATGGCACTGTTCGGCGACCACCTCGGACCGCGTCTCGCGGCGCTCGTAGACGGCGAACTCTCGCACGATGATCGGGACCGGGCCCTGGCGCACATCGCCGGGTGCGCGCAGTGCCGCAGCCTCGTGGAGTCGGAGCGCGCGCTCAAGAACCAGCTCGGCGCCATGGCGATGCCGGAGCCCTCGGCCCGACTGATGGCGGCGCTCTTCCAGATCCCGCAGTCCCACGGCAACCGGCGCGACTCCGACGACCCGCCTTCCGGCGGGGCGGCGGGCGGCGGCCGGTCCAGCACGCTGGGTGGCCTGTTCGGGCGCTCGGCCTCCTTCCTGCCGGAGTTCGCGGTGGGCCTGCGCCCGCTGCCGTCCACGGCGGGCGAGCCCGAGGGCGACGACTCCTCCGGCCCCGGCCTCGCCCGGGTCGGCCAGGGCCAGGGCGCCGCGCGCTCGCCGCTGCGTCCCGAGTACGCGCAGCCGGGTCTCGGCCTGCGGCCGGCGTGGTTCGTCAAGTAGTCCACACACATACTCGATCACTGACCCGAACCCGTGTAACAGCTCAGCTCCGAACCGCCCGTTCCGGCGGGTGATGTTCGGGGAGCCTCTGTCACCGGGCCCGGATCGGGGATTACTGTGGAACTCGACACAGACCTGCTGCACTGACGCCCCGCAGAGCCGCACTGAGACCCGCCGGAGCCTTGCGATGTTCTTCGACCTTTCACTGCCCGAGATAGTCGTGCTCCTCGGGCTCGGCGTGGTGCTGTTCGGTCCGGACAAGCTGCCGCAGGCGGCCGCGAGCGCGGCCCGGTTCCTGCGCCAGGTCCGCGCCTTCAGCGACAACGCCCGGGAGGATCTGCGCAAGGAGCTCGGTCCGGAGTTCGACAACCTCAACCTCGAGGACCTGAACCCGAAGACCTTCGTGCGCAAGAACCTGCTCGGCGAGGGCGAGGAGCTGCGCGACCTGCGCAAGGACATCAACGGCACGATCAACGAGGCTGGCACCCTCAGCCCGGCCGCCGTCCCCGCCCCGCGTCCCACCAGCGCGGCCAACGGGAGCGCCGCGCTCCCGGCGGGCGAGCAGCCGCCGTACGACGCCGACGCCACCTGACCGTCCCGGTCCGGTGACCCGCTCCGTGTGACGGAGCGCCGGGCCCGCGACGCGGGGCGTCGCCCGGCAGAAGGATTGCGAGGACCGGATGCTGAGCAGGAATCCGGCGGAGTTCACCAACACCTCTTCTGACAGCTCGGACCACACCAATCGGCGGGTGCCCACCGCGGCGGACGCCCTGTCCGTGTACGCGGACTCGGGGCTGCCCTGGTACGGGCTGGACGCGGGCTGGCAGGGCCGGCGCTCGCTCGGCGCGGTGAGCACCGGGCCGGACGGGATCGTCGAGTTCGGCACGCTGCGGCACGGCGATCCGCCCGCGACCCGTCCCGACGCGCGCGCCCAGCGCCGCTCCGTCACCGTGCTGACGATGGCCAGGCTCGGCCGCCGTCCGCTGTTCAAGCCGGACGGCCAGGCGGCCGGCTCGGTCGAGGCGATGACCGTGGGCGCGGCCGCCGCGCTGGCCGGGGTCGGCCTGGTCGAGGACAACTGGCCCTGGGAACTGGATCCGAGCCTGCGTCAGCAGTGGCTCGACCAGCAGC
>DASTAE010000360.1:0-6896 GCA_035712985.1 Actinospica sp.
AGACCGGCACCTTCCTCAACCAGACCTACACCAACGAGCCCTCGGACTTCCTGACCTCCTGCTCCTCCGGCTGCACCGCGTTCGAGTCCACCCGCAACAGCTGGGGCGAGGCCCCCGCCGCGGTCCAGGTCTCGGCCGCGAGCGGGATCACCTTCAGCGGCGACACCTTCACCAACCTTGGTGAGACCGGCCTCGGCATCGGCCAGGACAACGACGCCGTCGCCTCCGGCACCGGCCTCGGCGCCTCGAACATCACCGCCAACGGCAACACCTTCACCAACGACTCCGGCGGTGGAATCGTCGTCGGCGGAGTCCAGCCGAACGCGCACCACCCGTCCAACACGGCGATGACCGACCAGAACATCACCATCAGCAACAACCTCGTGAACAACGTCGCCCAGGACTACAAGGACATGCCCGGCATCCTGTCCACGTACGTCTCGCACGCCGTCATCACGCACAACGAGGTCGAGAACCTCGGCTACGACGGCATCGACATCGGCTGGGGCTGGGGAATCAACGACGCGGGCGGCAGCCAGGACTACGTCAACCGCGGCACCTACAACTACCAGCCCATCTACACCACACCGACCACGCTTCAGAACACCATCGTCACCTACAACAAGGTGCACGGCACGAAGAAGGTGTTCCACGACGGCGGCAGCATCTACAACCTGTCCGCCAACCCCGGCGCCATCATCGACGACAACTACGTCTACGACAACAACAACACCATCGGCCTCTACATGGACGAGGGCTCGCGCTACCTCACGCTGCAGAACAACGTCCTTCAGGACAACGGGACCTGGGCCTTCACCAACGCGAACTCCAACAACAACACCGATGACAACTCCTTCATCGGCAACTGGTACAACAGTGGCAGCGCCGCCGTCTCGACCGGTTCGCCGCACAACAACGTCCTGAGTGGCAACGTCCAGGTAAGCGGCACCGCCTGGCCGTCAGCCGCCCAGAACGTCATCAACCGGTCCGGCGTCACCACCAACGGCGGCATCGGCACCGCGCAGATCACCGCGGTCGGTGCGGCCAAGTGCCTCGACGATCCCAACTCCACGACCACCCAGGGCACCCAGCAGGAGATCTGGGACTGCAACGGCGGCAGCAACCAGTCCTGGACGCGCAACTCCTCGGGACAGATCAGCCTGTTCAGCGGCAGCAGCCAGCTGTGCCTCGACGCCTCCGGGAAGGGCACCACTCCCGGCACGAAGGTCATCATCTGGGCCTGCAACGGCCAGCCCAATCAGCAGTGGAACCTCAACCCCGACGGCACCATCACCGGGGTGCAATCCGGCCTCTGCCTCGACGTGGCCGGTGGCGGAACCGCCAACGGCGCACTGCTCGAGCTGTGGACCTGCGCCGGCGGGGGCAACCAGCAATGGAACCTCGGCTGAGCACCCGTAACTCCTGAGCACGGGCAACCGGTTCGCGGCCGAGGGCGCACGCCGTCGGCCGGGATCGTCAGCGCAGAGTTCTCCCTGCCGGGGCGCCCGCCCCGGCAGGGGCACGTTCAGCCGAACACGCGGCGCTGGATCTCGCGCCGGTAGTCCTCGAGCGTGTTGTCCAGGTGCTGCGCCGCCGCCTCGGCCGCCTTCTCGGCGTCTCCGTCGCGGATCGCCCGGTAGATCGCCTCGTGCTCGGCGAGCGCACCCTCGACATGGCCGCCGAGTTCCCCGCGCAGCCCGATCGTGCTGGACTGTCGTTGCAACCGCCGGGCCTCGCGCACGGCGCTGACGAGGAACGGATTGTGCGCGGCGGCGGCGATGCCGAGGTGGAACTCGTCGTCTCCGCGATCGAACAGCGCGATATCCCTCCTGCGGTACGCCTCCGCGCACAGGTGCGCGGCGGATTCGATGACGCGCAGTTCGGGCGGGGTGGCCCGGTCGGCGGCCAGGCGGCTGGCCGCCACCTCCTGCACCCGGCGGAACTCGAAGAGCATGTAGACGTGGTCGAGGTCCGTGGGCAGGAAGAAGCCGCCCCAGCGCGCGGAGCCGAGCATGCCCCCGTCGTCCGCCACGAACAGGCCGCGGCCCTTCTGCACGCTGATCCGGCCCAGCGCGGAGAGGATCTTGACCGCGTCGCGGACCACGGTCCGGCTGGTGCCGAGCCGCCCGGCCAGCTCGTTCTCGGTCGGCATCCGGTCGCCCGGCGCCAGCTCCGACTCGACGATCAGCCGCAGGATCTGCTCGGCGGCCACCTCGTAGCCGGGGCGGTAGGCCGCCGGTCCGAGCGCGCTCTCCCCCTCGCGCCCGGGCTCGTGCTCCGCCGCCGCCTCCTCGGGCGTGCCATCCACCGGCCTGCCACCTCCTCGTTCCCGACTCCACGGAGAGTATGACGCACGCGGTGCGTCATCGCGGAGTCACGGCCTGGGCGGGGCCGTGCTGGCGCGACCGACGAAGGTCGTCGCGATCTCGAGGCCGATCTGCGCCGGCCGCTCGCCGCGGCCGAGGGCGAGGGCAAGCTCGGTGGCGGCGGCGGCCATCTCCGCCAGCGGCTGTCGCACGGTGGTCAGCGGCGGGTCCAGGTACTCGGCCACCGGCAGATCGTCGAAGCCGACGACGCTCAGGTCATCGGGAATGCTCAGCCCGGCCTCGCGCGCGGCCTGGTAGACGCCCACGGCCTGCACGTCGCTGGCCGTGAAGATCGCGGTGGGGCGCTTCTCCCGCGGCAGAGCCAGCAGCGTGCGCGCGGCCGCGTATCCGTGCTCGCGGGTCAGCTGGGTGGCGATGAGCAGCTCCGGCGGCACCGGCAGGCCCGCCGATTCCATCGCGTCCGCGTAGCCGGAGCGCCGAATGCGACAGAACACGTGGTCCGGCCCGTTGATCATCGCGATGCGGCGGTGGCCGAGGTCGATCAGATGCTGGGCCGCCGATCGGGCACCGCGCCAGTTGGTGGCGCCGACGAACGGTACGTCGTCCGGCAGCGCCTCAACCGGGTCGAACACGACGAAGGCGATGTTCCTGGCGGAGAGCTGCTCGCGATCGGCGCTGGTCAGCCGGGCCACGGACAGCACGGCGTCCGGGCGCCGGTCCACGATGTCGTCCAGCGGCGACTCCGCGTCGAACGCGGAGACCATGAGACCGACGCGGTTGTGCCGGGCCACCTGCTCGACGCCGAGGACGATCTCCATGCCCCAGTGGTCGGCCACGTCGCGGAAGACGAGTTCCATCGTGTTGCTGCGGATCGGCGCCCGCTGCTGGTAGCCGTGCCGGTTGATCAGCGCCTCCACCCGGGCGCGGGTGTCGTCGGAGACCCCCGGCCGGCCGTTGAGCACCTTGGAGACCGTGGGCGCGGACACCCCGGCGGACTCCGCGATGTACGCGATCGTCACCCCGCGCATGGCGGCGTCCGGCTTGCCGGACACCGCCGGTTCCGCCGCACCCGCCTTCGCCGACGACTCGTCCCGGTCCCGCGCCACACCCACCATCCCTCGGACACGCGGAGGAACTCCGCTGTTTCCACCACTGCCATTGTGTCATCCCGAGCAGCGGTGGCGCCGATCTCACCCGGTGGGATCGAGGCGCGGGACCGGTAGCGTCGGCTAGGCCGTGCCGGTGACCGTAGTGCCCGACTTGGTGATGGTGTAGGTGGTCTTGGCGCCGCTCCAGTAATAGAAGGTGAGCGTCACCGGCACGCCGTCGTTGATCGCTGTGAGGAACGCGGGTGTCATGGTGATGGTGTTGCCCGCGGCGTTCGGCGCGAAGGAGGCGCCGTACTCCTGGTACGTCGTCCAGGACGCGGGGCCCGCGCCGGTGCCGTCGGCGTACGTGGCCTGCATCTCCGCCAGCACGTCACCGTTGAAATCGGTGGGGATGACGAGGCCGTCGGTGGTGTTCCCGGTCGCGTTCGCCTGGGTGACCGCGCCGTACGATATGACGTTGATGGTCCACGGCACGCCCTTGGAGAACCGGACGGTCAGCGTCGAGTCGACTCCGGGCGTCTGACTGCCCACCAGTCTGGCGACCGTGGCGGCGGGCAGCGTCAATTGGTCGCCGTTGACGGCGTAGTCCCTGCCCTTCACGAGTTTCCAGTCGCCGGAGCTCAGCCCCTTGAACGTGGTGCCGTTGAGGTTGAGGCTGACCGTCTGCGCCGTGATCGGGCCGGACTCAGGAATGAACAGCTGGTCCGACGCCGCGGTGCCCGAGCGGGTCTTCCAACTCGACTGGATCAGCGCGAACAGGGCCGGGAAGCGCTGCTGGAAGGTGTTGCGGTTGAGGAACTGGCCCGCGTCCCACAGCGCGGTGGTCACGTGGTTGATCCGCGCCTCATAGCCCATCAACTCGAAGAACTTGTTTCCCTCGCCCGGCTCGATGGCGTTGTAGTCGTCGACGTAGTCCGGGTACTTGAAGGTCGCGTACTCGCCCATGTAGACCGGGATGCCCTTGGCGACGAAGTTGGTGTAGACGCTGGAGAAGCGGTCGAGCAGGTCCTGCTGCGTCTGGGTGTTGAAGGAGTCGAATCCGGCGATGTTCACGGTGAACGGCCAGAAGCCGTAGTAGTGCACCGTGGCGACCAGGTTCGTGTCGTGCAGCGAGGCCATCTCGGCGGACAGGCCGTCGAGGTCGCTTTGCGTGTTGCCGCCGTCGATGGCGGGCAGCACGAGCAGACGGGTGCCGTTGCAGCCACCGGAGTGCCGCACGATGTTGAAGAACGCCGTGTTCAACTCACTCAGCATCTGCTGGCCCTGCGCGGTGGTCGCGTTGTTGAACTGCGGTTCGTTGACGCTCTCGAACAGCAGCCTGCGCGACTCGTCCTTGAACGCGGTCGCGATCTGGGTCCACGTCGCGTCGAAGCGCGCGAGCACCTGGTCGTGCTCGGTGGTCATGTCGGCGATCCACTGCCACGAGTCGTGATGGACGTTCAGGTCGACGTAGAGGCCGTCGTCGAGCGCCCAGTCGACGACCTGCTTGACCCGGGCCATCCATGTCGGGTCGATCGTGTACGGAGCGGTGGCGGACTGGTAGCTGCTCCAGGTCACCGGGATGCGGACGCTGCGAAAGCCCTCCGCCTTCACGGTGTCGAACAGCTTCTTGGTGACCAGCGGGTTGCCCCACGAGGTCTCGGTCGGGAAGGCGTCCAGCGTGTTGCCCAGGTTCCAGCTGGGCTGCATCGCCGCGACCGCGTCCATCGCCGCGTTGTGCGGCGCGGGCAGCGGGGCGTCGTCCCGGGTGGCGCCGGCCGGCGCGGTCGCCGCGCGGGCGGGCAGCGTGCCCGCGCCGAGGACCGTGCAGGTGAGGACGGTGAGGCTGGCGATGACGGCGGCCAGCCGCGTTCGGGGTGCTCGTCGTTGAACGTGCCGCACGTTTCCTCCATCAGGAGGGCCCGCGTCGTGGCGGGCCGGTGGGTGGTTCGGCAGGGTGGTTCAGCGGACGGGTCGGGCCCGCCGCGTTCCGGGGCGAGCGGTTCGGTCGGACCGGCCGGTCACGGGGCCTGCGGTAGCGGCCGGTAGTCGAACCAGTCGACGTGGACTGTTCCGGTGGCCGCGTAGACGCCGATGACGCGGCCGGTGAACCCGCCGGCGACCTCGGTGGACAGGTAGCGGCCGCTGAGCGCGGCCAGTTCGGTGAAGGCGCCGTCCGCGTCCGCCAGCCCGAACGCGATCGTGTCGGGTCCCACGCGCGGGCCGCCCGGCTCTCGGGTCTCGGTGACCCGGACGGCGAGGGTCACCGCCGACGCGGGCTGCGGAACCTCCGCGACCCGCGTGCGCACCGTGCCCAGCCGCGCGAACACGCGCACCCGGCCGCCGCCTGCCTCGATCTCGTAGTGGTGCTCCTCGTCCAGGCGCACGGCCAGCCCCCCGCGACCGTCCGCGGTCTCGAGCAGGGCGCGCGCCTCGCAGAACAGGTGCTGCTGGCGACGGCCGAGGAAGGTCACGTCGGGCTCGTCGAGAGAGGCGCCGCGGGCGCGCAGCGTGAGCCAGCCGGGCCGTTCCTTCGTCGTGCAGTCGCCCGCGGGCCGGGCGCGGATCGAGATCCAGTGCGGGGCCAGATCGTTGGCCTCGAACTCCTCGCGCACGGGCACCGGCGCGACCGGCCGCAGCGGCCACGGCGGGACCGGCTGCTCGACCGACAGCTCCCCGACCACCGGCCAGCCCTCGTCATTCCAGGCCACCGGCGCGAGGAACGTCTCGCGGCCCAGCACGTGCCAGCCCGGGGTGCCGCCGGTCGGCCGCACGCCGAGCAGCACCATCCACCACGAGCCGTCCACCGCCTGGACCAGGTCGGCGTGGCCGGTGTTCTGAATCGGATGATCCAGACCGCGGTGGGTCAGGATCGGATTGGCCGGGCACGGCTCGAACGGCCCGTCCGGCGCCGGGCCGCGGGCGATCGAGACGCCGTGACCGCGCTCGGTACCCCCCTCGGCGATCATCAGATACCAGTACTCGCCTATGTGGAACAGATGCGGGGCCTCCGGGGCCTTGCCGGAACCGGACCAGATCCGCCGCGGCTGATCGAGCACCTTCCCGGCCACCGGATCGATCCGCACCTGACCGACCCCGGCATACGTGCAATAGCAGACCCCGTCCTCATCCCACGCCAGATCGGGGTCGATGGCCGGCACCCCGGCCAGCCTGACCGGATCGGACCAGGGCCCGGCCGGATCGGTCGTGGTCACCAGGATGTTGCCGCCACCCCCGATACTCGTGGTGATCAGCCAGAACCGGCCGTCGTGATGACGCAGCGTCGGAGCGTACACACCGGCGGACGAAGGCGTCTCGGAGGTCAGCGGCAGTTGCTCGGGCCGGTCGAGCGCGTTCCCGATCTGCCGCCAGTTCACCAGATCGCGGCTGTGGAAGACCGGCACGCCGGGGAAGTACTCGAAGCTGGAGCAGGCGAGGTAGTAGTCCTCACCCACCCGGCAGATGCTGGGATCCGGGTGGA
>DASTAE010000361.1:0-12983 GCA_035712985.1 Actinospica sp.
GAACATCGCCGCCGGATCCTCGACGAACTTCGGGTTCCAGGGCACCTGGACCAACAGCGACGCGATCCCGACCACGTTCGCCGTCAACGGAGTCGCCTGCGGCGCCACCACGACCACCAGCCCCAGCGCCTCACCCACCACGACGAGCGCCTCGCCCACGCCGACCGCCACCGGCACGGGCACCGGCTCGGCCTCCGGAGCTCCGCAGCTGCACGTCTCCGGCAACAGGCTCGTCGACGCAGGCGGCAACACCTTCGTCCCGCACGGTATGGACCGCTCCGGCACCGAGTACGAGTGCGTGCAGGGCTACGGCGTCTTCGACGGGCCGAGCGATCAGGCCTCGATCACGGCCATGAAGAGCTGGGGTCCGGTCAACGCCGTGCGCGTCCCGCTGAACGAGGCCTGCTGGAACGCCGAGTCGTACGTGAACTCCGCCTACGCGGGCAGCGCGTACCAGCAGGCGATCGTGAACTACGTCAACCTGCTGAACGCCAACGGCATCGTCGCGATCCTCGACCTGCACTGGACCGACGGCACGTACACCGGCAACTCCTCCGGCTGCTCGTCCGCCGAGGCGACCTGCCAGAAGCCGATGCCCGACGCGGCGCAGGCCATCCCCTTCTGGACCTCCGTCGCGAAGACCTTCAAGGGGAACGACGCCGTCGTCTTCGACCTCTTCAACGAGCCCTACGCCTCCCGCGCGACCGGCGACGCGACGACCGGCTGGACCTGCTGGCGCGACGGCGGCACCTGCACCGGGATCGGCTACCAGGTCGCGGGGATGCAGTCGATGGTCAACGCCGTGCGCTCGACCGGCGCGAACAACGTGCTGATGCTCGGCGGCGAGGAGTACTCGAACGACCTGACCGGCTGGCTGCAGTACGCGCCGACCGACCCCGACAGCAACCTGGTCGCCTCCTGGCACTCCTACAACTTCAACACCTGCAGCAGCCAGTCCTGCTGGACCTCCCAGATCGCCCCGGTGATCGCGAAGGTGCCGGTCGTGCCCGGCGAGATCGGCGAGAACGACTGCGCCGGCTCGTACATCGACTCGCTGACCAGCTGGCTGGAGACCGAGAACACCGGGTTCCTCGCCTGGACCTGGGACGACTGGACCGGCGGCTGCTCCAGCGGCCCCGTGCTGATCACCGACTACACCGGCACCCCGACCGGCTACGGGGCCGCGTACAAGGCGATCTTGCAGGGCCTGGGCTAGGCTGGAGGCCGGGGGCAGCGCAGGTGGATAACCAGGGATTGATTCAACGATGAAGAATCCGTTCAGTCACCGACCGCACCCGGCATCCGGCGGCACCCTCCTGCTGGAGGAGCGCTGGCACCACGCGCAGCAGGACGTCGACCTGGACTGCGGCCGCGACCCCGGCTCGGACCTCAAGGCCGACTGGGAGCTCGAGGGCGCGGCGGCCGAGGAGATCCTCGACTCGGCGTCCGACCGCAGGAACCGGCCGCCGCGCGTCTAGGGCTTGCCGTCGCGCCCGCGTCACCCGGACGCGCGGACGATCAACTCGGTGGCGAACACGGCCTGCCGCGGAGTCTGCGCCTGCTGCCGCTCCTCGCCGATCAGGCCGAGCAGGGTGTCCACGGCCCGCGCGCCGATCTCCTCGACCGGCTGCCGGACCGTGGTCAGCGGCGGGCTGGTGTGCCGGGCGAGCGGGGCGTCGTCGAAGCCGATGACCGCCACGTCGCCCGGCACCCGGCGTCCGACGCGGCGCAGCGCGCGCAGCACCCCGGTCGCCATCAGGTCGCTGGTCGCGAAGACCGCGTCCACGTCGGGGCGCCGGTCGAGCAGCCGGTAGACCGCGTGCTCGGCGGAGGCGGCCGAGAAATCCCCGTAGGCCACCAGATCCCCGCGCTCCGGCCCCTCGGCGGCCAGCGCCTTGCGGTATCCGCGCAGCCGATCGAGGCCGACGGCCATGTCCGGCGGTCCGGCGACCGTCGCGACGATCCGCCGCCCGGCCGCGAGCGCGTGCCGGACCGCGGCCTCGGCCCCGCCGATGTTGTCCGCGTCCACGTAGGACGCGGCGTCCGGCTCGCGCACCGGCCGGCCGACGTACACGACGGGGACGCCGAGGCCGCGCACGTCCACCGGCATCTGGCCGTGCAGGCTCACGAACAGCGCGCCGTCCACGTGGCCCTCGCGCAGATAGCGCGCGCAGCGGCGGCACTCGGCGGCCGAGTGCACGGTCAGCAGCACGAGCTGCACGTCCGTCATGGCCAGCGCCCCGCTGACGCCGCGCATCAGCCGGGCGAAGAAGGGGTCGGTGAACATGCGGAGACTGTCCTCGAACACGACCAGCGCGATCGACCCGGCCTTGCGGCCCCCGGTGCGCGCGGCGCGGTTCCTGACATATCCCAGTTCACTGATAGCGCGTTCCACCTGGCGCCGCGTCTCCGGCTTGACCTGGGCGGACCCGGTCAGCACGCGGGAGGCGGTGGCGGGGGAGACACCTGCGAGCATCGCGACGTCCTCGAGTCGCGCGCGGGCAGGCGGGTGGGCAGCGGGCACGATGGCCTCCTTGGTTCCCTGCTCCCCCTCGCCGGGTGGGTCCGGCTCGTAACAGGAATGTGGCACACCGGTCACACCCTGGCAAGAGTTCGGACACAGTCCGTGTCAGAGCCGGATCAGTACATGCCCAGCACGCGCGCCGCCGGGGCCGCCGCGGCCCTGTCCGCGGGCGAGCCGCCGAGGATCTCCCGCCGCGCCGCCGGAGGGTGCGTGATCGCCCCGGCCGGGTCCCGGCGCAGCAGCAGGACCGCGCGATCGTCGCCGCCCTGCGGGGCCACCGCCCGCACCAGCCGCTCGCCGGCCGTCGCCGAGAGCACCCACTCCTCCTCCAGCAGCCGCCGCGCCGCCGCGAGCAGCCGATCCGTGCCCTCCTCCAGGCTCTGCCCGGGACGCTCGATCAGCCCGTCCGTGAACAGCAGCAGCGCGTCCCCCGCCTCGAGCTCGCCCTCCGAGGGCAGGTACCGCTCGCCGGGCAGCAGCCCGAGTGCCGGACCGCCCGCGCCGAGCAGCTCCCACCTCCGCTCCCGCTGCCGCCACCGCGCGGCCGGATGGTGGCCCGCGTTGTAGACCTCGAACCGACCCGTCTCAGGGTCCAGACTCGCGTGGATCGCGGTGGCGAAGTTCTCCTCCCAGCCGCGCAGGACCACGTAGTCGTTCGCCGCGTCCATGAAGCCGTCGGCCGGCACCGCGTCCAGCAGGGCGCACAGGGCCCCCGACAGCTGCAGCGCCCGCCCCGCCGCCCGGCTGCCCTTGCCCGAGACGTCCACCAGTGCCACGTGCACGCCCGGGAACTCCGGCGCGCAGGAGATCAGGAAGTCCCCGGAGAACCGGGTGCCGCCCGCGGGGATGAGGGCGTGCGTCGAACTCCACCCGGCCAACCCGTCCGCCGGGGCGGCGTCCGGCTGCAGCCGATCGCGCAGCTCCAGCAGCAGCATCTCCGCCCGGTGCCCGCGCAGCCCCAGCCGGACCCTGATCCGCGACGTGAACAGCACTGTCAGCGCCAACAGCACCACGACGATCGCCGTCCCCGCCGTGACCCCGCCGGGACGCCGCGCCGCCGCGTCCACGCCCAGCGCCCCCGACACCGCCGCGAACAGCAGCAACTGCCGGTTCCGGCTCAGCAGCACCCCGCCGATCAGCACCGGGAACACCAGCGAGGACGGCGGGTCCCACCCCGGCACCGCGATGGACCCCCAGGTCAGCACGGCCACTATCACCACCAGCAGCCCCAGCACCGGCCGCCCCGCCCGGACGTCCCCGTCCAGCAGCCGGTCGGTGAACCGGCCCAGCCGACTGGCCGACCACCGCGCGGCCATTCGTGGGCGGGCTCTTGGCATACGTGGCATCACGGTAAGTATATGGAACGAAGATCGATTCTCGCGATCTCCGGCGTCGGCTGGCTCCCGTGGCCGCCGGAAATCCCCCAGAACGCCTAATCGCGGCCTCTTGAACTGGCCTTTTGTTTATTCGTGCGGGCGCCTCCGTATTCTAGGCCGACCCCGCCCGCGTCGCCGACAGTCCGCTACGCTCCGTGACTGCGGGTGGGGTGATCGGCTAGCCGGAGCAGCGCCGCGCCCACCAGCCGCCGTCCAGGGCGAGGGTCGGGTCCGGCCAACTGCGGGCGAGGTACAGCTCGTCGAGCGGGGCGACGATCGTCCGCAGCTCCCGCGCGGCCCGCACGGGCAGGGCGTGCAGCGCCAACTCCAACACCGCACGTTCCTCGGTGGTGTGGAAGGGGTCGCACAGTGGGCACCCGCAGCCGCCCGAGAGCGCCAGGCTGGGACGGCGTGCCACCTGCGACCAGCGGCGCAGCGCCTGGGCTATCGCGCCCGGCCACAGACGCTCGCGCTCAAGACGCGATACCGCGCCCGCCAGTCGGCTCGAACCGACGGCGAGACCGGGTACGAACACTCCAAGGCTCGGTCGCCGATAAGGAAGGGACTCGGCCCGCAGCCGAGACGGCCGTCTACGCGGCATCGCCCTTTCGAAGTCGTATCACCGCTCCAGGATGCCAGAGCCACGCGCCTCGGTGGTAGCGGGATCCTCCGCGGCCAGCCGACACTTCCAGATCTCCTCGCTGGGCCAGTTCCGTGCCCAGGCGGCGGAGAGCTCGGGGAAGTCGCGCGGGGCGTCGGCGGGCGCCTGAAGCTCGATCAGGTCCTCGACGACGAAACCGCTGGAGCACAGGAGGCGGAAGAGGTCGCCGTGGCCGATGGTGAACTCGGTGCTCGCGGCGTCGCCGTAGCGGGTGAGGCCGAACTGGGGGCGCAGGAGCTCAGGGCCGGCGGGGGTGTAGGGAATCGCGCACTGGGCGAAGAGGGGGGAGCGCTTGACCACTGCCAGCCGGCCGCCGGGGCGCAGTACGCGTGCGGCCTCGGGGATCCAACGGTACGGGTCGCACCAGAGGGAGGCGCCGTATTCGCTGATCGCGAAGTCGAAACTCGAGTCCCGAAGCGGGAGCCGTTCCGCGTCGGCGAGGATCAGGGGGAAATGGAGATCGAACTCCTGCTGCATCGCGTAGGCGGTGGACAGCTGCTCGTGGGAGATGTCCACGCCCACCGGACGTGCGCCGGCGCGGGCCAGGCGGGCGCTGGCGTAGGCCGTGCCGCAGCCCAGTTCGACGGCGTCCATTCCGGCGATGTCGTCGGGGAACAGGCGGGCCTTCGACTCGGGGATGTTCCACAGTCCCCACGTCGCCTCGGTCTTGCGCCATTGCTCGCGGGCCAGCGGGCCGTGCCAGCCGGCCGCATGCTCGTCCCAGAACTGCCGGTTCAACACGATGTGGTCGGCGGTGCCGCCGTTGGGAACTGCCATGGTGCCATTAGATCGGAGGTCTACGCCGCGTCCAATTGATTTAGCCGGCGTAGACCGTCATCCATTCGGCTTTCCGGGGGCGATAGCGGTAGCGGTCGGCCAGGCCGTTCGAGACGGCCGGGATGTGGCCCGCGCCGTAGACGACGCCGACCTTGATCGGCTCAAGGCGGCGCTCCTCGTGGACGTCGGTCAGCGCCTGGAGCAGCTTGCGATCGCGCGCGTCGGTCAGCGCGTGGACGAACTCCGAGTCGCTCGCGGACTGCTCGCGCGCGGTGAAGGGGAAATCGTGGATCTCCAGGTCCTTGTCGCACAGCACGCGCGGGCCGGCGATCGCGAGGGCCGTGCTGATCACGTGCGCGCTGGTGACGAGGGCGAGGTTGATGCCGGTCGCCGGCGCGAGCCGCCTGAGCCCCGGCACGTTGCGCAGATCGAGCGCCGGGACGGCCGGGTCGACGTCGGGGCGGATCACCGGGATTCCGGCGGGCAGCACGAGTTCCTCGGTCTGGCCGACGATTCCGTGCTGGTGTCCGCGCGGGAAGTAGCGGTTGGCGAAGTCCATCGCGTTCGACTGCAGCGTCGGTCCCGCGACGCCCTCGCTCACGATGACCGCGCACTTCTTCAGCCGCCTGCGCACCTCCGCGTAGAACGTCGGCGCCGCGAAGTGGATCATCGGGAGCAGGAGGAACTCCAGCGCCGAGTCGTCCCGGGACAGGGTGATCGCCGCCGACCGGACTCCGAGCTCGGTGACCTCGGTGATCTGCATGATCCGTCGTGCCCCCAAGGAATGAAGGGATTTATGGCGGGATTATGCCTCCGCGGCGACGGCGGCTTCCAGCTCTGATACGGGATCGGGGGAGTCGGAGGCACCGCCGAGTGCGTGCGCCTTGTCCGCGGCGCGCCGCGCGACCGCTTCGGACTCCGCGGCCTTCGCCAGTTCGGCGAGCGCGGTCCAGCGGGCCGCGGCGCCCGCGGTGTCGCCGGAGCCGCGTTGGACGGCGGCGAGCCAGCCGGTGGCGGATTCGAGGTCTGCCAGCAGCGAGCGGCGGCGCGGGTCGTCGGAGCCGGCGGCGCGGACGAGCCGGGCGAGGGTGTCGGCGCCCTCGGACGCGCTGCGGTACGCGGTGGGGAGCAGCTCGGCGAGGACCTGCTCGGGGGCCGGCTCGGGGTCGAAGAGCAGCTCCACCCGCAGGGTCTTGGCGTGCGCCTGACGGGCCAGCATCGCGGGGTCGGCGACCGGGGCCTCCCGCTCGGGGGCCGGTTCGCCGCGGGCGATGGCGCGCTGCGCGGAGCGTTCCCGGCGCTCGGCGAGCAGGGACAGCTCCTGCTGGATCGCGGCGCCGATGACGCCGACCGCCTCGTCCAGCATGGTCATCGAGGATTTCGGGGTCGTCGGGGCGAGCAGCTCCGCGGCGTGGATGAGGGCGGCGAAATGCGGTTCCCAGGCGCCGAGCGTGTCGGCCAGGTGGATCGCCTGGCTGTAGTCGTCGAAGGCCTGCGCGCCGTCGCCGAGGAACTGGAAGGCGCGGCCGATGTCGTGCCAGATCCACGCGACGGTCACCCGGTTCCACTCGGGCAGCCCGGCGAGCAGCCCGTCGAGCAGCGCCTGCGCCTCCCCGTGCCGGTCCAGGCAGCGCAGGCCGACGAACTTCCCCGCCACCGCCCGGCGCAGCACGCGGCGCGTGTCCCGGGAGTTCCAGCCCTCCTCGCCGAGCTCGCGGATCACCGGCTCGTACACGGCCAGGGCCAGGTCGTACTTCCCCGCGCGCAGGTGCACGTCGCCGATCAGGGCGCGCGCGGCGGCCGCGCCCTCGTCGTCCTGCGCGGCCAGCATCCCGGCGGCCTCGCGCGCCGCGAGCAGCAGCTCCTCGTCGCGGTCGGTGCCGGCCGTGAGCTGCTCGCGGATCGCCTGGGCCTGCAGGAGGCGGAACCTGCCGCCGTTCTCGGCGTTCAGGCCCGCGTTCAGGCGGATCGCCTCGGCCGCGGCGAGCTCGGCGTCCTCGTAGAGCTCCGCGTCGAGCAGGTTGCCGCCGCGCCGCGCCTCGCGCTCGGCCTGCTCGTGGAACATCAGGGCGTCGCGGTACGCGTCGCGCGACTTGGCGAACCAGAAGTCCACCTTCTGCGTCGCCGAGCGCACGAACTCGTGCTCCAGGCCGTAGCGCGCGTACAGCCGGCTCATCTGCTGCCGGTAGAAGCCCCAGGCGTCCAGCAGCGTGGCCCACGGCGCGTGCGCCACCTGCCTGGACAGGTAGAGGTCGTTGGCCGCGCTGAACTTCGCGTTCGTCGCGGTGTTGTCCATGATCTGATTCGGGTCCCGGCCGAAGGCCATGATCTCGGCGGTCGAGTTCAGCCGGAAGTCCTCGGCGAGGATCCGCAGCAGCTCGCCGTCCTCCATCCGACCCGCCGCGTGCTCGTTCCGCGCGTGCGCGACGACGGCGTCCCGCTCGGCGAACGCGTTCGCCTGGTCTCCCGTCAGGAACAGGCACATCGCCGCGAGCACCCGCGCGTACATGCCCTGGCTCGGCCGCCCGGCCCGCTCCCAGGTCTCGGCCGCCAGCATCCAGATCGTGCGCGCCGAGGCGTAGTCCCCGTCCCCGACGAGCACGTTCGCGCGGTACTCGGCCAGCCGCGCCTGGTCGTAGGGCGAGCGCGGGGTGCCGAGCGCGGCCACCGCGGCCCACGCGCCGTCCGAGTGCGGGTGGTCCACGAAGTCCAGCACGCGCGCCGCGGCCAGCAGCGCGTCCTGCGCCGACCAGCCCTTCGGCAGGTCCTCCAGGTTCGGCGGCGCGGCCCACGGCGCGGGCACCGGAGGCAGCACCGAGTCCCAGTAGGGGTCGTTCTCCTCCTCTTCCGGCAGCTCGAGCTTGTCCAGGACGTCCTCCCGGAACGGCCGCAGCTGGCTCTCCAGCTCCTCGCGCGCCTCCGCGGACGCGGCCGCCGCGACGTACGCGTCGAGGTTCGCGTCGATCCGGGCGCGCAGCCGCGCGGCCGTGGTCTCGCCGCGGTCGGCGAGCGTGATCGGCATCGCGTCGTGGCCGCGCGCCGCGAGCAGGTGCAGGAACTGCAGGACACGGCCCTGATACCAGAACACGTCGTCGTCCATCGGCGCGTCGAACAGCTCGACGTGGTCGTGGATGATCCGCAGCATCGAGACGACGTCGCGCGCCTTCTCCGCGTAGATCATGTGCAGGTCCAGGCAGCGCCACTGCTTCGTGTCCCGGCGCACCAGCGGGTAGCCGAGCCGGTGGTTGCGGCGGGCCTCCGCGTAGCGGCCGAGCCGCGTCGAGAGGTGGGTGAGCTCCGCGTGCGCCTCGGCCCGGTGGTCCTCGGCGCAGCGCTGGTCGGCCAGTTCGAGCACCGAGCGCCACAGGTCCGCCGCGCGCTCCAGGCTGTCGCCGGTGCTCTGGTACCACTGCGCCGCGATTATCGGGCCGTTCGCGTCGCAGCGGGCGCCGTAGTCCCCGGGCTCGGCGACCAGCAGCTCGACCTGCTCCGTCGCCAGCTCGTGCTCGCCGCGGCGCCGGTGGAAGTAGAACCGTGAGCGGTAGAGGGCGCGCAGGCTGTAGCCGTACTTCCGGTAGAACGCCTCCATCACGTTGTACCGGACCAGCACGTCGCGGTCCGGCACGTCCGGGTCGGCGGCCAGCGCGTTGATCGTCGGGCCGAAGGTGGTGCGCAGGTTGAAGCGCACGTAGGGGTCGACGTCGTCCTCGTATTTGAGGAACTGCTCCCACGCCTTGTCGAAGTACTCGACCATGCGCGGCTTGTCGTCGGTCTCCATGTAGTCGTCGGAGATCCAGATCAGAACCTTGACGTAGAACGACGGATCGCCCGCGGTCGCCGCGGCGGCCGCCAGCGCGAGATGGCCGTTGATCCGCTCCGCGTCGTACGGCAGCTCGTCGAGTTCCGCGAAGCGCTCCTTGAGCACCTCGACCTGCGTCGCCGACATGTCTACGCCTCCCCGTCGCCCGCGTCGAACCCGTCGATCCGGATGATCAACTCCTTGACGATATCGTCGTAGCCCGCGCCGTCCGCCGACTCCAGCTCCGCGACCAGGCCGCGCAGCCGCTCCACCGCCGAGCGCGGCGAGCCCGTCCGCGCCGCCTCCAGCTCGCCGAGGAACATCGCCGCGTCGGCCAGCCGCCGGTACAGGCCGAACGGCCGGGCGCCGTCCTGCGCGAGCCGGAACTCGAGGCCCCGGCGCAGGCCCGCGTACGCGGCGGCCGCGTCCTGCTGGGCGTGTCGGCGCCGGTCCCGGACCAGCTCGGCGCGCTGCAGATGCGTCTCGGCCAGCTCGATCCGCAGCTCGCTGCGCTGCGGCTCGGGCTCGTCGTTCAGCCGCAGCACGAGCGCGGACCCGGCCCGGTCCATCAGCTCCACCGCGCGGCGCCGGTCGCCGCCCTGGACCAGCCAGGCCGCCGAGCGCAGGCAGCGCACCCGGGTCCGCAGCCGGTCCGGGTCGCCCTCGGCCAGCTCGGCGGCCCGCAGGAAGGCCTCGTACGCGGGCTCCTCCAGCTCGCAGTCGCGCAGCGTGTAGGCCGTGTTGACGGCGACGTCGAAGCGGCTCTCCGCGTCCTCCCAGGCCGCGGTCCGGCGCTCGAGCCGTTCGAGCGCGGCCAGGCCGTCCTTCTCCTCGCCGGCCTGCAGCAGGGCGCGCGCGTACCGCAGGCAGTGGTTCGCCAGGTCGCGGCCCTGGTTCTCCGGCAGCCAGTACTCGTCGTCGTCGAGCTCCGCGAACGAACGCTGATACAGGCCGACCGCGCCGCCGCGGCGGCCCACGTACGCCAGCGCGTCGGCGGCCTGGAGCCTGGCCATGGCCGCCTCGGCGTTGCGGTCCTCGGCCGCGTACATGCTCGCCGACTCGAGGGCGGGCAGGATCGCCTCGGCCTCCCGGCCGTCCAGCTCCCACAGCGCGTTCGCCAGGGTCAGCGCCGCCGCGCCGCGCAGCCGCGCGTCCACGCAGTCCATCACGGCGGCCCGCGCGTAGCGGACCGCGCCCTGCCTGTCGCCGTCGGCCGCGACCAGCCGGGACAGGTTCATCTCCGCGCGCGCCGCGTACCACGGCGCGTCGGCCGCCACCGAGCGCTCGACCACCTGCCGCAGCGCCGGGCCGACCTCGTCGAGCTCGCCCGCCTGGTAGAGCATGTCGGTCAGCGCGTACAGGTCCTCCATGCCGGGGACCTCGAGGTGCGCGGCGGCCGGTTCGGCGTACGGCGGCGGCTCGTGGCCCGGCTCGCGGATGGTGCTGCGCGTCGGCAGGTCGAAGGGGGCGAGCGAGTGCTGCCGCAGCCGCCGTATTCGCAGGCGGGCCGCGTAGTGCGGCTCGCGGCCGGCCTCCTGCTCCGCGCGGCCGATCCGCACGACGAGCGAGTCGAGCTCGGCGTCCACGAAGCCGCGCAGCACGCCGACGGTCAGCTCCTCGCCGGTCGGCATGTGCGCGCCTGGCGAGGGCGGCATCGGCACCGGCAGATCGGCGTGGCCGAGCGCGACGAGCCGGGCCAGCAGCACGCTCGCGCCGGTCAGGAACTCGGCCTGCGCGGCGTGGCCCGGCGCGGGCTCGGTCAGCCAGTCGGCGTGCTCGGCGAGCAGTTCGAGGCCGCGGTGCTCGGGCCCGGCCAGCGCGCAGAACTCCAGGTGCTCGCCGATCGCGGCGCGGAAGCGCGGCTTGCGCCGGGAGATCCGGTAGCCGTGCCGGTGGTGGTGGATGGCCTCGTCGAGCCGGTCCTGGCGCAGCAGGACCATCAGCGCCGAGCCGAGCACGCCGTGCGGCTGGTGCTCGCAGACCAGGTCCCCGTCCAGCACCGGGGCCCACAGCTCGAGCGCCTGCTCGTCGTGGCGCAGCGCCGCGGCCGCCGCCCCCTCGGCGTGCCGGGCGCAGGCCGCGCAGCCCGGATCCCGGCCCATCTCGGCGCCGAGCCAGCTCTCGAACACGGCCAGTCCCTCCCGCCTCGTGGTCCCCGTCGGCGGACCAAGTTACCGTACGGCGGAGCGGCGGCCGCGCTCTCGACCGGTGGGCAACTGGACACAGTCCCCGGAGCGTCCAATAGAGTCGGAAAGCGGTACTCGGAAGACAGTGGCGAGACGGACGAGGCGGTACAGGAAAGATGGCGGACGCACCGGTCGAAGGTCCGGACCCCGAGACCGCGGAGCAGCCGGAGGACCTCGCCGAGGAGACGGCGCAGCGGCGCGCGCCGTCGGCCGGGTCCGAGCCCGCGCGGGACGCGTCGGCCGACGACGGGGACGTGGACGAGGACGCGAGCGAGGGCGAGGACGAGGACGACGAGGAGCCGGAGGCCGACAACGCGGTCAAGGCGGCCTTCGACGCCTTCGCGCCCAAGCAGAAGCCCGCGCCGATCCCGGTCTCCGAGGCCCCCGAAGTCGAGCCCGAGGACGAGGACGACGAGGGTGACGAGGGCGAGGACGTGCTCGCCACCGTCGCGCTGGCCGCGCCCGAAGACGATGAGGACGACGAGGACGAGGCGGACGAGGGCTTCGACCCGCTGGCCACCGTCGCGCTGACGCCGCCCGCCGAGGACGACGAGGGCGCTGGCGAGGACGTGCTGTCCACGGTCTCGCTGAGCTCGGGCGACGAGGACGAGGAGGACGACTCCGTCCCGCCCGCGCCGCCGGCCACCGAGGTCGAAGAGACGACGCTGATACCGAAGGTCACGGAGCCGCGCGCGGGCGAGACCACCGTCCTGCCGCCGGTCTCCGCCCCGACCCCCGGCATGGCGCACCGGCCGTACAGCTCCGCCCCGCTGGGCTACGGCGGCGGCCGCTCGGCCAGCTCCTCCTGGAGCTCCCCGCCGCCGCAGGCCCCCGCGGTCACCCCGTCCATCCCCGGCCGGCCCGACGCGGCGGACCCGACCCAGGTGCAGCCCGCCGTCCCCGGCGAGGACGAGACGCAGGCGACCCGGGTGCAGCCCTCGGTGCTCGGCGTGGCGCCGCAGATCGGCACCGCGCGCGGCTACCGGCCGCCGGAGTTCCACAAGGTGGACCCGCAGCGCTCCGAGCTGCCGCCGCCGCACAACTTCAAGCTGGACCGGCGCGAGCTCGACGCCGACGGCGGGGGCGACAAGAAGTGGGGCCGCCGCGCCGTGCTGGCCGGCGGCGGCGTCGCGGCCGCCACGGTCGCCGGGCTCGCGGCCGCGGGCGTCCTCAAGCTGCCCGGCACGACGCCGAAGGTGCCGACCGTCGGCTTCGCCCCCGCCACGAACTCCGGCGCCTCCTCGGCCACCCAGACCGGCACCGCCTTCCTCACCGCCTGGCAGAACGGCCAGCTGGAGGCGGCGGCGAACATCACCGACAACCCGACCGAGGCGCTCAAGGCGCTGCAGTGGTACAAGAAGAACCTCGGCGTCGTCGGCCTGGTGCTCAACCCGAACGCGGCCAACGCCGTCGGCTGGATGACCTTCGCGATCACCACGCAGGCCGGCGCGCCGATGGGCCAGTGGCAGTACCAGAGCGGCTTCGCGGCCTACTCGAAGCAGATCGACGGCTACACCCGCTGGTTCGTGCAGTGGACCCCGGAGATCCTCTACGCCTCGCTCAAGTCCGGGTACGAGCTGAAGATCAAGAAGACCCCGGCCTCGGTCAAGGGCGTCGTGGACCGCAACGGCACGCTGATCGACACCACCGCGCACCCGAG
>DASTAE010000362.1:0-3100 GCA_035712985.1 Actinospica sp.
CTCGAACCCACCACCACCGCTTCGGTTCAGGTCCGCGCCGACGTCGCCCCGCTGCCCGGCGGACCGCTCATCCTCAGCGTGGACGGCGAGCTCGAGACGCAGACCGCCGCGGAGTTCACCGCGGTCCTGGCCGCCGCGGCCGGCGCCGGCGACGGCCCTGACGTGCTGCTGGACCTCGGCCGGCTGTACCGGCTCGACGTCGTCGGCCTGGACGCGATCGCCGGGGCCGCGGCCGATCTGGCGCGCGCGGGGCGGCGGCTGGCGCTCGCCTGCGTGCGGCCCCGGGTGCGCGAGTTCCTGGCGATGGTCGGCGGCGAGGCGCTGGTGCCCGTGTACCCGACCCTCGAAGAGGCCGGGCTGCACATGTAACCGCAGGTCGAGGGGCCTCAGTGTGCGTCTTCGCGGTTCGCTGCGGTACCGTGCAGCATCGAACCCGCCGTGAGGCGCGCACCCGAGGAGAGGCTTAGCGAAGTGCACGACAGCGTGCGGCCGGGAGGCCAACTGCCTCTGGCGAGGGCCGCCGCCGAGGACACTTTGCGGATCCTGCTGGCCGAGGACGACCCGGCGGACGCCCTGCTGACCACCGAGCTGATCGAGGACAGCGGGCTGAACGCGACGGTGACCCGGGTGGCCAACGCCCAGGACGCCGCGGCCCGGCTGCGCGCGGGCGGCGTGGACTGCCTGGTGCTGGACCTGCACCTGCCCGACCTGCAGGGCATCGGGGCCCTCAACGACTTCCTGCCGACGCTGCCGTCCACGGCCGTGGTCGTGATGACCGGCCTCGACGACCGCGCCGCCGGCCTGGCCGCGGTGCGCGCCGGAGCGCAGGACTACCTGGTCAAGGGGCAGGTCGAGGCCGAATGGCTGGCCCGGACCATACGTTACGCCGTTCAGCGTAAGCAGGCCGAGCGCGCCGCCTCGGACCTGCAGGCCGCCCGCTGGCGGGCCGCGGAGAACGTGCGGCTCGAGCGGGGCCTGCTGCCGACGCCGCTGCTGCACAAGGCCCCGGTCACGGTCACGCCGCGCTATCTGCCGCACCGCTCGGGCGCGCTGCTCGGCGGCGACTTCTTCGACGTCGTGGAGACGGACGACGGCGCCCTGCACGCGGTGATCGGCGACGTCTCGGGACACGGCCCGGACGAGGCGGCCCTCGGCGCCGCCCTGCGGGTGGCCTGGCGCACGCTGGTCTTCGTCGGCCGGACGGGTCCCGACCTGCTGGACAGCCTGGAGCAGCTGCTGATGGCCGAGCGGCGCAACGACGAGACCTTCACAACCCTCGCGACGCTCACCTGGGTCCCGGGCGAGCCGAACGCGCAGCTGATGCGCGCCGGGCACCCCGGACTGCTGATCCGGCAGTACGGCGTCGTGAAGCTGCACGAGTGCGCGCACGGTCCGGCGCTCGGCATCGTCCCCGGCCTGTCCGAGTGGCCGGTGGCGCACGTGCCGATGGAGCCGGGCAGCGAGCTGCTGTTCTACACCGACGGCCTCTACGAGAACCGCGACGAGGACGGCTCGCTCTGGGGCATCGAGCGGATGGTCGACAACGCGAACGACCTCGCGCACCTGGCCGACCGCCAGTTCGTCGACGCGCTGATCGCCTCGACCCGCGACCGCACCGGCCGCGGCGACTGCGACGACGTGGCCGTGCTGCATCTGAGGGTGGAGGGCTGAGGCCGTGCCGGTTCGCGAGCAGCTGAGCTCCGGGCGCCTCGGCGTGCGCGGGTGGTTCTACTCGGTGATCGCGACGATGGTCGTGCTGGTGATCGCGTGCAGCGTGATCGGCGTGATCGTCTTCGCCCGCGCGTCGCAGGCCTCGAACAACCTGATCTCCAGCCTGGGGCCGGCCCGCACCTCCCTCGTCGACATGCAGAGCGCGCTGGTCAACCAGGAGATGGGGATCCGCGGCTACCTGCTGACGCACGACTCCGACTTCCTGCAGCCGTACTTCGACGGCGAGCAGAGCCTGCAGCGCGACCTGCAGAACGCGAAGACCCAGCTGAAGGGGCACGCGCGGGCGCTCGGCGAGCTGCAGGGCCTGGAGCAGCGGATCACGACGTGGACGTCCACGTACGCGAACCCGTTCATCGAGACCGCGCAGGCCGGCGGGACGGTCAGCCTCACCGAGCTGGAGGCCGGCAACACCGCCTTCGGGCAGCTGCGCAGCGACTTCCTCCTGGTCGAGACCGAGCTGGACGCCGAGCGCGGCCAGGCGATGCAGAAGCTCTCGCACATCAACGCCGAGCGCGACTGGACCTTCGTCGGCATGCTCGGGGTGTTCCTCATCTCCGTGTGCATCATCGTGCTGCTGGTCCATCTCATGGTGCTCAGACCGCTGCAGCAGCTGCGGCAGGAGGCGCGCAGGGTCACCGACGGCGCCTTCGACACCCAGCTGACCCAGAGCGGCCCGCAGGACATCAGGGCTCTGAGCGGCGGTCTCGACGCGATGCGCGCGAAGCTCGTCGAGTCGCTGGAGAACGCCGAGCGCCAGCGGACGGAGCTGCTGCGGCAGAAGGAGACGCTGGACTCGCAGGCCGAGGAGCTGCGCCGCTCGAACGAAGAGCTGGAGCAGTTCGCGTACGTGGCCTCGCACGACCTCCAGGAGCCGCTGCGCAAGGTCGCCTCGTTCTGCCAGCTCATCGAGAAGCGCTACGGCGAGGCGCTCGACGAGCGCGGCAAGCAGTACATCGACTACGCGGTGGACGGCGCGAAGCGGATGCAGGTGCTCATCAACGACCTGCTCACGTTCTCGCGCGTCGGCCGGGTGAACGACCGGCGCGAGCGGGTGGAGCTGCAGGCCTGCCTGGACAGCGCGCTGGACCGGCTCGAGTACTCGGTGCAGGAGTGCGGCGCCGTGATCGAGCAGCGGCCGCTGCCGGCCGTGACCGGGGATCCGACGCTGCTGAGCATGCTGTGGCAGAACCTCGTCGGCAACGCGCTCAAGTTCCGCTCGCCGGACCGCGCGCCGGAGGTCTCGATCTCCTGGGCGCCGGATCCCGAGCAGCGCGGCTTCGTGCGCGTCTCGGTCGCCGACAACGGCATAGGCATCCCGCCCGCGTTCGCCGAGAAGGTGTTCGTGATCTTCCAGCGGCTGCACAGCCGC
>DASTAE010000363.1:0-4008 GCA_035712985.1 Actinospica sp.
CCTACCGCTTCTGCAGCAGCAGCCTGACGGCCCTCTGGCGGTGCGGGGCGAAGGGCGCCAGCAGTCGCAGCATCTTCTCGTCGTCGTACGACGTGTCTCCCGGCTCGCCGAGGATGCCGCAGATGATGCGGGGCAGATGGAGGTCGCCGACGCTGACCAGGTCCGCGGCGCCGTGGCTGCGTTGGAGGGTTTCGGCGGCTGTCCACGGGCCGATGCCGGGGATGGTCTGGAGCTTCGCCGCGGCCTCTTCGATCGGCGCGTGCGCCAGGCGTTCCAGGGCCGGGGCTCTGCGGCAGGCGCGGATGATGGCTTCGGCGCGTTTGCCGTCGACCTCGGCACGGCGCCATTCCCAGGAGGGGATCAGGACCCAGACATTGGGTTCCGGCATGACGTACAGGTCCCTGGGCATCCAACTCGGGCCCGGCGCGGGGGTGCCGTATCTGCGGACCAGGCGTCGCCAGGCCGAGAAGGCGGAGAGGGTCGTGACCTTCTGCTCCAGGATCGCGGGGATCAGGGCCTGCATGACCTGGCCGCTGCGAATGAGGCGGACCTGCGATCTCGTCCTGTGGGCCTCGGCGAGGACCGGGTGGGCGGCCGCGAGTTCGGCGAAGCCGGTGTCGTCGTCTTCGGCGCCCAGGAGGGCGGGGGCCTGCTTGACGAGCCAGTGGGCGCCCTCGCCCCAGGCATCGATCTCCACCTCGTCGTCGCCCGCCTTGTCGGCCGCCGAGGGCCTGCCCACGCGGATCCGCAGCGTTCCCGGGCCCTCGGGGGTCAGCGAGGTGCGCCAGACGGCGTTGACCGGGCCGTCGTCGGGGCCGTACTCCACCCGATACGTCGGATCACCGGTGCCCCTGCGCAGCGGGCGCGTGGTGCGCTGCACCTGGGTCGGGACGCCGCGCACGGAGGCCGATACCGCGGCCTCCGTGCTTGCGATCGTCGTCACGGCAAGCGAGCTTAGCCTGCCGACGACGCGTCAGCCGGAGTCCTTACCGAATCAGCTGGGGTCGTGGCTGAAACGGACCGAGGAGTCCGGGAGCACGGCCCCGCAGGAGACGCGGACGCCGCCCAGGAGTTCGTTGCCGCCGCCCACGTTCGCGCCGTCGCCGATGACCACGCCGTCGAGCACCGTGCCGGCGCCGATCCTCGCGCCGCGGCCGATGATGGAGTCGCGCACGCTGACGCCGTCGGCGATGACCGTGCCCTCGCCGATGACGGAGCCGTAGATCGCGGCGTCGGCGCCGACCTTCGCGTCGCGGCCGACCGTGGTGCCCGCGCCGAGCTGCGCGCTCTCGGCGACCTCGGCGCCCTCGAGGACGAGGGCCTCCTGGTAGCGGGCCTGGGTGGTCTCGGGCACCGCGGGCGAGCCGATGGCGCCGAGGACCAGGTCGGCGGAGCCGCGGGCGAAGGCGGCCGGGGTGCCGAGGTCGAGCCAGTAGCTCTGCTCGACCACGCCGAGCACCTTGGCGCCGCGCTCGAGCAGGCCGGGGAAGGTCTCGCGCTCGACCGACACGCGGCGTCCGGCCGGGATGCCGTCGATGATCTGGCGCTTGAAGACGTAGCAGCCGGCGTTGATCTGGTCGGTGACGATGTCCTCGGGGCGCTGCGGCTTCTCCCGGAACGAGGTCACCCAGCCCTCGGCGTCGGTGGGCACCAGGCCGAAGGCGCGCGGGTCGGCCACCTTGGTCAGGTGCAGGGTGACGTCGGCGCCGCGGGCGGCGTGCTCGGCGCGCAGCGCGGCCAGGTCGACACCGCTCAGGATGTCGCCATTGAAGATCATCACGGGCTCGTCCGGTGCGCTGACCAGCTGGTCGGCCACGTTGCGGATCGCGCCGGCGGTGTCCAGCGGCTCGATCTCCTGGACGTAGACCAGTTCGAGGCCGAAGCGCGAGCCGTCGCCGAAGTACTCCTCGAAGACCTCCGGCTTATAGGCCGTGGCGAACACGATCCGGGTGATCCCGGCCGCCTTGGCGCGCGCCAGCTGATGGCTGAGGAAGGGGACGCCGGCGACTTCGAGCATCGGCTTCGGGGTGTTGACGGTCAGCGGGCGCAGCCGGGTTCCCTTGCCTCCGACCAGGAGGATCGCTTCTGCCACGGTTCGAGGACTTCCTTATCGTAATGATCGCTCAGGGCTGTTGCGGGCCATGTTCGCCGACGACGGTGAACAATTGATTCGTCGGAGCTGAACCCTAACTGATAGGGCCGTCCCTGACCGTCCACAGGCTACGCATCGGTACGTTGTTACAGGTTTGTAGGCTAGTGCGCATGGCCACGGATCCCACGGACCTCGCCGCCCTCTGGCGCACCACCGTCGCGCGCCTCGGGCCGCGTCCCTTCTTGACTTACCACGATTTCGGTACCGGTGAACGGGTTGAGCTGTCCTACGCGACGATGGACAACTGGACGTCCAAGACCGCGAACCTGATCCAGGACGAGCTGCTCGCCGATCCCGGCAGCCGCTTCCTGCTCGCCGCGCCGCCGCACTGGATGACGGCGGTCTGGGCGATCGCGCCGCTGCTGTGCTCGGCGGTCGTCTCGCCCTGGGGCGACGCGGCCCGCGCACGGTACGCGGTGTCCGGCCCGGAGCCCGAGCAACTGGAGTACGCGCGGGCCTGCCACGGCGAGCGGTACGCGCTCTCGCTGCTGCCGCTGGGCCGGCCGTTCGCGGAGGTTCCCGACGGGTTCGCCGACTACGTGGCCGAGGTCCGGATGCACGGCGACCGCTTCGGCGCCTTCGATCCGCCGAACGCCGACTCCCCCGCGCTGACCACGCCGTCCGGCGAGGCGCTGACGCATCGCGAGGTGCTGGCCGAGGCCTCGGGCCGGGTCGAGGACGGCGCGCGGCTGCTGGTGCCGGTGGAGAACACCGGGGCCGACACGCGGGGCCTGATCGACTGGCTCTACGCGCCGCTGGCCGCGGGCGGTTCGGCGGTGCTCGCCCGCGGCGGCTCGCTGGACCAGCTCGCGAAGCTGGCGGAGATGGAGCGGGCTCAGCTCGCCAGCGTCGAGCGGTAGAGCGACTTCGGCGAGCTCAGGAAGCCCCAGCCCCAGGAGAAGTGCATGGTGGCGAGCACGAGCGGCAGGCGCAGCCGTACCCCGGCGCCCTGCCCTCGGCTCTCCCGCAGCGAGCCGAGGCCGATGCCGAGCAGGTAGCCGACGGGGGCCGCGGCGCCGATCGCCAGCCACGGCACGGTGAAGAGCGACACGAGGGTGAGCAGCGTGCCCAGGATCACGGCCAGCACGGCGAGCGGCGGCGCGAGGTAGCGCAGGCTGGCCGTGCCCGCGTGGGTGCGCATGACGACGCGGCGCCAGCGTCCGTATTCGAAGTACTGCCTGGCCAGTTTGCCGAAGCTCGGCCGCGGCCGGTAGACGACGTGCAGCTCGGGCGAGAAGTAGACCAGGCCGCCGCCCTCGCGGATGCGGTGGTTCAGCTCCCAGTCCTGCGCGCGGATGAAGGCCTCGTTGTAGCCCTGGTGCTTCTCCAGGATCTCCCGCCGGAAGACGCCGAGGTACACGGTCTCGGCCGGTCCCGCCGCGCCGCCGGTGTGGAACTTCGCGTTGCCCACGCCCAGTTTCGAGGTCATCGCGACGGCGACCGCGCGCTCGAAGACGGTGACGCCCTCGGCGTGCATGACGCCGCCGACGTTCGCCGCGCCGGTCTCCCGCAGCAGCCGCACCGCGGAGGCGATGTAGCCGGGGGCGAGCAGGCCGTGCCCGTCCACGCGCACGACGATCTCGTGCCGGGTGGCGGCGATCGCGGCGTTCAGCGCGGCCGGGGTCTTGCCGGTCGGGTTCGGCACGGTGCGCACCCGCGGATCCGCCGCGCACAGCCCGGCGGCGATCTCGTCGGTGCGGTCGCGCGAGGGGCCGAGGGCGATGACGAGTTCGAGCTCACCGGGGTAGTCCTGGCCCAGGATGTGCCGGACCGCGTCGGCGAGGTGCCGCTCCTCGTTGAGCACCGGCATGATCACCGAGACGGTGGGCCACTGGGATGCGTCGTTGTCGTTCATT
>DASTAE010000364.1:0-20178 GCA_035712985.1 Actinospica sp.
GTGAGGAAGGTCTGACGGACCTCGGACTGGGTCTGCTCGAGCCAGGCGCGGCGGGACAGGACCACGTTGTTGCGGTTCTTGTCCAGCTCGATGATCTTCGCCTCGAGCTCCTTGCCCACGTACGGCTGCAGGTCGCGGACGCGGCGCATCTCCACCAGCGAGGCGGGCAGGAAGCCGCGCAGGCCGATGTCGATGATGAGGCCGCCCTTGACGACCTCGATGACGGTACCGGTGACGATGCCGTCCTCGTCCTTGATCTTCTCGATCGTGCCCCAGGCGCGCTCGTACTGGGCGCGCTTCTTGGACAGGATCAGCCGGCCCTCCTTGTCCTCCTTCTGGAGAACGAGAGCCTCGACGTGGTCGCCGACCGAGACCACCTCGTGCGGGTCGACGTCGTGCTTGATCGACAGCTCGCGGGAGGGGATGACGCCTTCGGTCTTGTAGCCGATATCGAGCAGCACCTCGTCGCGGTCCACCTTGACGATGGTTCCGTCGACGATGTCGCCGTCGTTGAAGTACTTGATGGTCTCGTCGATAGCGGCGAGGAAGTCCTCCGCCGAACCGATGTCGTTGATCGCGACCTGCGGGGTTCGGGGGGTCTCGGTGCTGCTCGTCATGGGGACGGTCATGAGGGGAAAGGGCTCCGGGCGGACGTGGTCGGCTGGTATGCACGCGGCGGAGGCCTGACTCGGGTGGCTGTCTGTTTCCGTCCTGACAAGTCGAGCGGTGCGAGAACAGCGGTTCAGTCGGTGCGGTTCCCTCGGTCTGAAACCACACGGGTTCCGCAGCGCAAAAGCCAGGATAGGCTCTGCTCGCAGCCATGGTCAATCGCGCACGCCAGCGGCGTGCGCTCGGCGGGAGCCGGCACACGGATCACGAAAGGATATGGGGTGCAGGGCGCTGAGTCGAGGGGCGGGTCCGGGGCCGGGTCCGGGCAGGATGCCGCCTCCTGGGCGGACGTCGGGTCTGTGGACCTCGTCACGCGGCGGGAGGCCGCGCAGGCGGAGACCGCGCGGGCCAACCGCTCCTGGTGGGACGCGAACGCCGACGAGTATCAGGCCGAGCACGGCGAATACCTCGGCGACGCGCGCTTCCTGTGGTGCCCGGAGGGCGTCTACGAGGACGAGGCGCGGTTGCTGGGCGAGGTGTCCGGGCGCGACGTGCTCGAGGTCGGCTGCGGCGCCGCGCAGTGCGCGCGCTGGCTGGCGGATCAGGGCGCGCGCGTCGTCGCCTTCGACCTCTCGGCGCGCCAGCTGCAGCACGCGCGGCGGATCGACGAGCAGCGGGGGCGGGACCCGCTCCGGCTGGTCCAGGCCGAGGCGACCGCGCTGCCCTTCGCGGACGCGTCCTTCGACGTGGCCTGCTCGGCCTTCGGCGCGGTCCCGTTCGTGACCGATTCGGCGAGGCTGATGCGCGAGGTCGCGCGGGTGCTGCGGCCGGGCGGCCTGTGGGCGTTCTCGGTGCCGCACCCGTTCCGCTGGGCGCTGCCCGACCTGCCGGACGACGAGGGCCTGGTCGTGCGGCACTCGTACTTCGACCGGCGCCCCTACGTGGAGCAGGACGAGGACGGCGAGGCCACCTACGTCGAGCACCACCGGACCGTCGGCGACCGCATCAGGGAACTGACCTCGGCGGGACTGGCCGTGCATGACGTGGTCGAGCCCGGGTACCCGGAGGACCTCGGAGACCGCTGGGGCGGCGGCTGGTCCGCATTGCGCGGGCGGCTGGTGCCCGGCACGGCGATCTTCGTGGCCCGCAAGCTCGGCGCGTAGCGCGACCACGACCTCCGGTGCGGCGATTGGTGACCCTCAGGAATGCCCTCTAAAGTCTCCGGCGGCACCGAGATCGTTCATGAGAGAGGCGGCGCCATGGCCCGCAAGCTGCTCGCCGACAGCGCGATCGTGGCCGTCGGCATGCTCGCCGGCAACGCGCTGTCGTACGGATTCAGCTTCGCGCTCTCGCACCGGCTCGGCTCCGCCGACTACGGCCAGATCGGCACGCTGCTCTCGCTCTTCCTGATCGCCTCGATCCCGGCCACGGCCCTGCAGGCGGTGACCGCGCGGCGGATCGCGACCGCGAAGGCGCAGGACGGCGACCGGGTCGGCGGGCGCGTGCACGCCATAGCCGGCCCGCTGCTGCGCTGGTCGGTGCTGGTCGGGGCGGGCGAGGCGGTGGCCTTCGTGCTGCTGGCCCCGCTGATCTCGGCCGCGCTGCCCGCGATCTCGACGGCGCAGGTGGCGTGGACGGCCGTGTCGCTGCTGCCGTTCTCGGTGATCTCCGGCTACTTCGGGCTCTCCCAGGGCTCGAGCCGCTTCCGGGACTTCACGATGCTGTTCATCCTGGTCTACGGGATGAAGCTGGTCGCGGGCGTCATCGTGGGCACGACGCTGGCGAACCCGACGCTGGTCATGGCGGCCGTGGCGCTCTCCTGGTTTCCGACCTGCGCCGTCTGCCACTACCTGCTGCGCGACATGGTGACCGTGCGAACCCTGATCCGGCACGACGGCTACCTGATGGAGCTGCGCCGGGCCTCGTGGGGCATGGGCGTCGCGCTGCTGCTCTCGCTCATGGACGGCCTGCTCTCCGCGCACTACTACAGCGGCGCGACGCTGGGCAGCTACCAGGCCGGGGCGCTGTTCACGCGCGCGGGCTACTTCGGACCGCAGTTCGTCGGGATCCTCGTCTACCCGCGGCTCGCGGTGCCGGAGACGCGCCGGGCGGCGCTGCGCGTGGGCGTCGCCGCCTCACTGGCCATCGGCGCGTTCGTGATCATCGTCTCCGCGCTTTCGGCCGGGCCGCTGATCGGTTTCGCGTTCGGCGACCACTACACCGACGGCTCGGAGTTCGACCTGAGCGGGGTGGCCTGGATCTTCGCGTACGCGGGCGCGATGCAGTCGCTGGTGCAGCTCGCACAGCTCGACGCCGTGGCGCGCGGCTCCGCGGCGGTGGGCTGGCTGGTGCTGTGCGGGACCGGCGTCGAGCTGCTGACGATCATGGCCGTGGCGCACCACGACCCGGTGCAGCTGGTCACGGTCGCGGCGGTGGTCGCCACCGCGACCGCGGCGGGCGGGCTCGCCATGGCGGCGCGGGCCAAGCACGAGCGGGGCGTGCACCTGCGGAAGGCCGAGTACCTCCCGGCCACATGATCTTCCGGCGCCCTATGTGGCCGGACCACATGCGCCTGCCCGGGCTGTGGCTTTACGGTCGAAGCCATGACGAGGAGCGTGGAGGGTAGGACCGCCGTCGTGACCGGCGCGGCGAGCGGCATCGGCCGGGCGTGCGCGACGGCGCTGGCGGGGGCCGGAGCGAAGGTGCGGGTGCTCGACCTCGACGCGCAGCGCGCGCACGAGGTCGCCGCGGAGATCGGCGGCGAGGCCCACGTCGTGGACCTGACGGAGCCGCGCGCGAGCGCGCATCTCGCGGCGGACGCGGACATCCTCGTCAACAACGCGGGCTTCCAGGTGGTGCGCCCGCTGGAGGAGTTTCCGCCGGACCGGTTCCATCAGATGCTCGCCGTCATGGTCGAGGCGCCCTTCCAGCTCATCCGCGCCGGACTGCCGCACATGTACGAGCAGCGCTGGGGCCGGATCGTGAACGTCTCCTCGGTGCACGGACTGCGCGCCTCGGCGTTCAAGGCGGGCTATGTGACCGCGAAACACGCGCTGGAGGGGCTGTCGAAGGTGGCGGCCGTCGAGGGCGGACCGCACGGCGTCACGTCGAACTGTGTGAATCCGGGCTATGTGCGCACGCCGCTCGTGGAGAAGCAGATCGCGGATCAGGCCGCGGCGCACGGGATACCGGAGCGCGAGGTCGTCGAGACGGTGCTGCTGGCGCGTTCGGCGACGAAGGAGCTGATCGAACCGGGACAGGTGGCCGAGTTGGTGCTCTACTTGTGCTCGCCGGCCGCGGCGTTCATCAACGGCGCCTCACTCACGATGGATGGCGCATGGACAGCTCAGTAACCGTCGACGACATCGTCTTCCTGTCGCTGCTGGCCCGCGACGCGCCCGCCGTCGAGTACGACGAGCCGGTCCGCTTCGCCCGCGAGGCCGGCGCCTCCCCGGAACGCATCGCGGCCCTGGACCACGCCCGCGCCCTGGCCCTGCGCGTGCGGACCACGATCAGAGACCAGCGCCGCCGCGAGAACGAACTCGCCGCGCTCTTCGAGACCGCCGGCGACCTGGCAGGGCTCCGCGATCTCGACGACGTGCTGCGCGCGATCGTCCTGCGCGCCCGCAAGCTGCTCGGCACCGACGTCGCCTACCTCTCGCTGCACGACGAGAAGGCCGGGGACACGTACATGCGCGTGACGGCCGGTTCGGTCTCGGCCGAGTTCCAGCGCGTGCGCCTGGGAATGGGCGAAGGCCTCGGCGGTCTCGTCGCGCAGACCGCGTCCCCCTACGCGACGGCCGACTACTTCAACGACGACCGCTTCCGGCACACGCGCCCGATCGACAGCGCCGTGCACGACGAGGGTCTCGTCGCCATCCTCGGCGTCCCGCTGCTCGCCGGTGGCGAGGTCATCGGCGTCCTGTTCGCCTCCGACCGCAAGGTCAGGCCCTTTACCCGCGACGAGGTCGCGCTCCTCAGCTCGCTGGCCACGCACGCGGCGATCGCCATCGAGTCCGCGAACCAACTCGCCGAGACGAAGGCCGCGCTCGCCGAGTTGGCCGAGGCCAGCCGCGTCATCCGCGAGCACAGCGCGGCTGTGGAGCGCGCCGCCGAGGCCCACGAGACCCTGACGAGCCTGCTCCTGCGCGGGGCGAACCTCAACGAACTCGCGGACTCCGTCAGCGAGATCCTCGGCGGAGCCGTCTGCCTCACCGACGCCCGGGGCCCCGACGTCGACGCGGCGACGGCCGAATCCGAGCGCACCGGCAAGGCCGTCTTCGCCGAGCGCGAACATCTCTGGATCGCCGCGATCCAGGCGGGCGGCGAGCTCCTCGGCACCCTCGCCGTCCGGGCGGACTCCACCCTCGACCCCGCCGACCAGCGCATCCTCGAACGCGCGGCGATGGTCACCGCGATCAGGCTGCTGACGGAGCGCTCCGTGCGCGAGGCCGAGTACCAGGTGCGCGGCGAATTGCTGACAGACCTCTTAGACGCCGCCGACCGCCCGGACCCCGACGCGGCCGCGCTGCGCGAGCGGGCCAGGAGGCTGAACGCGGACCTGGACGCCGCGCACGTGATCGTGGTCGCCAAGGCCGAGGACGCCGACCGCCGCCGGCTGGCGTCCGCCGCGGCCCATCTGGCGGCGACGAAGCACGGCCTGGCCGGCGAGCGCGCCGGGACCATCGTGCTGCTGATCCCCGGCACCGACCCCACGGCCACGGCCCGCGACGTCGTCCACCAGCTGCACGCCGCGATCCAGCGCCCCGTCACCGCGGGCGCCGCCGGCCCCGGCCACGGCCCGCTCAAGCCCGCCCGGCTCCACGCCGAAGCAGAGCACTGCCTCAGCGCGCTGCTGGCCCTCGGCCGGATCGGCGACGCCGCCAGCGCCGAGGACCTGGGCTTCGTCGGCCTGCTCCTCGGCGGCGGCCAGGTCCCCGGCTTCGTCGAGCGCATCCTCGGCCCCGTCCTCGACTACGACGCCCGCAGGTCCACCGACCTGCTGCGGACCCTGGAGGCCTATTTCGCCTGCGGCGGCAACCTCATGCGCGCCAAGGACCGCCTCCACGTCCACGTCAACACCGTGACCCAGCGCCTGGACCGCATCGCCAAGCTGCTCGGCCCCGACTGGCACTCCCCCGACCGCGCCCTGGAACTCCAGCTCGCGCTGAGGCTGCATCGGCTGAGGTAGCGCGGCTAGCGCAGCAGCGCCTTCACCACGGCCTGCGCGCCGGGGCCCGGGGCCACGATGGTGTAGTGGTTGGTGTCCGGGACGAGTTCGATGTGGGCGGGGGTCCGGTCCAGGCCGGCCAGGCTCAGGCGGGCCGGGTCGTAGAGGGCCTGCGGCTCGTTCAGCATGCCGCGGGCGGCGTAGAGGAAATCGACCTCGCAGGTCAGGCCGCTGACGAGGTTGGTGCGGATGCGGTCGTCGAGCAGGACCTGCTTGCCGTCGGCGCGGATGGCCTCCTCGCGGCACGAGCTGACCACGCGGCCGTCTTCGAGTTCGCGGGTGTCGCGGACCAGGTACGCGGTGAGCTCGGGGGTCCAGTTCCCGACGAAGGCGGGGTGGACGCGGTGGAAGTCGAGGTACGCCTCGGCGTCGGCGAAGGTCATGGAGAGCTTCTGGACGGCGGGGCCGACGACGGCTTCCAGGATGGCGTCCGGGTCGGCGCCGGGCGGCAGGGGGAAGCCGAGGCCGCCGTCGACGGCCACGAGGCGGGTGAACCGCTCGGGGTAGGTGGCGACGGCGTCCGCGGCCACGAATGCTCCGAGCGAGTGACCCGCGAGCAGTACCTCGTCCAGGTGAAGGGCGTCGAGGACCGCGAGCACGTCGGCGGCGTTCCGGTCGATGCCCCAGGGGCCGGCGATGTTCCGGGAGCCCGCCCTGCCGCGCAGATCGACGGCGAGCAGCTCGCGGCGGCCGGCGACCTCGTCGGCCACCGCGGCCCAGGCCAGCGCGTTGCCGGTGATGCCGTGCACGAGGAGGATCGGCGGCGAGCCTGCGGCCTCCGGCTCGCTCGCGGGCCAGCGCAGCACGGTGAGCTCGCCGCCGGGTACCGGGACGCCCGTCTCGCTGTGGTCGCGCCACGTCGTCGTCATCTGATCTCAGCCCTCCTCGATACCCGTCGTAGTCGTCTTCGCCCCGAAACGTCCGGCCAAACCGCCGGGGGCGAAGAACACGATCAGCACGAACGCCGCGCCGAGCAGGAACAGCGGCTGCTCCAACGGTCCGCGCAGCACCCCCGGCAGGGCGGATACCGCGGCCGAGCCGGAGACGCGGGTCAGCGACTGGCTGGCGTAGCCGTAGACCAGGCCGCCGACGATCGCCCCCCAACGCCTGCCCGCTCCGCCGAGCACGACCATGACCAGCAGGCTCAGCGTGAAGTTCGACGTGGAGACCGAGGGCGTCGCGCCGCCGAGCAGCAATAGGTAGATGATCCCACCGCCCGCGGCCAGCACTCCGGCGACGACGAACGCCAGGAGCTTGAACAGGTACGGGTTGAGGCCCAGCACCTCGACGCGCCGCTCGTTCTCGTGGATGGCGCGCATCACGCGGCCGGGAGTCGAGGCAGCGAGACCCCAGACGGCGAGCGCGCAGACGACCAGGTACGCGAGCGCGATCCAGTACAGGTTCGCGGTGTTGCGCACGCCGTCGAGCGCGGCCGGAACCGCCGAACTGTTCAGCGTCTGCCCCTGCTCGCCGCCGGTGAGCTGCGGCGATCCGGAGATGACGAGGATCGACACCGCCTGGCCGAACGCGAGCGTCACCATCGCGAAGCCGATCCCGCCGACCCGCAGCGCGACGCCGCCGAGGATCAGCGAGGCGACGAGCGTGATGACCAGCGCGAGTGCCGCGGAGGGCAGCAGCGCGTAGCCCGCGTGGTTCACCAGGATCGTCGTGACGTACATGCCGCCGGTCACGAACATCCCGTGGCCGAAGGACATGACGCCGGTGTGCCCGAACAGCAGGTCATAGCTGACGGCGAGCCCTGCGAAGACGAGGCATACGGCGAGCAGTTGCAGCACGCCGGGAGCGTCGAGCGGGCCGTCGAAGACGCCGGGGATGGACAACGTCGAATACGGCAGGAAGTACAGCACTGCGAAGACGATGAGGGCGCGGAGCCAGTGCGTGCGCCAGAGTCTTGCCACGCGGGTCACGCGGGCCTCCCTTGCAGGTTGCGGCGTCGCAGCAGCAGCACGGCCGCGAGCAGGACGACCACGGATTCGTCGCCGAGGCTGGCCGACGCGTAGTCGGCGTACTGCTGCACGAGCCCTACCGCGACCGCGGCGACGGCGGTCCCGGTGATCGAGCCGGCGCCGCCGAGGACGACGACCACGAACGCGAAGATGAGCAGCGAGGTGCCGTCGCCGGGTGAAACCGAGCCCTGATACAGGCCGAAGAGGACCCCGGCGAGCCCGGCGAGCGCGCCGCCGAGGCAGAACACGACGCTGTTCGCGCGCCGCACGTCGATACCGAGCGCGGTGACCATCTCGCGGTCCTCGACGCCCGCGCGCACGATCAGACCGGCGCGCGTGCGCCCGAGCAGCAGCCGCAGGCCGACGAGCAGCGCGACGGCGCAGGCGATCAGCAGGAACCGCACGGTCGGCACGCGCGCCCCGGCCACGTCCACCGTCCCGCCGAGCCGGCTGGGCAGCAGCCAGGTCCGCGAGTCGGCGCCCCACACCGCCTGCAGCAGCGCCGGAATCGCGAGGCCGAGGCCGACCGTGGCCAGCACCTGATCGAGCGGCCTGCCGTACAGGGGCCTGATGACGACGAGTTCGGTCAGCGCCGCGATCGCCGCGCCCGCGGCGATTCCGGCGAGCAGCGAGCCGGCCAGGCCGAGCGCGCCGGACAGGTGGTCGGCGACGGTCCAGCCGACGTAGCCGCCGATCGAGACGAACGCCCCGTGCGCGAAGTTGAGCACGTCCATCAGGCCGAAGATGAGCGAGAGCCCGGAGGCGACCAGGAAGTACAGGGCGGCGAGCCCGAGTCCGGTCGCGGTGAGCAGGATGACGGTCGTCACGGGGAGACTCCGTTCGCCGTGGAGACGCCGAGGAGCTGGTTGGTGAGCACGGGATCGGAGAGCAGGTCGCGGGTGTCGCCGCGGTGAGCGACGCGGCCGGTGTCGAGCACGACCGCCCGGCCGGCCATCGTCCGCACGACGCCGAGGTTCTGCTCGATCAGCAGGACCGGCACCGTCTTCGCCACCTCCTTGAGCGCCCGGGCGACCTCGGCGGCGACCTTCGGCGACAGGCCCTTGGTCGGCTCGTCGACGACGAGCAGGCGGTTGGGCCGCAACAGGATCCTGCCGATCGAGAGCATCTGCTGCTCGCCGCCGGAAAGGGTGCCCGCGGCCTGTGCCGCGCGCTGCTCGAGCACGGGGAAGAGTTCGTACACGTAGTCGTACGCGGCGGTGGCCCGGTCACGCGGTTCGGTCAGGCGCAGGTTCTCGGCGACGGTCAGCGCCGAGAAGACACCGCGGTCCTCGGGCACGTAGCCGATCCCGAGGCGCGCGACGGCGTGCGTCGGCATGCCGATCAGCTCGCGGCCGTCGAAGCGGATCGAGCCCGAAGCCGCGTAGAGCCCGAGGATCGCCTTCGCGGTCGTCGTCTTCCCGACGCCGTTGCGGCCGAGCAGCGCGGTGACGCCCGAGTCGGCGACGGTGAACGTGACGCCGTGCAGAATCGCGCTTCCCCCCAGGGAAACGCGCAGTTCGGATACATCGAGCAAGGTCACAGCGGCTCCCCGAGGTAGGCCTCGCGCACGGTCGGGTTCTCGGTGATCGCGGTCGGCACGTCGCAGGCGAGCAGCGCGCCGTGATGCAGCACCGCGATGCGCTCGGCCAGCCCCAGGACCACCTCCATGTGGTGCTCCACCATGAGGATCGTGGCGCCGGAACCGTGGATCTCCTTGATGAGCGCCGTCAGCTCGGGGACCTCCTCGACCGCCATGCCCGCCATCGGCTCGTCGAGCAGCAGGGTCTGGGACGGGCGCTCGGCCTGCCCGGCGAGCAGGACCGCGAGCTCCAGCTTGCGCTTCCCGCCGTGCGACAGGGACCCGGCGCGGCGGGAGGCGTCCGCGGTGAGCCGGGTGCGCGCCAGCGCCTCGGCCGCGGCGGCGCGGGCCTTCGACCCGATCCGGCTCCACGGCTTGAGGCTGCCGTAGGGTCCGCTGATCGCGGCCTGCGCGGCCAGTTCGGCGTTCTGGGCCACGCTGAGGCCCGGCAGCACGCTGGAGGTCTGGAAGGTCCGGCCTAGGCCGTGGCGCACGCGGCGGTGCGCGGGCAGCGTGGTCACGTCGCGCCCGTGCACCTCGATGCGGCCCGCGCTCGGCCGGGTGAGGCCGGTGATCAGGTTGAACAGGGAGGTCTTGCCCGCCCCGTTCGGCCCGATCACGGCCAGCAGCTCACCGGTCCGGACGCTGAGCCCGATGTCCTCGAGCACCGCGCGGCCGCCCACCCGCCAACCGACTCCGGTCAGCGAGAGGGCGGTCTCCGTCGCGCCGGTCACGAGGCGGACCAGGCCGCGGTCGCCGGCAGCGGCGGCGCGATCTGCCCCGGCGCGACGGCCTTGACCAGCTGCGGCGTCCAGGTCGTGCCCGAGCCGGTGAGCCTGGCCTCGAATTCGGGCTGCAGCAGCGCGTGATCCGCGGCGCGCACGGTGTACGTCCCCTCGACGCCCGGGAACGACCAGCCCTCCAGCGCCTTGATCTGCGCGTTCACGTCGCCGGTCGAGGCCTCGAAGGCGTGCGCGAACATCTGCATCGCGGTGAACCCGTCCGGGGTGAACAGGTCGACCTTCCCGCCCGCGGCCGTGACCTGCCGCGTCATCGCGCTCTCGTACGCGTTGCCGCCGCCCGCGCCCGGGAAGTAGTGCGCCAGGAACGTGATCTTCGAGCCCGCGGGCCCGGTCGCCGGGTACGTGGCGACGTTCGCCAGGCCGGTGACGACCTGCGTGGAGTCGAGCACGCCCTGCTGGTTCAGCGTCGTCCACAGCTGATTCGCGTTGGTGCCGGCCCAGGCGACGAACAGCAGGTCCGGCTTCGCGGCCAGGATCTTCGCGGTGAACGGCGTGAAGTCCGTCGCCGCCAGCGGCACCAGCACGCTGGAGACCGCGGCCCCCTTCGCGCCGAGCACGGCCTTCACCCCGGTCGCGTTCGCGGTGCCGAACTCGCTGTCCTGCGCGAGCACGACCACCTTCTTGCCCGTCAGGTCCCCGACGAAGCTGCCGGCCGTCGCGATGTCCTGATACGACTCGCGGCCGGAGCGGAAGGTGTAGCGGTTCAGGTTGTCGAGCTGGTCCACGGCGGCGGGTCCGGCGATGTACAGCACCTTGTTCTGCGCGGCGACGGCCGCGACCTGAAGCGCGATCGCCGAGTCCACGGACCCGCCGATCATGGTCACGTTCTGGCCGATCAGGTCCTTGGCGTCGTTCACCGCGGTCGACGGGCTGTCCGCGTCGTCGTCCACGACGAGCTGCACCTTGTGGCCGTCGATCACACCGGTTCCGTGGCTGAGATAGTTCAGGCCCGCCTTCAGCCCGGCCAGGTATTCCTCGCCGTAGGGCGCGTAGGGCCCTGATTCGGCGGTGATGATGCCGATCTTGACGGTCGAGCCGCTCGAGGCCGCGGCGGGCGCGGCCGCGCCCGTCGGCGAGGCGCAGGCGGCCGCGAGCAGCCCGGTCGCCGCGGCGAGGGCCAGCACGGCCGGCGCGCGCCGGGGCCGGGGAGGACGGGGCACGTGACGCGTCATTGCGATACCTGCTTCCGGGAAGGGGGCGAGACGTTGCCGCCGACCCTAGGAACAGGCGCGCCACGGACCCATGTGAGCCGTGGCCACATTCCGGGCCCCGGCCATGTGCCGACGGGACATCTGATCGGCCGGGCTGGACGGGCGAGACTAAAGTGCTGGAAGAACGTCCATCACTGGAACACGCATCGACAAGGAAGTCAGATTCCTATGGACAAGGTGGTGGCCGCGGCTCAAGCCGTGGCCGACATCCCGGACGGCGCCACGATCGCCGTCGGCGGGTTCGGACTCTGCGGGATCCCCTCGACCCTGATCGCCGCTCTCCTCGCCAAGGGTCCACAAGACCTGCGCGTGGTGTCCAACAACTGCGGCGTGGACGGCTGGGGCCTCGGCCTGCTCCTCGAGTCGGGGCAGATCTCCCGGATGACCAGCAGCTACGTCGGCGAGAACAAGGAGTTCGCGCGGCAGTACCTGAGCGGCGAGCTCGAGGTGGAGCTGACCCCGCAGGGCACGCTCGCCGAGCGGCTGCGCGCGGGCGGCGCGGGCATTCCCGCGTTCTACACCGCGACCGGCGTGGGCACCCAGGTGGCCGAGGGCGGCCTGCCGTGGAAGTACCACGCGGACGGCACCGTCGCGCTCGCCTCCCCGCCGAAGGAGGTGCGCACCTTCAACGGCCGCGAGTACATCCTCGAGCAGGCGATCGTCACCGACTTCGCCCTGGTGCGGGCCGAGCTCGCGGACCGGCACGGCAACGCGGTGTTCAACGGCTCCGCGATGAACTTCAACCCGCTCGCCGCGATGGCGGGCCGGATCTGCGTGCTGGAGGCCGAGCGGATCGTCGAACCCGGCGAGATCCCGCCGAGCGCCGTGCACCTGCCCGGCGTCCACGTGCACCGCGTCATCGAGGCGACGGTGGCCGAGAAGCGGATCGAGCGGCGCACGGTGCGCCCGCGGACGATCGAGGGGGTCTGACCATGCCGCTGGACCGCAACGCCATGGCCGCGCGCGCGGCGCGCGAATTGAGCGACGGCCAATACGTGAACCTGGGCATCGGCCTGCCTACACTGATCCCGAACCACGTGCCCGACGGCGTGCACGTGGTGCTCCAGAGCGAGAACGGGATCCTCGGCACGGGGCCGTACCCCTTCGAGGGCGACGAGGACCCGGACCTGATCAACGCGGGCAAGGAGACGGTGACGCTGCTGCCCGGCGCCGCGCTCTTCGACTCCGCGGCCTCCTTCGCGATGATCCGCGGCGGGAAGATCGACGTGGCCGTGCTCGGCGCGATGCAGGTCTCCAAGGACGGGGACCTGGCCAACTGGATGATCCCCGGCAAGATGGTCAAGGGGATGGGCGGCGCGATGGACCTCGTGCACGGCGCCAAACGGGTGATCGTCCTGATGGAGCACACCGCCAAGGACGGCGAGCCCAAGATCGTCGAGTCCTGCACGCTGCCGCTGACCGGCAAGCAGGTCGTGCACCGGATCATCACCGACCTCGCGGTCATCGACGTCGAACCCGGCGGACTGGTGCTGCGCGAGCTCGCCCCCGACGTCACCGAGGAGCAGGTCGTGGCGGCCACGGCCGCGCCGCTCAAGATCGAGCTCTGAACCACGGCGCCACGCGAAGCGGCCCGCACGCCCCGAGGGGTGTGCGGGCCCGTTCTCGTTCGGGGAACTACGGCTTGAGCGGCGGCCAGGTGTTGTCGAACAGGTCGTGCTCCTTCAGGAAGCCGTGCAGCGGAGTGGTCTCCGGGTAGTGGCCCCACTGGTGGTCGCCGAAGGTGTGCCCCGGGCGCGGCTGGTGCAGCGACTCGCCGAGCAGCTGGCGCTGGACCGGGTTCAGGTCGGCGAACTCGGGACGCGCGCGCACCTCCTCGACCTCGTCGCGGATGGCGATCCAGCGCAGCGTGTACGCGAAGAACATGCCCTTGCGCGTCACGTCCGAGTAGTTGTTCGTGCGGGTGTGCCAGATGCGCCGGTCGAAGAACACGGCGTCGCCCGGGTTGGCGAGCACCTCGACGGCGCCCTCCGGCTCCGGCCACTCGACGTCGCGGCGCGGCGGGCCCTGGATCCAGTTCTTCAGGTGGCTGCCCGGCACGACCTTGAAGTTGCCGCGGCCCTCGACGGAGACGTCGGAGAGCCAGTAGGCGAGCTTCACCGAGATGCGCGGACGCGGGTCGGTCTCCAGCTCGCGGTTCTGCCGGCCGCCGTCCTGGTGCCACTCGAAGCGGAAGGGCTTCGGCACGGTGATCTTCGGGTGCACGTCCAGGTGCGAGTGGTAGACGTGGACGTTCCAGCCGAGGATCGACCAGACCAGCGGGAAGGTCGTCGGGTGGTCGAGCAGCGGGGCGACCTCCTGGCTGCGGTGCACCGCGGAGAGCGTGTGCATCGCGCCCTCCGGGGAGAGGTTGCCCGCCGCCTTCTCCTCCTCGTAGATACGGTCGATGACCTCGTTGTAGTGCGCCACCTCCGCCGCGCTGAGCGCGTTCGGAATGACAAGGTAGCCGTCGCGGTCGAACTGCTCGCGCTGCTCCTTGGACATCGGGGTCGTCGCGGGATCTCCCGCCGCCGGTATCTCCGTGGACTCCATGGTCACCTACTTCTCATGCCGACTGCTTTGCGCAGACACCCTATAGCCCGCTCATGAACACGGGGTGAGCTGGTGACAGACCTGTGACACGGCGGTTTACCCCGGCCGAGCCGCGGGCCGCCGCGCGGTCACCGGCCGATCCCGCTCAGTGACCGGCGGCGCGCCAATCCGTGCCGACACCCACCGAGACGTCCAGCGGGACGCGCAGTTCGTAGGCTCCGGCCATCTCCTTGCGGACCAGTTCCTCGACCTGCTCGCGCTCGGCGTCGACCAGTTCGAGCACGAGTTCGTCGTGCACCTGGAGCAGCAGCCGCGAGCGCAGCCCGGCCGCGCCGAGGGCCGCCTCGACCCGGAGCATCGCGACCTTGATGATGTCGGCCGCCGAGCCCTGGATCGGCGCGTTCAGCGCCATCCGCTCGGCCATCTGACGGCGCGGCACGTTCGTCGACGTCAGATCGGGGAAGTAGCGGCGGCGGCCGAGCAGGGTCTCGGTGTAGCCGGTCCGCCGCGCCTCGTCGACCACCTGGTGCAGGTAGTCGCGCACCCCGCCGAAGCGCGCGAAGTAGTCGTCCATGATCTTCGTCGCCTCGGCGTTCGAGATGCCCAGGCCGTTGGCCAAACCGTACGCGGACTGGCCGTAGGCGAGCCCGTAGGACACGGCCTTGACCCGGCGGCGCAGCTCGGCCGTCACCGCCTTCGGCGAGACGCCGAAGACCCGCGCGGCCACCGAAGAGTGCAGGTCCTCGCCGGAGTTGAAGGCCTCGATCAGCGCCTCGTCCCCGGACAGGTGCGCCATCACGCGCATCTCGATCTGGCTGTAGTCCGCGGTCAGCAGCGAGTCGTAGCCCGGCCCCGCGACGAAGGCCTTGCGGATCCGCCGCCCCTCGTCCGTGCGCACCGGGATGTTCTGCAGGTTCGGGTCGGTCGAGGAGAGCCGGCCGGTCGCCGCGACCATCTGGTTGAAGCTGGAGTGGATCCGGTCGTCCTCGCCGACGGTCTTGATCAGGCCTTCGACCGTGCTGCGCAACTTGCTGACGTCCCGGTGCCGCAGGATCGCGACGAGCGCGCCGCGCTGCCGGTCGTCGGTGGCCTTCTCGACGAGCGACTGCAGCGCGTCCGCGTCCGTCGTGTAGCCGGTCTTGGTCTTCTTGATGCCCTTGGTCGGCAGCGCGAGCTGGTCCTCGCCGAACAGCACCTCCTGCAGTTGCTTCGGCGAGCCCAGGTTGAACTGCGTCCCGGTCGCCGCGTGCGCCTCCTCGATCGCGTGCTTCACGTCGGCCGCGAACATGCCCTCGAGCTCGCCGAGGTAGTCCCGGTCCGCCGCGATGCCGCGCCGCTCCATCCGCGCGAGCAGCTCGACCAGCGGCAGCTCCACCTCGGCCAGCAGGCCGCCCTCGCCGACTTCGGCGAGCTTCGCGTCGAGCACCGAGCCGAGGTCGAGGATCGCCCGGGCCTCGCCCATCAGCGCCTCCGCGCCCGCCGTGCCGTCCGACTCCTCGGCCAGCGACTCCAGCGAGAGCTGGCCCTCGGGCTCCTCGGCCGCGCCCAGCTCGCGGTGCAGGAACTGCCGGGCCAGGTCGGCGAGCTCGACGCCGCGCTGCCCCGGGTTCACCAGGTAGCCCGCGAGCGCCGTGTCCCCGGCCAGGCCCTTGAGCTCGAGGCCGCGGGCGTCCAGCGCGAGCAGCGGGCCCTTCGCGTCGTGCAGCACCTTCGGCTTCGTCTCATCGGCCAGCCAGGCGCGCAGCGCGTTCTCGTCCTCGGGGTCGAACTCGGTCGGGTTCAGCCAGGCCGCCGGGCCCTCGCCGGTCGCCAGCGCCAGCGCGGTCACGTCGCCGGTACCGCGGCCCCAGCGGCCCTTCACGGCCACGCCGAGGGGCGCGGCGCCCGCTCCGTGCTCGGCGAGCCACCCGGCGACCTGCCCGGTGGCGAGCACCCGGCCGTCGATCTCCACGCCCTCGTCGGCGGCCTGCGGCGCGGCGCCCTCGGCGGCCGCGACGGTGAGCCCGAAGACCTCGCCGACCCGCGGCCGCAGCACCCGGAACTGCAGCGTCTCGAACAGCCGGTCCACGGCCTCCGCGTCCCCCGAGACGCGCTCCAGATCGCCGGGACCGCGGTCCAGCTCGACCTCGCGGTCCAGCTCGGTCAGCCGGCGGTTGAGCCGCACCGCGTCCACGTTCGCGCGCAGGCTCTCGCCGACCTTGCCCTTGATCTCCGCCACGCTCGTCAGCAGCGCGTCCAGCGAGCCGTACTCGCGGATCCACTTCGCCGCCGTCTTCTCCCCCACGCCCGGCACGGAGGGCAGGTTGTCCGAGGGGTCGCCGCGCAGCGCCGCGAAATCCGGGTACTGCTGCGGGGTCAGCGTGTACTTCTCCTCCACCGACGTCGGCGTGAACCTGGTCAGGTCCTGCACGCCCTTGCGCGGGTAGAGGACCGTCACCTGATCGGTCACCAGTTGCAGCGCGTCCCGATCGCCGGTCACGATCGCGACCTCGAAGCCCTCCGCGGCGGCCTGGGTGGCCAGGGTGGCGATCAGGTCGTCGGCCTCCGAGCCCTCCTTGCGGAAGACCGGCACCCGCAGCGCGTCCATCAGCTCGGCGATCAGGTCGATCTGGCCGGCGAACGGCGCGGGCGCGGCGGCCCGCTGCGCCTTGTACTCCGGGAACAGCGCCGTGCGCTTGAGCGCGGAGCGCGAGACGTCGAAGCAGACCGCGAGGTGCGTCGGCCGCTCGTCCCGCACCACGTTCGCGAGCATCGCGGTGAAGCCGTACACCGCGTTGGTGGACTGCTCGCCGCCCGCCACGGTGAACTTCTCCGGGGGCAGGGCGTAGTACGCCCGGAAGGCCATGGAGTGGCCGTCGAGCAGGAGCAGTTTCTTGCCCTGAGCGGGTTCGGTGGGCTTCACGCTAGTCGCCATGCTTGAATCCTAGGCGCAGGCACCGACATCTTCCGGGCCCGACAGACGATAGCCGCCGAAAGGAGTGTCCATGGGCGAGCCCTCCCTCCCCGCCGGATTCGAAAAGCTCTACGAGGCCATCCACGACGATCACGGCCAGCTCTCGCGCCGGCTGGGCATCGAGTTCGTGGAGTTCGACGCGCAGCGGCTGGTCGCGACGATGCCCGTCGAGGGCAACAAGCAACCCGCCGGCCTGCTGCACGGCGGCGCCTCGGTGGCTCTCGCCGAGACCCTCGGCTCGATCGGCGCCGCGCTGCACGCGGGCCCGGAGAAGCTGATCGTCGGCGTGGACATCAACGCGACGCACCACCGCGCCGCCGTCTCCGGCCGCGTCACCGGGATCGCCCGGCCGCTGCACCTAGGCCGGACCACCGCCACTTACGAGGTCGTCGTCACCGACGAGGACGGCCGCCGGGTGTGCACGTCCCGGATCACCTGCATGATCCTGGACCGCAAGAGCTGAGAGCGCGGGCCGGTCCTTGCGGGTGGCCAGGTAGCTGCCCAGCAGCACGAGCGGGAAGCCGACGGCGATGCCGGCCGTCAGCTTCTCGCCGAGCACCGCGACGCCGCAGAGCAGCGCGACGGCCGGGTTCACGTAGGTGATCACCGTCGCGCGCACGGCGCCGGCCTCGGCGATCAGCTCGAAGAAGCAGAGGAACGCGAGGGCCGTGCAGATCACGCCGAGCCCGACCATCGAGGCCAGCACGTTGAAGCGCGGCAGGTGCGAAGGCGCGTCCAGGATGCCGAAGGGCAGGTAGACCAGCGCGACGGCGCTCAGCGAGACGGCCGTGATGCCGAGCCCCGGCACCTGCGCCAGCTTGCGGTCGGCGATCATCGGCGCCACCGCGTACCCGATCGAGGTCAGCACGACGGCGCCGATGGCCCACACCGGCGTACCGCCCGAGGTGAGGTTCGCGCCGACGACCACGCCGACGCCGCCGAGCCCGATCGCCAGGCCGCCGAGCCGCACCGGCCGAAGCACCGAGCGGTCCCCCAGCCGCCAGGCGATGAGCGTGCCGATCAGCGGGACCATCGCGATGAGCAGCGCGACGACGCTGCTGTTCAGCTTCTCCTCCGCCGAGTTCAGCAGATACCAGGTGAGGCCGAGCTCGATCGCGGCGAACGCGAGGACCGGCTTCCAGTGCGCGAGGGCGGGGCGCACCGCGCCCTGGTGTATCGCGACCGGCATCAGCAGCAGCGCGCCGATCGCGGTGCGCGCGAAGACCAGGAAACCCGGGGACACCCCCGCGTCGACGACGACCTTGATCATCAGGTAGGGGATGCCCCAGATCACGCCCATCGCCGCGAACAGCAGCCACGCCCGCCGAGTCATCCGCCTGTCCTCTTCCCAAGCCCGATAGTGCGGACTCGGAAACGTCCGCAGCACCAATGTAACGGGCTCCACCGACAAGCAGATAGTACGTTCCGGACGTCGCGCTCCTCAGCGCGGCCGACGCAGCGCGATCCGCGCGCAGACCACGGCCAGCGGCAGCTCCACGAACACGGCGCTGCACCAGGCGATCAGCGCGTCCGCGCCGATCGCCGAGGTCGAGGTGTCGAACCAGGCGTCCACCATCAGCATCGCCGCGCTCGCCCCCGCGAACGCGCCGACCCGCGCGTCGCCGCGGCGCCGCAGCCAGGCCGTGGCCCCCAGCATGACCGCGAGCAGCACGTCGAAGCCGGTCCAGGCGATCGACCAGTTCCGCGCGACGATGTGCGCGGGCAGCGTCATCGCGAGCACCACGATCCACGGCACCAGCAGCACGGCGCAGCCCGCGAGCAGCTGCGTCTCGCGCTGCCTGGACAGGATTCGGAACAGCATGGCGGCCCCCTGCGAAAGCGTTCTCCAACGCTCACCACGATGCCGTCACAGAGGCGGGAGCGAATCGCCTGCCGGGTCGATTTCCGCGCCTCATCCCGCAGGACGAGTCATCCGCCCGGCCTCCCCCGGCGGGATGAGTCCCCCTAGGTGCGCCCCCTAGGGAGTCAGAGCCCGAACTCCGAGCGCATCCCCGCGAGCCGGTAGGCGAGCTGGTGGCTGCCCAGGCGGTGCAGCGCCTCGCGCAGCGACTCGAAGTCCCGCCGCCGCGCCGCCTCCGCGAGCATCGGCTCCAGGGCCACGCCGGCCTCGGTCAGCTGCTCGGAGAGCCACACCAGGCCCGCCGGATCGACCCAGCTCGCGTACCAGGACAGCAGCGCGTCCGGGCAGTCCGCGGGCGCCGCGGACAGCAGCAGCGCCGCCAGCCGGCCGCGCTGCGCCGTGGACAGCTCCGCCTGCTCGGAAAGGAAATAAGCGTTCTGCTCCTGTTCCGAGCAGTCGAGCAGCGCGGGAACCAGCAGACTCGCCACATCCGTCGAACCCACCATGGATGCGATCGCTGCGATGTTCGCGAAAGGCCGCACCGAGAGAAGACGTATGAGGACCTTGATGTCCTCCTCGCCGCCCTGCGCCTTCAGCGCGTCCAGCAGCGCCGCGCAGGCCGCGTCCCCGGTCGCCGCCATGCCCGCGAGCACCGGCTCCACCTCGCGCTCCCGCCCCGCCCGGCGCAGCGCCGCGAGCACCGCCGCCGCCTCGGTGGGCCGACCCGCGGCCACCGACACCAGCAGGTCCACCGCGGAGTTCGAATGCCCCCGCTTGCGCAGCAGCGCGCTGTACCGCAGCACCGTGGCCACCGGCTTGTTCCGTGCCGCCGCGGTGAACGCGTACACCGACAACTCGGAGCGCCGCCCCGCGTTCAGATAGGCGGCGAGAGACTCCAACTCGCCTTCAGAAGTCTGATATTTCGCGAGCACGGCGTCCAGGAAGTAATAGGCCAAGTCCGGAACGTGAGCCGTCATCAGTGCACTGGCCGCATACGCCGTCGAAGAAGGATGCGGACCGCACGTCTCCACCATTTCGTGGAATATCTCCTCGGCGGGCCCGACCGCCCCGGAGGCCATCATCTGCCCCAGCAGCGCCGCCGACCGGTCCACCGGCAGCGTCGTCGCCACCAGGTGCGCGGCACGGCGATACAGTTCGAAGGACTCGGCGGTGAAACCCTCCTGCTCGTATTGCTCGGCCAACGCGAGCACTTTGTGCCCTGACCAGTAAGTGGTATCCGGCAATGGCGGCACTTGCATCAACGACCCTGCCTTCGTCCCGCGACAGACGACGATCCCCCAAGGAAAACACAGCGACTCGGGCGCGTTTCTATCACGGAAACCACAGGAGTGGAAGGGGCGGCGAACACGCAGAGCGGGGCCCCGGCGACTCTGCGCCGCCGAGGCCCCGCCCAT
>DASTAE010000365.1:0-17042 GCA_035712985.1 Actinospica sp.
GACGCGACGGCGTCCGAGGCCTTTAGCACAGCTCGCTTCGGGTAGGTGGTCCCCAACGGTCGGTGACGGCCGGGGGACCATCTGTCTTTTCGATCTGAACTCGGCCGGTTTCGGGAGCCTGCATGCGCGCGGATGTGGTAGTCGTCGGAGGCGGGCTCTCCGGACTCGCGGTCGCGGCGCAGCTGACCGAAGCAGGGCTCGAAGTCCTGCTCGCCGAGTCGGCGGGCCGGCTCGGCGGCCGGGTGCGCGAGGCGCGGATCGACGGGTTCCGGGTCGGCGGCGGGCATCTGGCGCACACCACCTGGCCCGCGCTCGGCTCGCTCGCCGAACCGGAGCCGACCCGGGAGACGCGGCTGCACCTGCGCTCCTTCTCCCCCGGCATCAGGGTCTACGCGGAGGGCGCGGCGCTGCGGTTCGGCGCCGCGCCCTCGCGTCCGCAGCAGGCGATGGCCACGCTGCTCGCGCCGATCGGCACGGTGACCGACAAGACCCGGCTGTCCAAGGAGTTCTACCGGCTGGCCCGCGGCCCGATCGACGCCTCGCTCTCCGGCCATGAGGACGCGAGCGCGGACTCCTTCGCCGAGCGCGGCTACTCCCCCGCGCTCGTGGACGGCTTCCTGCGCCGCTATCTCACGGCCCTGATCGCGGACGAGGACCTGGCCGCCTCGATCCGCGGCGCCGACTGGCTGCTGCGGATGCTGGTGCGCGGCCGGTTCGCCGTGCCGGAGGGCGGATTCGAGGCGCTGGTCACGCTGCTGGCGGACCGATTAGGGCACGAGCGGATCCTGCTCGGCACCCGGGTGCACGAGGTGCACGCGGACCGGGTGAGCACCGACGCCGGACTGATCCGCACGTCGGCGGTCGTCGTCGCGACGGATCCGATGGCGGCCGTCTCGCTCTTCCCCGGCCTGCACGAACCGCGTATGCGACCCCTGACGACGCTGTGGCACGCGCTGGACGCGGACGAGCTGCCGCAGGGCCCCGACCGGATCCCGACGGTGCTCATCGACGGCGACCCCTCCTCCCCCGTCTCGCGCACGGCCGTGTTCAGCCGCGTCGCGCCGAGCTACGCGCCCGAGGGCCGCGCCCTGATCGGCACGGTCGTCGCGGGGCACGACGGCAAGGAGCTCGACGCGCTGGACCGCGCCGTGACCAGCCGGCTGGAGAAGCTGCACGGCGTCTCGGCCGGCGCGCTGTCCACGATCGAGGTGGCGCACTGCGAGCGCGCGCTCGCCGCGATGGACGCGCCGTACAACTTCACCCGGCCCGTGCGGCTGATCGGCGGACTGTACGTGTGCGGCGACCACCGCGGCCTGCCGAACATCGAGGGCGCGCTCGCCTCCGCCTCCCGGGCGGCCGACGCGGTGCTCGCCGACCTGCGGCGACGCTCGACCCACTGACATGTAGAACGTCGCGTACTACACTTTTGCCATGAGTACGCAGGTGATCCCGGTCCGGGAGCTCAACCAGCACACGAGCGCGGTGCTCAAGCGCGTGCGCTCGGGTGAGGAGCTGCTCGTGTCCGTCAGCGGAAAGGTCGTGGCCCGCCTGGTCCCCATCTCGGAGGCCGAGGCCGCGCTACGCGAGCTCGCCGATCGGGGCGAGGCGATCCTCGCGACGGACACCTCCCCCTTCCCGATGCCTCCGCGGTTCGGCGACCCGTCGATCGACTCGACCGACGTCGTCTCGCAACTGCGCGAAGAGGGCGCCTGGTGATCTATCTCGACACGTGCGCGGTCGCGAAGCTCGCGCGGCACGAGCGGGAGACCGAGGCGCTGTTCGACTGGCTCGACACCCGCGAGCACGAGTCCCTGGTCTCCAGCGTGCTCCTCGAGATCGAACTCGAGCGCGCGCTGCGCCGAGTGGATCCGGCCGCGCTGGTCCGGATCCCGCGGATCCTCAGCGGCATCAGCCGGGTGGAGCTGAACGCGGCGGTCCGCGCGACGGCCGGCGCGTACCAGGACCCGCTGTTGCGGAGCCTGGACGCGATCCACCTGGCCACCGCGCAGACCATCGCCGCGTCGACGGGCACTGAGATCAGCGCTTTCGTCACCTACGACAAGCGGCTAATTGCCGCGGCGCGCGCTGTCGGCGTCCACGTCGAGCACCCCGGGGCTCGGTACTGAGTCCTCCCTGGCCAGCCGGGAGGGCCACCAGATCGCCGGGCCCACGTCGTAGCACAGGGCCGGGACCAGCACCGTGCGCACGAGCAGCGTGTCCAGCAGGACGCCGAAGGAGACCGCGAAGCCGATCTGCAGGAACTGGGTCAGCGGCAACGTGGTCAGCACGGCGAACGTGGCCGCGAGGACGAAGCCCGCGCTGGTGATCACGCCGCCGGTCACGGTCAGGCCGCGCAGGATTCCCGGCCTGGTGCCGATCCGCTGCGTCTCCTCGCGCACCCGCGTCATCAGGAAGATGTTGTAGTCGATGCCGAGTGCGACCAGGAAGATGAAGACGAACAGTGGATAGGAGTTGTCCTCCGTCGGCCGTCCGAAGGCGTGGTCGCTGACGAACGCCGCGACGCCGAGCGAGGCGAGGAACGACAGGATCACGCTGCCCAGCAGCAGAAGCGGCGCGATGAGCGCGCGCAGCAGGAGCATCAGGATCACCAGCGAGATCGCGAGCACGATCGGGATGACCCAGTCGCGGTCGTGCCTGGCGGAGGCCTCCACATCGATGTTCACGGCCGTGTAGCCGCCGACGAGCGCGTCGGCCCCGGGGACCGCGCCGAGCTGCTCGCGGAGCCGGTGCACGGTCGCGACGGCGCTGGGGCTGTCCGCGGGCTCCGCCATGCTGACCGAGTAGAAGATCCGGTCGCCGACCGGCACCGCCTCGAACCCGTTGGCCGCGTTCGCGGCGAGTCCGCTCTCGCCCTTCAGGATCGCGGTCACCTGGGACTCGCTGCCCGCCGAGGCGAGCACCTGGACCGGCTGGGTGCCCTTGTCCGGGTAGTGCGTCTGGAACTTCTGCTGAGCGGTGACGGCCGCCGGGGTTCCGACGAAGGACTGCGCGGTCGGGATCTGCCCGGAGTGCAGGTCGAGCAGGCCGAGGGAGAGCACGACCAGCAGCAGCGCGGTCAGCGTCCAGACCAGCCGCGGCGCGCGGCCCACGAGCGCCGAGACGCGCCCCCAGAAGCCGATCCGCTCGTGCGCGTCGACGCCGTAGCGCGGCACGTTCGGCCAGAACATCCCGCGCGGCATGATCACGAGCAGCGCCGGGAGCAGCGTCGTCATCGCCAGCAGCGAGCAGGCGACGCCGATCGCGCCGATCTTGCCGAGGCCGACGTTCGAGGCGAGCTGCGAGACGAGCAGGCCGAGCGTGGCCAGCATGACGGTCAGCGCCGATGCGGCGACGGCCGGGCTGCTCCGGGTGAGCGCGACGCGCATCGCCTCGTGCTTGTCCTCGTAGTTGTGCAGCTCCTCGCGATAGCGCGCGACGAGCAGCAGCGCGTAGTCCGTCCCGACGCCGAAGACGAGCACGGTCAGGATGCCGCCGCTCTGGCCGGAGACCACCACCCCCGCGTGCTTGACCAGCTCGTACATGATCGCCTGCGCGAGCTGCAGGGCGAAGACGCTGCTGAAGACCGGGAGCAGCCACAGGAAGGGCGAGCGGTAGGTCAGCAGCAGGATGACGATGACGACCGCGCCGGCGCCGAAGAGCAGCTTCGTGTCGAGGCCGCTGAAGGCGCCGTTGGCCGCGGAGTCGAGCGCGAAACCGCCCGCGATGTAGACCTGCAGGTCCCCCTGGTCGACCTCGCCGCCGGGCTGCGCGATGGCCTTGATCGCGTTCGTCGCCGGGTTGAAGTCGAAGTTGCCGGTCAGCGGGATGTGCACCGGCACGGTCACGGCCAGCGCCCTGCCGTCGGCCGAGGGGGCGAGCTGCCCCACCTTGCCGCCGAGGCCCGGCACCTTCTGCTGGTAGGCGGCCATGTCGCTCTGGACGCGCGCCTGGTCCGCCGCGGTGATACCGGACCGGTTCACGTAGAGGATCGTGGCCGTGTCGGTGTTCGGCGGCGCGCCGGGAGCGTGCTGGATGTAGTCGATGAGCTGCGTGGACTGGGCGCTGTGCGGCAGGTAGGCGTCGGCGTTGTTCTGCTCGGAGTCGTAGAGCTTGCTGGCCGTGCCGAAGGCGAACAGGCCGATGACCAGCCAGACGGCCAGCACCGCCCACTTCCCCCGGCGCCCGCTAGGTATCCGCAATAGTGACTGCAAGGTCCCCATAGCGGACAGCCTGTCAGGTGGGTGACACAGATCACAAGGGACTTTGGGACCCGAGCAGGTCTTCACAGGCAGCCCACAGCACACCCCGAACGGGTCGGCCGTGGCGTGTCATATCGTGGAACGGTGGGAGAACTCAGAATCATCCACGCCGGCTTCGGGGCCGACGGAATCGAGTACATGAGCGCCTGGGACACCCAGCGCGAGATCCACGCCGCGCGCGTCGCGGACGAGGTTCCGGACACGGTGATGCTGCTGGAGCACAACCCCGAGGTGTTCACCGCGGGGCGGCGCACCGAGCCGCAGGACCGTCCGTGGGACGGCTCGCCGGTCGTCGAGGTGGACCGCGGCGGCAAGATCACCTGGCACGGCCCGGGCCAGCTGGTCGGCTATCCGATCGTGCGGCTGCCCGAGGGCGTCTACGTCGTCGACTTCGTGCGCCGGGTCGAGCAGATGATCATCGAGGTCTGCGCCGAGCTGGGCCTGGAGACCGACCGGGTCAAGGGCCGCTCGGGCGTGTGGGTGCCGGCGAAGAACGAGGGCGAGCAGGACCGCAAGGTCGCCGCGCTCGGGCTGCGCTTCGCCCAGAACGTGACCATGCACGGTTTCGCCCTGAACTGCGAGAACGACCTCGGCTGGACGCAACGCATCATCCCCTGCGGCATCTCCGACGCCGACGTGACCACGCTGAGCCGCGAGCTCGGCCGCCGGGTCACGGTCGAGGAGGTCGTGCCGATCGTCGAGCGCCACCTGCACCTGCTGACCGAGCCCAAGGGCGCCGCCACCGACCGCGTGCGCGCCAAGGCCGCGGCGTAGGCTGTCTTTCACCACTGATCTGCGAGGAGACGGTTCCCTGTGACCACGGTGAGTCCCGAAGGACGCAAGCTGCTGCGTCTCGAGGTCCGCAACAGCGAGACCCCGATCGAGAAGAAGCCCTCGTGGATCAAGACCAAGGCGAAGATGGGCCCGGAGTACACGGCGCTGCGCCAGCTGGTCAAGGACGAGGGCCTGCACACGGTCTGCCAGGAGGCGGGCTGCCCGAACATCTTCGAGTGCTGGGAAGACCGCGAGGCGACCTTCCTGATCGGCGGCGAGCAGTGCACCCGGCGCTGCGACTTCTGCCAGATCGACACCGGCAAGCCGGCCGAGCTCGACCGGGACGAGCCGCGCCGGGTGGCCGAGTCGGTGGCCTCGATGGGCCTGCGCTACGCGACCATCACCGGCGTGGCCCGCGACGACCTGGAGGACGGCGGCGCCTGGCTCTACGCGGAGACCGTGCGGCAGATCCACGCGGCCGTGCCCGGCACCGGCGTCGAGCTGCTGATCCCGGACTTCAACGCGGTGCCCGAGCAGCTGGCCGAGGTCTTCTCCTCGCGGCCCGAGGTGCTCGCGCACAACGTGGAGACCGTGCCGCGGATCTTCAAGCGGATCCGCCCGGCCTTCCGCTACGAGCGCTCGCTCGAGGTCATCCGGCTGGCCCGCGAGGACGGCCTGGTGACCAAGTCCAACCTGATCCTGGGCATGGGCGAGGAGCGCGAGGAGGTCTCGCAGGCGCTGCGCGACCTGCACGCGGCGGGCTGCGAGCTGATCACCATCACCCAGTACCTGCGGCCCTCCCCGCGGCACCACCCGGTGGAGCGCTGGGTCAAGCCCGAGGAGTTCGTGGAGCTGAAGGCGCAGGCCGAGGAGATCGGCTTCTCCGGCGTGATGTCCGGGCCGCTGGTGCGCTCCTCGTACCGCGCCGGAAGGCTCTACCAGCAGGCGATCGAGGCGCGTAAGCCCGCTGAGATCAGCTGACTGATCCGCTGGTCCGTCCGGGCTAAACGATCTGCGACAATAGAGGAACAAGGCGAGATATCTCCGATCAGGCCACAACGCGGTCGCACTGATCGTCACGTGTTTGCACTTAACCCGCCGGTTACCGGATCCGACACGCCCGGTAACTCCCGGTGTTGATGATGGGCGGTAGCCGACTAGACTCGGCACCGCACCGAGCAGAGGACTTGGGGGTCCGACTGACGATGACGACGATGACCACTACGCGCATGAGTGTTCCGACGACGTCCGGACGGCGCGCCGCGGTGCGCACCGCGCTGTCCACGGTGGAGCGGTTGATCTTCCGCGGCGACGCGATGGTCGTGGCCCGGGCGAACGCCTGGTCCGCGGTCCAGCACGACCGGGAGCGGGCCAGGCAGCGCGCTGAGGCCTGGGCGGCGCTGGCGCCCGTGTCCCCCGGCGAGCCCTCCGACAAGGCCTGAGCGGTCACGGAGCGGGCTCGATCGGCGGACCGGGTTAGGACCGCGCCCACCCGGGACCGTATCCTTCTCACTATGGCCAACCCGTCGTCTGATGACCTCCTCGACGCGCAGCCGCCCACCGGGCGCCTGGCGCAGTTCGGCTACGCGTACAAGCTGACGAAGCGCCTCGACCCGAGGCTGACCGTCGCCATGCTCGGCTGGAGCCTGGGCACCGCCGCGGTGGTCTTCGTCCTGCTGTACCTGCTCGTCGGCGGCTCGATCTTCGGGCTGGTCATCGCGATCGTACTGGCCCTGCTGTTCGCCGTGCTGGCCGCCACCACGACGCTCTCGCGCCGGGTGCAGCGCGCTCAGTACAAGCAGATCGACGGCCAGCCCGGCGCCGCGTACTCGGTGCTCGACTCGGACCGCCGGTTCAAGAAGAGCTGGGCGATGACCCCGATGGTGCAGTTCAACCGGCAGCAGGACATGGTGCACCGGCTGATCGGCACCGGCGGCATCGTGCTGCTGGCCGAGGGCGACCCGAACCGGGTCAAGCAGCTGATCGCGACCGAGCGCAAGGCCGTGAGCCGCTACCTCGGCCCGGACGTCGCCGTGGACGAGATGATCGTCGGCCCGGACGAGGCCGCCGGCCAGACGCCGCTGTCCAAGCTCGCCTCGACGCTGAGCCGCCGCGGTATCCGCAAGAAGAACCTGACCAGCCTGCAGGCCTCCGAGTACAGCAAGCGGCTCGAGGCCATAGCGTCCAAGTCCGGCCCGATGGCCAACCTGCCGAAGGGCCCGCTGCCCAAGGGCGCCAGGATCCCGCGCGGCGGCATGCGCTAGCGGTCCGCTCGGACCATTCCCCCGGGACGGCCAAAGGCCCCTGACCATGTGTCGGTCAGGGGCCTTCGCCGTTCCTCGAATACCTCAGCGCTGGAGTTCGACGGTGCCCGCGAGCCGGTCGTGCAGGCCGCGACCGTCGCGGTCCCAGATCACGGCGGGGATCACCAGCATCAGCAGCACGGTGCGGATCACCACGTGCAGCGGCGTGAGCGGGCCGCCGAGCTTGCCGACCCGCAGGCCGAACAGCCGCTTGCCGATGGTGAAGCCGAGCGTGGACAGCAGCAGCAGATGCTCGGCCGCGAAGATGGCCAGCACGCCCCACTGCCCCTGCGCCGAGGCGGGGTGCCAGCCGAACGCGGCCACCACGAAGTAGGCGATGAGCCAGTCCACCACGAGCGCGCCGAGGCGGCGCCCCTGCCCGGCCAGCGAGCCGGGGCCGGTCTCCGGCAGGCCGAGGCGCTCCCCGCGGTACCTGCCGGGATCGCCGGGCGCCTGCGGGCCGTCCAGCCAGCCGCCCAGCGCGGCGCGGGTGGTGGAGGGGCCGGCGCCGGAGGCCTTCTGCTCAGTCATACCACCAGGCTATAGCCCGTTCGGTGGGACCCGGCGGGCGGGGGCCGCTGATCAGCCGCGTAACATGACGGAAACGGCAAGGACACCTGAGGGTAACCGCCTCACCGTAACTTTTCGGACACGAAAGGGAGCTGGAGCACCGTTGTGGCCCCGGATACCTCCGAGGCGGGGCCCTGCCAAAGGAGGATGGATGTTCACCAATCCCGACGAGGTCATCAAGTACCTCAAGGATGAGAAGGTCAAGTTCGTCGACGTCCGGTTCTGCGACCTGCCCGGCGTGATGCAGCACTTCAGCGTGCCCGCCGAGACCGTCGACGCCGCCTTCTTCACCGAGGGCGCGATGTTCGACGGGTCCTCGATCCGCGGCTTCCAGGCGATCCACGAGTCCGACATGCAGCTGGTCCCCGACGTGACCACCGCGCGGCTCGACCCGTTCCGCAAGGAGAAGACGCTCAACGTCAACTTCTTCATCCACGACCCGCTGACCGGCGAGCAGTACTCGCGCGACCCGCGCAACGTGGCGAAGAAGGCCGAGGCGTACCTCAAGGGCACCGGCGTGGCCGACACCGCGTACTTCGGCCCGGAGGCCGAGTTCTACGTGTTCGACGACGTGCGCTTCGAGACCAAGGTGAACGGCGGCTTCTACCACATCGACTCCGAGGCCGGCTGGTGGAACACCGGCCGCGAGGAGGCGGGCGGCAACCAGGCCTACAAGGTCCGCTACAAGGGCGGCTACTTCCCGGTGCCGCCGGTGGACCACTTCGCCGACCTGCGCGACGAGATGGTGCTGGCCCTCGGCGGGGTGGGCATCAACGTCGAGCGCGCGCACCACGAGGTGGGCACCGCGGGCCAGGCCGAGATCAACTACCGGTTCAACACGCTGCTGGCCGCGGCCGACGACGTGATGCTGTTCAAGTACATCGTGAAGAACGTGGCCTGGGCGCACGGCAAGACGGCGACGTTCATGCCGAAGCCGCTCTTCGGCGACAACGGCTCGGGCATGCACACGCACCAGAGCCTGTGGAAGGACGGCTCGCCGCTGTTCTACGACGAGATCGGCTACGCCGGCCTGTCGGACACCGCGCGCTACTACATCGGCGGCCTGCTGCGGCACGCGCCGAGCCTGCTGGCCTTCACCAACCCGACGGTGAACTCCTACCACCGCCTCGTCCCCGGCTTCGAGGCCCCGGTGAACCTGGTCTACTCGCAGCGCAACCGCTCGGCGTGCATCCGCATCCCGATCACCGGCTCGAACCCGAAGGCCAAGCGCATCGAGTTCCGCGTCCCCGACCCGTCCTCGAACCCCTACCTGGCCTTCAGCGCGATGCTGATGGCCGGCCTGGACGGCATCAAGAACAAGATCGAGCCCGCCGCCCCGGTCGACAAGGACCTCTACGAGCTCCCCCCGGACGAGCACGCCGCCGTCCCCCAGGTCCCCGGCTCCCTCCCGGACGTCCTCACCGCCCTCGAGGAGGATCACGACTACCTGACCGCGGGCGGCGTCTTCACCCCCGACCTCATCGAGACCTGGATCGCCTACAAGCAGTCCGCCGAGATCGACCCCATCCGCCTGCGGCCGCACCCGCACGAGTTCGAGCTGTACTACGACATCTAGGCAGCGCCCTGACCCGCGGAAACAGCAGGTCGGGACATGAAGTCACCCCAGGTCGGCAAGTCCGGCCTGGGGTGATCACGGGGCGAGACCCCGGTTGCCGGCTTCAGGCCGAGCTCGTGCGCGCGGTGAACACCCGCGACAACGGGCAGCCGACGCGAGGAAATCGCGATGGATCAGGGGCGGGCCGATGGGCGACGCACGGTCAGTAAGCCCACGGACACCGGACACGGCGGAATGAGGCACGGACCACCATCGAGGAGCTCGAACTGCTCTCGGGCACCTCGACCGCGCTGCGGTCAGGCGGCCGCGCGCAGTCTGGCCAGGGCCTGGGCCAGCAGAACCTCAGCGTCCGCGTCGCTGCGCCGCTCGCGCACGTAGGCGAGATGGGTCTTGTACGGCTCCACGCGCGTGGCGGGCGGCGGGTTGTCCCGATCCTGCCCGGCGGGCATGCCGCAGCCCTGGCAGTCCCACGTGGTCGGGGCCACCGCCTCGGCGGCGAACACCGCCCGGGTCGAGTGGCCGCCCGCGCACCAGAACGTCACCGCGACCCGCGCGATCAGGTCACCGCCGCGCTCGGACTCGCCTGCCGGACCGGAGCCGATCCGGCGCCCGCGCACTCCGCCACTTCGTGCCATGCTTGGAAACTCCCTTTGATCAAGATCGATCCAGGAACGAGCCGACGCTGGAAAGCGCCGCCGTCATCGCCCGAAGCAGCACCGCACGACGCGGGGCATGGTCTCGACACTACGTCCCGGCAGACCGCGGCAGATCACGAAACAGCGTCACTCGGGGCGCGACTGACCTCGCCCGGCACCCGAGCGCTCAGCGCCGCCGCCTCGCGGCCGAACCGGCCCCGGGTCTACCGGAGCGGATTCCTCGAGCAGCCCCAACCGTCATCCGAGGCGTATCGCTCGCCGATCACGGAAGCGCGGTGATCAGCGGTTCGAGCTCGCGGCCGGCGCGCATGACCGTGCCGTCCGGGCGCACGAGGGCGGCGTGGGCGTGTCCGGAGCGCAGCCATCGGTGCAGCGGGGTGTCGGGGGGCGCGCCGTGCACGACGATCCCGCGGCGACCCGCCTCGGTGTACTGCGAGCTGGACGGCTGGAGGCCGGTGACCAGGGTGAAGCGGTTGTCGGGTGCGTCCAGGAGCAGGGCCGCGGGGCACAGCGTTCCCGCTAGTGTGCGGCGGGCTCTGGGTTTGATGACGAGTGCCGATCGGCTCAGCGGGGGTGTCTTGCTGCTGAGGATGAGGCCGCTGATCCCGGGTACGCGCTTGAGCCGCGGGGCGATCAGGGCGCGTAGCGTGTTGCCGGTTCTGCCTCCTCGGGTCATGAGGGTTCCGACGAGTTTGGCGAGCCGGATCATCGCGCGGGCGTGCGGTGCGCGTTCGGTCTCGTAGGTATCGAGGATGTGTTCGGGAAGCGTGCCGTCGAGGACTGCGGCGAGCTTCCAGCTGAGGTTTCTCGCGTCGCGCAGTCCGGCGCCCATGCCTTGGCCGATGAACGGGGGCGTGAGGTGGGCTGCGTCGCCGAGCAGGAAGACTCGGCGGTCGCGCCAGCGGTCGGCGATCTGGGCGCGGAACGTGTAGTCGGCGACGCGGACCAGTTCCAGGTCCTCGTCGGGTACGTGCCGGGTCCACGGGTCGATCAGCGGCCTGAGTTGTTCGAGCCGCTGGTGGTCCTGTGCGCTCTGGCCTTGCGCGAGTTGGAATTCCCACCGGTAGCGGGACTCGCCGATCCGCATGAACGTCGCCGCGCCCGCTGGATCGCAGACCTGGTGCACGCCCTCCCAGTGGCCGAGGTCGGCGCCCGTGGCGATGTCCACGACGAGCCAGCGTTGGGCGAACTTCAGGTCGCGCATCGACGAGCCGATCGCGGTGCGTGTCATGCTGTTCGCACCGTCGCATCCGAGGACGTAGCGCGCCTTGATGGTGCTCGCGGCGCCGGTGGCGGTCTCGGAGAAGCGCAATTCGACGTCTCGGTCGCCCTGATCGATCCCGGTGACCTCGGCTCCGCCGATCAGTTCGATCTGCTTGAACTTCTCAAGGTTCGCGCGCAGGATGCCCTCGAGTTCCGGCTGGTCGAACATGTTGGCCGCGGGGAAACCGTGCACGCCGTCCTCCGTCCCGCGCTGGAACTCGGCGAGCACGCGCAGGCGTGGGTCGAGTAGGCGCAGGCCTCGTGCGGGGCGGGAGATCGCGGCGAACTCCTCGGCGAGGCCGAGGCGGGCGAGGATGCGGTAGACCTCGTCGTCCAGGTGCACGGCGCGCGGCTGGGGGTAGATCGCGTGCCAGCGGTCGAGCACCACGCAGCCGACGCCGTGGGAGGCGAGGAGGGTCGCGGCGGTCAGCCCGGTGGGGCCGGCGCCGATGATCGCGACGTCTACGGTTCGGGTGTCGCCGGTCATGGTTGCAGGACTGTCCTTGTGCGCAGGGCGTAGCGGGCGAGGGTCTCCTTGACAGCGCCCTCGTCGGCGGAGGGGGTCAGTACGACCTCGGCGGTGATGGCGCCGTCCTCGATCAGGGTTCGGATTTCCTCGATGCCGTTGAGCGGTTCGAGGGCTCCGGTCAGCTCGCTGCGGACGGCGTCCGCGCGCAGGGCGAGTTTGTAGGGCTTGCCGACCGTGGTGACGGGGATGGCCTCGATGACGGTCACGGCCTTCGGTGCGGCGGCACGCTCGGCGACGCGAGTCGCCGCCCAGTCGCACAGTTCGCGTTCGCTCACCTCGGCGCCGAACGCGAGCGTCACGTAGGCGACCGGTACCTCGCCCGCGTGCGGATCGGGCCGCCCGACCGCGGCTGCGCCGGTGACCTGCGGATGGGCCAGCAGCGCGTCCTCGATGATCGCCGGGTCGATGTTGTGCCCGCCTCGGATGATCAGGTCCTTCGCGCGGCCGCGCAGGTGTACGAATCCGAGTTCGTCGACGGATCCGAGATCTCCGGTGTCCAGCAGGCCGTCGACCAGTTTGCCGGTCCCGTCGAGCGCGTGGCCGGCCGGCCCGCGACCGGTGACGTACCCGGCGAACACGGTCGGTCCGCCGATAGCGAGGACGCCGACTCGGCCTGCGGGCAGCACGGCCCAGGTGCCGTCCTCCTCGACCCGCACGGCGTGGATCCGCTGGTACGGCAGGCGCTGGCCGACCGAGCCGACGACCGGGGCGTCGGGGAAGCTGCGGGCGTTCGCGCAGGTGGCCTCGGTCAGGCCGTAGCCCTCGACCAACCGGACGCCCGCGTGGGCTTCGAATCCGGCGCGCACCGCGTCCGGCAGCGGCGACGCGCCGACCATGGCCAGACGCAGGCTGCTGATATCCGCGTCCACAGGGCATTGGGCGAGTACCGCGTAGACGGTCGGCACGGCGCTCATCGACGCGATCCGGTAGTGCTCGACGATCTTCCAGAACTCGGCGTAGAGCGCGGGCTCGCGGTAGCCCTGCGGGCCTGCCCACACGACATGCTGCCCCTTGAACAGCGGCGCCAGCAACGTGACGATCAGAGCATTGACGTGAAAGAGCGGGAGTCCGGCGAACAGGACCGAATCCTCGTCGAGCAGGGCGTTCGCGGCGAGCATCCAGGCGTTGGCGACCTCGTTGGCGTGCGTGTGCGCGGCGAGCTTCGGCTCTCCGGTGGTGCCGCCGGTGTGAAAGAACCCTGCGATGTCAGCGGCGGCGGGGACCTCGCCGTCGAAGCCGTCGCCGTGCTCGGACGCCGCGACCACGTCGAGGTATTCGGTGAGCGCGCCGGCGATGCGGGGCAGCGGTGCCGGAGCTTCGATCGCTCCGGTGGGCCGCAGTACGAGGACCGCGTCCAGCGAGCCGTCGGCTTCCAGCGCCCTCGCTCGTTCCCAGGCGCCTTCGTCGAGCTCGGGACCCGCTGTGATCAGCACGCGCGCACCGGAACGGCGCAGCAGTTCGCCGATGTGCTCGGCGGAAAGAGCGGCGTTGATCGGCGAGGCGATCCCGGCCAGTTGGGCCGCGAGCGTCGCGGAGATCAGTTGCGCGCAGTTCGGCGCCGTCAGGGCGACCGCGTCACCGCGCCCGACGCCGAACCGGCGCAGGGCGTTCGCGATGCGGTGCACCTCTTCGATCAGCTCCGTGTATGTGCGCTGATACGGCTCGCGCCAACGCGCGGCCTCGGGCAACACGGTCACCGCCGGCTTGTCCGGCCACAGGCGCGCGGCCCGGGCCAGCAGCTCGTAGGTCGATTCGGGCAGGCCGCGCTCCGAGAGCGGCACCTCCTCGATCCGCGCCACGTCGGCGGGCTCGGCGTAACGCGGCCACAGTAGCCACCTGCGGGTCTGGTCACCCATTCTCGTCTGCTCCTTCGCAGGACTCGAAGTCTGTGTCTCGGTCAGGGCGTGTGGCGCACGGCGGTGCGCTGCTCGCCGAGGTCGATCGCGCCGTCGTCGGTGGCGATCGCGGCGCGGATCAGGTCGCCGTGCCGCAGGTATTTCGGGTTCTTGGCCTGGCCCTTGAAGAACAGCCGCCACTTGAGGGCGGTCGGCAGCAGCGAACCGATCGCCTCGATCGGCTTGGCCGGGGCGCTGAGCGCGGTGCCGACCGGGGTGCCGGTCAACACGAGGTCGCCCGCGTCCAGGCGCTGGAACCCGCTGAGCGCGCGCAGTGCCGTGAGCGGCCCGTAGATCATGTCGGTGGCGAGCGCGTCCTGACGCACGTCGCCGTTGACCGTCAGACGCAGCCGCAGGTCCGGGAACCGCTTGAGCTCGTCCGCATCCAGCAGGACCAGCGCCGGGCCGACGGGGGTGAAGGTCGGGTAGGACTTCGACTCGTAGAACTGTGTCTTCGGCAGTTGGATGTCGCGCGCGGAGACGTCGTTCGTGATCACGAGGCCCGCGACGTAGTCGGCGAGGTTGTGCTCGGTCACCTCGGTGCCGACGGGCATCGCACGGCCGATCACGAGGCCGATCTCGATCTCGTAGTCGAGCAGGGTCACGTGCCGGGGGCGCACCACGTCCTCGAGCGGGCCGCTGACCGAGCCGGAAGCCTTGCGGAAGAAGGTCAGCGGGACCCGCTCCGGGTCCATACCGGCGTCCTTGGCGTGCGAGGCGTAGTTGGTCATCTGGGCCACGACCCGGCACGGGCTGGTGACCGGTGAGAGCAGGCTCAGCGTGTCGACCTGGACCGTGCGCTCGGCCTCGGTCGACATCGCCGCGCTGATCGCGGCCCGGTCCGCCAGCAGTTCGCCGGTCGTGGTCGCGCTGGTGGCGATGCGCGCGGCGCCGGCGGGGGTCACCGCCCACCAGGCCTCGTGCGTGCGCAGAACACTGATGCTCATGACGTGGCCACCTTCATCAGGCCGCGCAGGCGGCCGAGGTCGAATTCGTTGTGCCGCGGGAGCGCGGTGAGGATCGAGCGCAGCTCGGCGAGGGATTCGCGGCCCGGCTTGATGCCCAGGAAGTCCCTGGTCGCGGGCGGACCCCACTGGGCGAGGCCGGAGGCGGTCATCGGCGCCCAGCCCGGATCCAGCGTCGCGTCGAACAGGTCGCCGTCGGTGAAGTGCTCGACCAGGAAGCCGTCCGGGTCACGCCAATAGTCGAAGATCTGGCTGCCCTGGATGTGTCGGCCGATCCCCCACGAGCGGCGGTAGCCCGCGTCGAGCAGATACTCGCCGCCGGCGGCCAGCGCGTCGAGGTCGGAGACCTGATACGCGGAGTGCACGTAGCGGTTCGACGGCCCGAGGGTGAGCGCGAGGGTGTGGTGGTCGGCGGGGGTGGCGCCGCGGTCGCAGCGGATGAACGCCATCACCGGGCCGCGCTCGCGCTGGCCGGCGTAGAACAGGAAGTCGCTGACGATCAGGCCGAGGTTCTCCAGATACCAGTCGAGCGTGCGCAGGAACGAGGTCGTCTGCAGCACGACGTGCCCGAGCCGCTGGACCGTCGCCGGCGCGCGCGGGGGGCGTTGCGCGGAGTTCGTGCGCACCGCGCCGTGCCCCGCGTTGATCACGTGCGGCGGCTGGTCGGCCGATGGGGAGAGCTCGACGGCGTCGGAGACCACGCGCACCAGCGCGCCGCTCGGATCCCGCAGCTCGACCGCGACGCCGCCGAGGCTTTCCGGCAGCGGCGCGACCTGCTCGTCCAGCGCCGCGGCCAGCCGTGCCACGTCGCGCCGCTCGGCCGCGCGGAAGGCCGGGCCGACGAAGCGGGAGCGCGGTCCGCGCCGGATCACCAGGCACGGGGCGCCGGAATCCGAGCCGCGCAGGTGCAGCTCGTCGGCGGTGCGCAGCGCGATGCCGAAGCCGAAGTCCCGGGCGAAGCGCTCGGCCCGGCCCAGGTCCGGCTTCTCGAACTCCAGCCAGGCCAGGTCCCGCACCTTCACGACGGGGTCGCGGGTGCGGCCGGCGTGCTCGCCGGCCAGCGCCCCCTGCTCGCTGTGCAGGTCCGTATGCGGGTCGCGCCGTTCGCTCATGACCGCTCCTCCGAGGTTGAAGTGATGAAATCATCAATCTAGATGGGTCGATCAGTCAAGCATCTCTGAGAAGATCATCAGTTCTGCAATGGCGTAGAATCGCGCCATGCCGGACACCACGCCCCCCGCGACCGCGTCCTCCTCGCGCTTCGAGCGCCGCCGCGCGCAGACCCGGCAGGCGCTGGTCACCGCGGCGCGCGGGATCCTGGCGGAGACCGGCGAATCGACCGCGAGCATCCAGGAGATCGCCGAGCGGGCCGACGTCGGGTTCGGCAGCTTCTACAACCACTTCGAGACCAAGACCGCGCTGTTCGACGCGGCGGTCGCGGACGCGCTCGACGACTACGGGCAGCTGATCGACGACGTCACCGGCCATATCGAGGACCCCGCGGAACTGTTCGCGGCCAGCGTCCGGCTCACCCTGCGGCTGGCCGCGCTGCACCCGGAGATCACCCAGATCCTGCGCCTGCGCGGCCTGCAGCACATCTACTCCGACACCGGCCTCGGCCCGCGCGCCCTGCGCGACCTGGTCAAGGGCCGGGAATCCGGGCGGTTCAGCATCGACGACCCGGCGATCGCCCTGAGCGCCGTCGGCGGCGCCGTCATCGGGCTGCTCCAGCTCAACACCGTTACCTCGCTCGACGCCCGGGCGGGCGATCAGATGGCCGAGCTCGTGCTGCGCATGCTCGGCCTGCCGCCGGCCGAGGCGCGGGAGATCGCGGCCAGACCGCTGCCTGAGCTGCCCTGACGGGGCCACACGACTCCAGGATCCGGGTTCGGCGATTCGACGCCGAGCCCGGAAACCCCGAAGCCGCCGAACCCGCCCGAGCGCTGCGGGCCGGGACCGTCGGCGTGCTGTTCGCCATGTGCCTGCCCCTCGTCCTGGTCGTCGCCTCGGTCAGCGCGCCGAACCCGGCGCTGCCCGACCTCGCGGTGGACCGCGGCACCTAGAGAGCAGCACGGCGCGGGTCGCGGATCAGCCGCGGGAGCGCGCGCCGACGCGGTGGAGGCGACCGAAGTCAACCCCGGGTCGGCGAGAGGCGCCGACTGCCGCGGCTGCGGTTTCTTCGCGGACGCGAGCTCGGCAATCTTGGAGGGCGAGCCCGACCTGGTCTGAAGCGGGTGGGGGCCTGTCTCGCC
>DASTAE010000366.1:0-20467 GCA_035712985.1 Actinospica sp.
AGCCCCGGGGAATGCCCGCGCAGATCGAGGAACATCCGGCCGTCCGGGAAGCGCTCGGCCATGCGGTGCGCGGCGTGGAGGGCGAGCGCCGTCTTGCCGATTCCCGCCATCCCGTCGATCGCCACGACCGCCGCCGCCCCCGAGCCCAGCCGCCGTGCCGCGTCTTCGAACGCGTACAGTTCCGCCAGTTCTCGTTCGCGGCCGGTGAACGCCGCGGTGTCGGGCGGAAGGTTGAAGCGCGCACCGTGGCCGCCGACGCGCGGCCGCTCGCCGGAGGCGGGGGCGGCCAGAGCGGAGTCGCGCGCCAGTATTCGCTGGTGCAGCAGGCGCAAGGGCGTGGACGGCTCGAGGCTCAGCTCGTCCACCAGCGTGCGCCGCAGCTGTTGGTAGACCTCCAGCGCCTCCGCCTGACGCTCCGAACGGTAGAGCGCGAGCATCAGGTGGCCGTAGAGCTCCTCGCGCAGCGGGTACCGGATCGTCAGGCCACGCAGTTCCGGTATGAGCTCGCGGTGCCGGCCAAGCGCGAGTTCCGCTTCCGCCCAGCCGACGGCCGCCTCGGCGACGTTCTCCACCAACTGCTGGATCCGGGCGTCGGTCCGGTCCAACGCCGGGACGTCGGCCGCGGGTTCGCCGCGCCAGAGCGTCCGCGCCTCGGCGAGCAGGTTCGATGCGTCGTTCCACTCCCCCGCGCGCAACGCCGCGGCGCCCCGCGCGCAGAGCGTGGTGAACTCCTCGAGGTCCAACTCCCCCGGCTCCACGCGGAACAGGTAGCCCGGCGGCATGGAGACGAGCCGCGCCGCGGCCCGGTCACCGAGCAGGCGGCGCAGGCGGGCGATGTGGTTGTGCAGCGAGGCCTGCGCCGACGCGGGCGGGTCGCCGGCCCAGAGCAGCTCGACGAGGCGGTCGACGGAGACCACGGTGTTCGCGTCCAGCAGCAGCGCCGTCAGTATGGTCCGCGGCATCGTCCCGCGCACCTCGGCGGCCGGCTCGCTCTCGCCGTCGCGCGAGCAGAACCGGACCGGGCCGAGCAGCGCGAACCGCAATGAGACTCCCCCGTTCCCCGGTCGGCTGACAGCCTGTCAGCGCCATGCTAGTGCAGCGCCGCGTCAGTGAACCGTGGGCTTGGGCACCCTCCTCGCGAGGCGCTCGGCCCGCCCGCGCCACCAGCTCGGACGCGCCGCGGAGCCGACACCGGGTGGACGTAGCCTGCGGCGCCCCGGCACTAGCTGAGGTCGATGCCGCGCTCATCAGCACCGACAAGCGCTTCGGAGTGTGCCGATAGGAGCCCCGCGCCCCGCAACGCGCTGATGCTCCCGCGTATCGCACAAGATCGATTGACGGGTCGTCACTTCCGGTGATTTCCTGGTAACGCACACAATCGATCTTGTGCGACGCCCGGGCGCGCGCACTTCAGGGAGCCTCCGTGACCAAGCCTCGACTCCTGCTCACCCTCGCCGCCGCGGCCGCCGTCGCCCTCGGAATCGCCGGCGCGGCCGATGCGTCCACCGTCGGAGCCGGCGCGCACGCCGCCCTGAGCGACACGTGCTCCTCCACGTACTACGAGGGCAACGCCCTGCTCGGCCCGCAGGACCTGCCCGACTTCGGCCCCGTCGGCTTCCAGCTGATCGGCTACGACCGCACCGGCTTCCAGAGCCCCGCCGACTTCCTCGCCCAGTTCCGCAACGCCTCCGGCTGGATCTACCCGCCGGACAACGGCTACCAGCTCGACGGCTCCGGCAATCCGATCGAGTGGCGGCAACGCCTGTTCCGCGGACAGGACATCGACCGCTACGGCAGCGTCTACGGCTCCTTCCTCGCCCCCGCAGGCACCCCCTACGCCCAGCGCGCGATCCCGCCGACGAGCCTGGAGTCCACCCCGGCGGCGTCGTGCAACTACCACGACTATGTGGTCCTCAAGCCCTTCACCGTGGACGCGGGCCCGATCGCCGCGTGGTTCGACCAGCCCGGCGGCGGCCTGCAGTACCAGCTCGACGCCGGCCTGGTCCCGGGCGCGCCCGCCCAGCTCAACGTGCTGTGGCTGCTGAACAACGGCTACCTCGCGGAGATCACGCCGCAGGCGTAGCCGCCCGCGCCACCCCCGCCACCACGGCCCCGGCAAAAACCTCGAATGACCCCGTGTCAGGCTCGATCGGGCGGGTACCCGGTGCGCGAGGCACCGTGGGACCCCCCTCTCCCGTCCCGCGACGCCGGCCCCTCCCGCTCGCCTCACCGCCTGCGGGAGGATGAGCACGGGTTACGCGCCCGCCGATCGGTAGTCACAGACCTCGGCGGGCGCCGTGCTGCGCTCAGCTGAATCGACCCGACTCAAAGGCGTCCCTCGTCGTGGCGGGACGAAGGGCCCTGGTACGCCGCGGCTCGTGGCGGGATGGTTGCGGTGTACGGACGGGTCGGGCCTCGATTGGGTGCGTGTGTCGTGACGGATGAATCGACCCCTTGGGATCTGGAGCTCGGGGTTGGCTGGCAGCCGCCGGAGCCGCCGAGTGAGCAGCCGCATCCGATGCGGATCTGGGACTACATCGTCGGGGGCAAGGACAACTTCCAGAATGACCGGGACGCGGCGAAGAGCCTGATCTCGGTGGCGCCTGACGTGGTGCTGGCCGCGCGGGCCGGGGAGGCGTTCAGTATCCGGGCGCAGCGGTTTCTGGCCGCGCCCGAGCACGGGATCACGCAGTTCCTGCATCTCGGGGCCTTCATCCCGCGGCTCAACAGCCCTTATCTGGACGAACTCGAGCGGATCGCCCGACCCGGTTCGCGGCACGTGTTCGTCACCGACGATCCGGTGAGCGCGGCGCACGTGCGGGCCGGGCTGGCCTCCCGGATGCGCGCCAGGACCCGGATTCACGCGCTTCTCGGCGATTTCCGCGAGCCCGCGCCGCTTCTCGCGGATCCTCGGATGGCCGAGTTGATCGACCTCTCCCGGCCGGTGGGGATGCTCCTGTTCGGGATGCTCACCTTCATCGCCGACGACGACCGGCTGGCGGAGATTCCCGCGCAGCTCCATAAGGCCCTCGCGCCGGGCAGCATGATCGCCATGGCCCACTTCCTGGGCAGCGCCGACCAGTCGGCGAACGTGGAGGCGTTGCGGCTCTCGCTCGGCGAGAATCCGTACCGGTTCAAGCCCCGCTCGCTGGACCGCCTCAGGCGGTTGCTGGCGGACTTCGACTTCGTCGAGCCGGGATTCGTGCGATGCACCTCCTGGCGCCCGGACGGACGGGGCCCGGGGCAGGAGCTTGAGGAACGCTGCGCGGTGGCCGGCGGCGTGGCCCTCGTGCACTGATTCGCCACGGCCCGCGGCTGCAAGCTCGGAACCGCGCCGCTTCAGCTCCGCACCGCGCCAGGCGGCCGCGCCGGCGAACCGCATGAGTCCTTGGTCCCGGGTGGAGCGGGCCCTCGTGCCCTGATCCTACGGCGCCCGGCGCGCGACGCTGTTGGGTGAGGAGCCGAAGGGAGAGGATCGCCATGGCCGGGTCCGCTTCGCTGCTGAGCGCCGCCGGGATCGGACGACTGGTCGCCGAGCTGCGCCGACGCGGGTACCGGGTGATCGGCCCGGTCGCCCGGGACGGCGCGATCGTCCTCGACGAGGTTCGGGACGCGGACGCGCTGCCCTGGGGTGTCGGCATCGAGTCGGGCGAGGGGCGCTATCGGCTGACCGAGCGCGCGGACCGGCAGGCGTTCGCCAACTGCGTCGGGCCGCAGTCGTGGAAGCGGTTCCTCCTGCCGCCGCGGGAGAAGGTCCTCGACGCCGACCGCGACTCCGAGGGCCGAATGACCTTCACCGAACCCGACGCGAACGACGAGGCGCCACTCGCCCTGCTGGGCCTGCGGCCGTGCGACCTGCGCGCGCTCGCGATCCTGGACCGGGTCCTGCTCGCGCCCGGGGCGGCCGGCGCGTACGCGGTGCGCCGGGCCCGCGCCTTCCTGATCGTGGTCGAGTGCACCGAACCCGCCGCCACCTGCTTCTGCGGCAGCGCGGGCGGCGGTCCCGGGCTCGCAGCCGACAGCCGCGACGCGGAGCTGCGCTACGACCTGAAGCTCACCGAGGTGGTCGGCGAGGACGGCGAGGTCGGCTACGTCGCGCGCACCGGGTCGTGCCTCGGCGCGAGCGTCTTCGGAGCGGTCGGGCACGAGCGTGCCGACGATCGAACCGTGACCCGCGCGCAGGCCGCCGTCGCGGCGGCCGCGGACCGGATGGGCCGGAGCCTGCCGAGCGTCGACCTGCGCGCGCTGCTGGCCGACTCGGCGAACGCGCGCCATTGGAGCGATGTCGCGGAGCGCTGCGTCGCCTGCGGCAACTGCACCCTGGTCTGCCCGACGTGCTTCTGCACCACGACCGAGGAGAGCAGCGACCTCACCGGCGAGCACGCCGAACGGTGGATGAGCTGGGATTCCTGCTTCGACCTCGACTTCTCCTATATCAACGGCGGCGAGATCCGCTCCAGCGCCTCGTCCCGCTACCGCCAGTGGCTGACCCACAAGTTCGGCACCTGGCACGACCAGTTCGGCTCTTCCGGATGCGTCGGGTGCGGCCGCTGCATCGCCTGGTGCCCGGCCGGTATCGACCCGACCGCGGAACTCGGATCCCTGCGGCAGGAGCGGGAGCAGGAGGTGCGCGCATGACTTCGCTGCTCACGCCCGCCCCGGCCGCCGGAGAACGGTTCGCCATGACGCCGCTCCCCTTCGTCGTCACGCACGCGCACCGCGAGAACTCCGCCGCCGTGACCCTCGCGATGGAGCCCGCCGACCCCTCCGCCGCGCCGATCAGCTGGAAGCCCGGCCAGTTCACCATGCTCTATGCCTTCGGCGTCGGCGAGATCCCGGTGTCCATCAGCGGTTATCCGGGAGTCGGCGGACCGCTGGTGCAGACCGTGCGCGACGTGGGGGCCGTCTCCCACGCGATCACCGAGCTGCGCGCCGGCCAGATGCTCGGCGTGCGCGGGCCCTTCGGCCGCGGCTGGCGCGACCGGTCCGAGCCGGAGCGCGACAACATCCTGATCGTGGCCGGCGGCCTCGGGCTCGCCCCCGTTCGTCCGCTGGTCTACAACGCCGCCGCCCGGCGCGCCGCCTACGGGACCGCCGAGGTGATCATCGGGTCGCGCAATCCGGACGAGCTGCTGTACACCGACGAGTACCGCGCCTGGCGCGAGTTCGGCCTCAACGTCATCGTGACCGTCGACCGGGCGGACGCGGACTGGGACGGCGAAGTCGGCATGGTCACCCAGCCGCTCGCGGAGCTCTCCCTGGAACCCGAGCGCACCACCGCGTACCTGTGCGGGCCCGAGGTGATGATGCGGGCCACCGCCGCCGCGCTGATCGACCACGGATTCGCGCCCGGCGCGATCCGCCTGTCGATGGAACGGTCCATGAAGTGCGGCGTCGGCGTCTGCGGGCACTGCCAGCTCGGCCCGGAACTGATCTGCCGCGACGGCCCCTGCTACGGCTACGACGAGATCTCCGGCCTGATGGCCGTCAAGGAGCTGTGAACGATGACCACGCAGAGCCCGGCCTCCGTCCCCACCCTGGCCGTCTGGAAGTTCGCCTCCTGCGACGGTTGCCAGCTGAGCCTGCTCGACTGCGAGGACGAGTTGCTCGCGGTCGCCGGAGCCGTGCGTATCGCCTCGTTCCCGGAGGCGTCGCGCTCGTTCGAGCCGGGCCCCTACGACCTGTCGCTCGTCGAGGGCTCGATCACGACGCCCGAGGACGTCGAGCGGATCAAGCGGGTGCGCGAGCAGTCGCGGTTCCTCGTCGTGATCGGCGCGTGCGCCACCAGCGGCGGGATTCAGGCCCTGCGCAACGCCGCCGACGTGGCCGAATACGCCGCCGCGGTCTACGCCTCGCCGGAGTATCTGAGCACGCTGGCCTCATCCACGCCGATCCGCGATCACGTGCGCGTGGACTACGAGCTCCGCGGCTGCCCCGTGGACCGCGGGCAACTGCTCGAGGTGATCACCGCGTACCTCGCCGGGCGCGTGCCCGCGATCCCGGACCGGTCCGTCTGCTACGAGTGCAAGCGGCGCGGCGTCGTGTGCGTGACCGTGGCGCACGGGACCCCCTGCCTCGGGCCGATCACGCACGCCGGCTGCGGCGCCCTGTGCCCGCTCTACAACCGCGGCTGCTTCGGCTGCTTCGGGGCGACCCGGCAGGCGCGCACCGGCGCCATGGCCACGCTGCTGACCTCCCTGTCCGGCGATTCGCGCGGGCGCGCCGCGCTGCTGCGCACGCTGAGCTCCGCGAACCCCGCCGATCCCGTGTTCCAGGAGGTCGGCGCCGCGATCGAGGAGGGCGCATGACGCACCGTCAAGAACGCCTGCTGGAGGTCGGCTCGCTCGCGCGGGTCGAGGGCGAGGGAGCGCTGCGCGTCGTCCTCGAACAGGGCCGGGTGACCGAGGCCAGGCTCGACATCTACGAGCCGCCGCGCTTCTTCGAGGCCTTCCTGCGCGGCCGGGCGTACACCGAGCCGCCGGACATCACGGCGCGCATCTGCGGAATCTGCCCGGTCGCCTACCAGATGTCCGCCTGCCACGCCGTCGAGGACCTGTGCGGGACGGTGATCCCGGAGCCCATCAGGGACCTGCGGCGCCTGCTGTACTGCGGCGAGTGGATCGAGAGCCACGCCCTGCACATCTATCTGCTGCACGCCCCGGACTTCCTCGGCTACCCGGACGCGATCGCCCTCGCCCGGGAGCAGCGGGCGGTCGTCGCGCGCGGGCTGGCCCTGAAGAAGCTCGGCAACGACCTGGTCGAGGCCGTGGGCGGCCGGGCGATCCACCCGGTGAACGTGCGCGTGGGCGGCTTCCACCGCGCCCCGACCCGCGGCGAGCTCGCGGCGCTGCGGCCGCGTCTGGACGCCGCCGCCGACGCCGCCGCGGAGACCGTGCGCTGGGCCGCCGGGTTCGACTTCCCCGAGTTCACGGTCGGGCATCCGATGCTCGCCCTGGACGGCGCCGGGTCCGGGTACCCGATCGACGAGGGCCGCGGGGTGGTCACCACCGCGGGCATCGGCTTCCCGCTCGCGGAATTCGAGTCCTTCGTCACGGAGCGGCAGGTCCCGCACTCGACGGCGCTGCACGCGAGCCTGCGCGGCGTCGGCGCCTACCTGACCGGCCCGCTCGCCCGGTACGCGCTCGCCGGCTCCCGGCTGGGCACGGCCGCGCGCCAGGCGGCCTCGTCCGCCGGGCTCGAGGCCCGCGAGCTCAACCCGTTCCGGTCGATCCTGGTGCGCGCGGTCGAGATCGTGCAGGCCGTGGACGAGGCCAGGGCCCTGATCGAGCGCTACGCGCCGCCGGACCCGCCCTTCGTGCCGGTCGAGCCGCGCCCCGGTCGCGGCTTCGGGGCCAGCGAGGCGCCGCGCGGCCTGCTCTACCACCGCTACGACCTGGACGCGGACGGCACCGTCACCGCCGCGCGGATCGTGCCGCCGACCTCGCAGAACCAGGCGGCGATCGAGTCCGATCTCAGGCGGGTCGTGCAGGAGGCGTTGCGCGCGGAGCCGGAGGCCGACGACGCGCATCTGACGGCGCACTGCGAGGAGGCCATCCGCAACTACGACCCCTGCATCTCCTGCTCGGCGCACTTCCTCGACCTCTCCGTGGAACGGCGATGAGCACGGTCGTGATCGGCGTGGGCAACGAACTGCGCGGCGACGACGGCTTCGGCGGCGCGGTCCTGGAATCCCTGCGCGAGCGGCTTCGCCCCGAGGACGGCGTGGTCCTCGCCCGCTGCGACGGCGAGCCGTCCCGGCTGATCGAGCTGTGGGACGGATTCGACCACGCCATCGTCATCGACGTGGCCAGGGACGGACCCAACCGGTGCGGGCACCTGCACCACCGCGAGCTGATCGGGGCGGACGGCCACGCGGCGCCGCCGCCGGCCGGCGCCGAGCCCGCGGGCAACGGCCACGCCCTCGGCCCGGGAACCGCGCTCCGGCTCGCCGACGCGCTCGGCCGGCTGCCGGCCCGCCTCACGCTCCTCGCCGTGAGCGGCCGGAACTTCGACGTCGGGGCCCCGCTGTCCGCGCCGGTGGCCGCGGCCGTGCCCGTGCTGGTGCGCTGCGTCCGCCGCGAACTCGCCCGCGATCACGCCCGAGGGGACCAAGGTCCCGACCTGACGGTGCCCACCGGCCCTGCGCGCCCGAGCTGAACGGCGGGAGCCTCAGAGCATGACCGGATCACCGACGCTCCACGCCCCGAGCACGCAGCGCCGCGGCTGGGAGGTGCGCGGCACCGTCCAGGGCGTCGGCTTCCGGCCGTTCGTGCACCGGCTCGCCGTCGAACTCGGGCTGACGGGCCGGGTGCGCAATCGCGGCGGCGTGGTGGTGATCGAGGCGCGGGGCCCGGGCCCGCTGCTCGACGACTTCGAGTCGCGGCTGCGCGCCGAGGCCCCGCCGCTGTCCGACATCACCGCCCTGATCCGGACCGCCCCGGGCACCGACACGCCGTACTCCGGCTTCGCCATCGAGGACTCGTCGACCGTTCCCGGACGCGGCGCGAGCCGGGACGTGCCCCCCGACGCGGCCATCTGCGACGCGTGCCTGGCGGAACTCCTCGACCCGGCGAACCGGCGCTACCGCTATCCGTTCGTGAACTGCGTCGACTGCGGACCGCGGGCGAGCATCATCAGGTCCCTGCCGTACGACCGCGCGGCGACCACGATGGACCGCTTCCCGCTGTGCCCCGAGTGCGCGGCCGAGTACCGGGACCCGCAGGACCGGCGCTTCCACGCCGAACCTGTCGCCTGCCCGCAGTGCGGTCCGCGGCTGTCCTGGCACCCGGCCGGGGAGACCGCCGCGCGCGCCGTCGAGGAGGGGGCGCTGCTCGCGGCGGCCGCCTGCATCGAATCCGGCGGGATCGTGGCGCTCAAAGGCCTCGGCGGCTACCAGTTCGTGTGCGACGCAACCGACGAGCGCGCCGTGCGCGAGCTGCGCGCTCGCAAGCGGCGCCCGGCCAAGCCCTTCGCCGTGATGGTCGAGGATCTCCGGGCCGCCGCGTGCCACGCGCGGCTCTCCCCCGCCGAGCAGCGCGTCCTGACGAGCGCCGCACGCCCCATCGTGCTCGCCGAACCACGGTCCGCGCGCGGATCGGTGTCGATCGCGCCGTCCACGCGCGCAGGCAGCCCGAATCTCGGCCTCTTCCTGCCCACCACCGGACTGCACCACCTGCTGCTGCGCGAGCTGAGCAGGCCCCTGATCGTCACCAGCGGCAACCTCGACGGCGAACCGATCGTCATCGACGACGGGGAGGCGCTCGCCCGCCTCTACGCGGTGGCCGACGGCGTGTGCGCGCACGACCGGCCGATCCTGGCCAGGTACGACGACTCGGTTGCGATCGTGCACGGCGCGCGACCGGCTCTGGTGCGCCGCGCCCGCGGCTACAGCCCCGCGCCGCTGCGTCTGCCGATCCCCGCATCCGCTCCGCTGCTCGCCGCCGGGGCCCAGCTCAAGCACACCTTCACCCTCGCCGCCGGAGACGAGGCGGTGACCAGCGCGCACCTCGGCGACCTCGCCGACGCGGCCGTCCACGAGTCGTTCCTCACGACGATGGACCGGTTGAGCCGGCTGCACGGCATCGAACCCGAGTACGCGGCCCACGACCTGCATCCGGCGTACCTGTCGACGCAGTACGCGAACGAGCGCTTCCCCGCGCGCGCCAGGATCGGTGTGCAGCACCACCACGCGCACATCGCGTCCTGCGCCGCCGAGCACGGCCTGGCCGAGGAGGTGATCGGCGTCGCCTACGACGGACTCGGCCTGGGCGAGGACGGCACGCTGTGGGGCGGCGAGGTGCTGGCGGCGAACCTGACCGGCTTCACCCGCCTGGCGCGCTTCGCCCGGGCCCCGCTCCCCGGGGGCGCGGCGGCCGTGGCGCATCCCGATCGGATGGCCCTGGGATACCTCGCCGGGCTCGAAGCGCTCGACGGCCCAGGGCCTGATCCCGAACCCGTCCGGCACTTCGCCGCGACCCTCGACCCGGCGATGACCGGCCCCGTCCTGCGGATGATCGCGCGCGGGGTCGGCAGCCCGCTCGCCTCCAGCGCGGGCCGGCTGTTCGACGCCGCCGCCGCGATCCTGGGCATGCGCGGCACGGTCAGTTTCGAGGGCGAGGCCGCGATCGCGCTGGAGGAGGCCGCGGGCCGGGTCCAGGCCGCGCCGCTGCCCTGGCGGATCGCCCGCGACGCGCAGGGGCTGTGGGTCTACGACCCCGCCCCCACCCTGGACGCGCTGCTCGCCGGAGTCGGCCGGATCGGTGCGCGGCCGCGGCTCGCGGCGGCCTTCCACGCGACGATCGCCGAGGTCACCGTCGAACTCGTCCGGCGCGCGGCGGGCCGGGTGGGGGTCAGGCCGGTGTGCCTGTCCGGCGGCGTGTGGCAGAACCGGCGGCTGACCGCCGCGGTCCGCGAGCTGCTGGCCGCGGACGGTTTCGCCGTGTTCATCAACGAGCGGGTGCCGTGCAACGACGGCGGGATCAGCTTCGGCCAGGCCGCGATCGCGGCCGCGACCCTCGCGGGACGGTGACGCTCATGTGCCTCGGCATTCCCGGAAGGATCATCGAGATACGGGCCGACGCGGATCCGTTCCCGAGCGGCGTCGTCGACTTCGGCGGCGTGCGCAAGGAGGTCTGGCTCGCGTACGTGCCGGAGGCGGCGGTCGGCGACTACGTGGTCGTGCACGTGGGCTTCGCGATCACGCTGGTCGACGAGGACGAGGCCCGACGGACGCTCGGCGTGCTGCGCGCGATGAGCGAGCAGGTCGCCGGGGAGCTCGGGGAGGCGCTGCCGTGAAGTACCTCGACGAGTACCGCGACCCGAAGCTCGCGCGCGCCCTGCTCGCCGAGCTCCGCGCCACCGCGACGCGCCCGTGGCGGATCATGGAGGTGTGCGGAGGCCAGACGCACACCCTGGTGCGGCAGGGCATCGACGAGCTGCTCCCGGCCGGGATGCGGATGATCCACGGCCCGGGCTGCCCGGTGTGCGTCACCCCGCTCGAGACGATCGACAAGGCCTTGGCGATCGCCGCGCGGCCGGAGGTGATCTTCGCGTCCTTCGGCGACATGCTGCGCGTCCCCGGTTCCCGGACCTCGTTGCTGCAGTTGCGCGCGGCCGGCGCCGACGTGCGCGTCGTCTACTCCCCGGCCGACGCCGTGGCGCTCGCGCGGCGGCATCCGGACCGGCAGGTGGTGTTCCTCGCCGTGGGGTTCGAGACCACCGCCCCGGCCAACGCCGGAGCCGTGCTGATGGCGCACGCGCTGGGCCTCGAGAACTTCTCCGTCCTCGCCAGCCACGTGCTCGTGCCCCCCGCGATGACCGCGATCCTCGAATCCGAGCACTGCGAGGTCCAGGCCTTCCTCGCCGCCGGGCACGTGTGCGCGGTGATGGGCTGGAGCGAGTACGAACCGCTGGCGCGGCGGTACGGCACGCCCATCGTCGTCACCGGATTCGAGCCCCTGGACCTGATCGAGGGCGTCCTGATGGCGGTCCGCCAACTGGAGGCCGGCCAGGCCCGGGTCGAGAACCAGTACGCCCGCGCCGTGCGGCGCACCGGGAACTCCGCCGCGCAGGACGCGATCCGCCGCGTGTTCCGCGTCACCGGGCGCACCTGGCGCGGCATCGGCCCCATCGCGGCCAGCGGGCTCGCCCTCGCCGAGGAGTTCGAGTTCTACGACGCCGAGCGGCGATTCGCGGCCGAGGGCATCCGCGCCGACGAGGATCCGCGCTGCATCGCGGGACTGATCCTGACCGGGCGAGCCGAGCCGACGGACTGCGCCGCGTACGGCACGGCCTGCACTCCGCGCGCTCCGCTCGGCGCGCCGATGGTCTCGAGCGAGGGCACCTGCGCCGCGTTCTTCTCCGCCGGCCGGGCGCCCGCCGCACGGACGGGAGCCCCCCGATGACCGCCGACCCGCTCGCCGCCACCTGCCCGACCCCGCACGCCGAGACCGAGCGCGTGCTGCTCGGCCACGGCTCCGGAGGCCGCCTGTCCACGCAACTGCTGGCCGATCTCGTGCTCCCCGCGCTCGGCCCGGCCGCGCTCGGCCTCGACCTCGACGACGCGGCGCTGCTCGACCTGCCGCGCGAGACGGTGATGTCCACCGACTCCTTCGTCGTCGACCCGCTGGAGTTCCCGGGTGGCGACATCGGCTCCCTCGCCGTGCACGGCACGATCAACGACCTCGCCATGCGCGGGGCCCGACCCACGGCGCTGGCGCTCGCCCTGATCATCGAGGAGGGACTGGACCTCGACGTGCTGCGCCGCATCGTGGCCTCCGTCGGACGCTCGGCGGCGGCGGCGGGCGTGCCCGTCGTCACCGGCGACACCAAGGTCGTGCCACGCGGCTGCGCCGACAAGCTGTTCATCACGACCACCGGCGTCGGCGTGCGGGACCCGCGGGCCCGCTGCGCGGCGTCCGCGATCCGGCCGGGCGACGCGGTACTGCTGTCCGGGCCCATCGGGCTGCACGGCATCACCGTCCTGGCGGCCCGCGAGGACCTCGGCTTCGACGCCGAGCCGCGGCTGCGCTCCGACACCCGGCCGCTGCACCGCCTGGTGCGCGCCGTCCTCGACGCCGATCCGGACATCAGGGCCATGCGAGACCCTACCCGCGGCGGACTCGCGTCGGCGCTCAACGAGCTCGCCGACGCGTCCGGGGTCGGGATCGAGATCGACGAGGAGGCGCTGCCGATACCCGGGGTCGTCGCGTCCGCCTGCGATCTGCTCGGACTCGACCCGCTGCACGTGGCCAACGAGGGCTGCGCCGTCGTGTTCGCCGACCCGGCCCGCGCCGACCACGTCCTGACGGCCATGCGCGCGACGAACGAGGGTGCCGAGGCCGTGCGGATCGGCACCGCGACCGGCGAGCATCCCGGTCGGGTGACGATGCGCACGCTCATGGGCGCGCGCCGCGTCGTCGACATGCTCATCGGCGAGCAACTGCCGCGCATCTGCTGACGCGGCACCGAAGCGCGATCGGCGAGACGGCTGTTCGCGCTCGCCCGACGTGCCGGGCGAGCGCGAACAGCCGTCGGCTGACGGGGCGATCAGCGAGGGAGAAGGGTGCCGAGGTACGCGCGGTACTGCCGCAGGGCGAGGCGCCGCTGCTCGGTGTCGGTGGCCGCCTGCGCTTCGGAGGCCAGGGTGTCGCTGCGCTCTTCGAGCGCTGCGACGATCGCGGCGGTGGCCTCCCGGACGAGCGCGTCCGCGCTGTCCACCGCGGCACCCGGGTCCTCGAGGAAGGACATCTGGATGGCCGTCCAGCGGCTCAGATACTCCTCCGCGTCGACCAGCGGCTCGCCGCCGAGGTCGGTGTTGCGGCCGCCGAGGTTCTCCGGAAGCGGGACGCCGTCCGGCTCCGACTCAGCGCCCGGCTCCGGCTGCGCGCCCGGCTCCGTGGCCTCGTCCGCGGGCGGATACGGCGCCGAGGTCACATACGGGTTCGGATAAGGCTGGGTCGAGGCTCCGGCCGCCGTCTCCTCGCCCGCCCCGGGCTCCTCGTGCTCCTCGTGCTCCCGCTGCGCGTCGGAGGCCTCGTAGTTCGGCCATTCGTGCCCGCGGGGCTCGGGCTCCGGTTCCTGGTCGGTGTAGGTCTCGTTGGTGTCAGTGCTCATCGGTTGGCCTCCTGTCCGTCGGTCGCGGGTAGGTTGATCGGGCGCTCGGCGGTGGTCTCCGGCCGTGCGCCGCGGTCGGTGAGCAGTTCGTCGAACAGCGCGAGGTGCGCCAGCATCGCCTGGCGCAGTTCTTCGGTGGACGCGGCTGACGGCTCCTCACGCGCGCGGCGGACGGTGCTCTGCGCGGCCCGGTAGCCCGCCAGCGAGTCCGCGTGCTCGACGGAGAGCAGCGCGAGCTGCTCCTCCTGGTCGTCGCCCGGGTATCCGCGGGCGGTGAGGACGGCCGCGACCAGCTTCTCGGCGCCGGCCAGGGCGAGTGAGGGGTCGTCGAGGAACTCGGCCTGCAGGTTCTGCCAGCTGGTGGCGTAGTACGCCTGGTCCTCCGGGGAGATCTCGCGCAGCGGCAGCGCGTCGTGCTCCTTCTTACGGCGGCGCAGTTCGCGGTCCACGTCGCGCGCACTGCCCTGCTGCCGGGCGACGGTCTCCACCTCGGGTCCGAAGCTCGTGCGCAACCTGCGTCTGGAGTAGCTGCTCCAGCCTGCGACCGCGGCGATCAGGACGACCGCGATGACGATGATCGTGATGAGGATGGCCATGATGCCCCTTCCTGGATGCCCTACGGAGCGGGCCTCCCGGATGCCCGGCGCCAAGGTTTCTAACGGGCCGCGCCAAGAAATGTTCGAAAAAACCTGGCGCGCGGCGACCGCCGTCTCAGCGGTTCTCGGTCGGATCGGCCGCCTGCTCCTGCCAAGCGCTCGACCACGTCGACTGCCTGATCGGCTCCTGAGTGTCCATCCGGGTTCCTTTCGGAGTGCGGGCCGTCGGCGTTCCGCGGGGGCCGCCTCAGGCGCAGGAGCTTCCCTCGGAGCAGACGGTGCCGTTGCTGAAGTTCTGGTGAAGTTGAGTTCCGCGTAAATGTTGTGGTTGCAGGAGTCGTAACCCGCGTAGAAGACTCCGATGTACGTGCCGTGGAACGTCAGCGAGATGGTCCGCCCTCCCAGAATGCTCGAGCGTTCCATCCGACCGATTCCGTACACTGACACGCATCGGGTGGATTGAATCGTAAGCTGGCTAGGGGGAGTCACACGTGGTGAACGAAGACGCGTATCCGAATCCTGACCGGGTGGTCGACCTCGCGGAGTTCATCCAGGAGCTGGACCGGCTGCGGCTGTGGGCCGGCGGTCCCTCGTTCCGGGTTCTGGCCAAACGGGTCGGACCGCTGATGCGGCCTCCGCAGGCGGTGGCGCACACCACCATCGGCGGGGTCTTCCAGCCCCGCCGCCGCAGACTGGACCTGGACCTGGTCACCGCGATCGTCCGGGCGCTGGGAGTGCCGGAATCGGAGGTCGCTCGCTGGCGCGCGGCATGTGTCCGCGTCCACGCCGCCGCGAAGACGAGCAGCACGGGCGGCGCCTTTCGCCAGCTGCCGCCGGATCTGGCCACCTTCACCGGACGCGAAGCGGAGATCGAGCGCTTGATGCAGGCAGCCGACGCCTCGTCACCGGCGACGCCCACCGTCCTGGTGGCGGTGATCGAGGGCATGGGCGGCGTCGGCAAGACGCAGTTGGCCGTGCACGCGGCTCACCAGCTCATCCAGGCCGGGCGCTACGCCGACCTGCAGCTGTACACGAACCTGCGCGGGTTCGACCCGGACAGGCCGCCCGCGGATCCGGCGGCTGTGCTGGACTCGTTTCTGCGGCAGCTCGGCGTCGCCGCGCAGCATGTCCCGGAGACGCTGGAAGAGCGGGCGGCGATGTTCCGCGACCGAATGCACGGCAAGGACGCGCTCGTCCTGCTGGACAACGCCGCAGACATTGACCAGGTGCGGGACCTGATTCCGGGCGGTCCGGGCTGTCTCGTGCTCATCACCAGCCGACGCAGCCTCTCCGCGCTCGACAACTCTGTAGTCACCATGCTCGGCGTGCTCGAGCCGGAGGAGTCCGTGCAGTTGCTGGCCCGGATCGCGGGACCGGAGCGGATCGCCGCGGAGCCGCAGGCCGCGCGGCGGATCGCGGAGCTCTGCGGCGGCCTGCCGCTGGCCGTTTCGCTGGCTGCGGCGCGGCTGCGCTCCCGCCCGGCCTGGCGGCTGCAGGATCTGGTCGACCGCCTGGCCAAAGGGCTGAGCGAGATGACCACCGGCGGCCAGGACGTCAGTGCGGTGTTCGCGCTGTCCTACGAGGGCCAACCGGACGAGGCGCGGCGGGTGTTTCGCCTCCTGGGCATCGACCCCGGACTGGACGCGACCGCTGACTCGGTGGCGGCGCTGGCCGGCATCAGCGGAGAAGCCGCGGACGTGATCCTGGAGCTGTTGCAGGACGAGAACCTGATCGGGCAGCAGACAGCGGGGCGGTACGAACTGCACGATCTGCTGCGTGCCTTCGCGGCGCGGACGTGCCGCGCCACCGACCCCGAAGCCGACCAGCAGGTCGCCATCTCGCGGTACCTCAGTTGGCATCTGTCCGGCGCGCATGCGGCGATGGACGTGCTCAACCCGAAGAGGAACCGGCCCGACGCCCTTCCCGACACCCCGGGAATCACCGCTCCGGTATTCGCGGATGCCGATCGCGCCCGGGCGTGGTTGACCGCCGAGCGGGCGAACCTGCTGGCCGCGACCAGGCACGCCGCGACCTGCGGTCGGCCCGGGCATGCCTGGCGGTTCACCCAGGCCCTGTCGCCTTTCTACTTCATGGCGGGATACAACGCGGACTGGGCGGAGAGCCGTCGCTACGGCATGGCCGCCGCCGAGGCGGAGGACGACGCGTTCGCGCAGGCCGAGATCCTGCACGTACAGGGAATGGCGGACGCCATCGCGGGCCGCTACGACGAGGCGCTGCGGAACACGCGCGAAGCGCTGCGCTACCGCGAAGTCGTCGGCGACCGCAGACAGCTCGCCGGCACCCTGGGCAACCTCGCCTGCGTCCACCACGACCTGGGACAACTGCGCCGAGCGGTCGGCATCTACGCCGAGGTGCTGACCATCATGCGCGAGACCGGCAGCCGCGAAGGCGAGGCCTACTGCCTGCTGAACCTGGGCATCGCGTCCGCAGCGATGGGCCGTCACCAGCAGGCCGTGGACTGGCTCGACGAGTCGATGACCCTGCATCGCGCGGTCGACACGCTCGGCGAAATGCACTCGACCACTCTGGTCAGCATCGCCGTGAACCTCAGCCTCCTGGGCGAACACGACAGGGCGCTGACCATGGCGATCGAGGGCGCCGAACTCGCCGAACGGCTCGGGGCGAGGAAGAAATACGCCGAAGCAGTCAACATTCTCGGTGAACTCGCGACCAACCGCGCCGACTTCGAGCAGGCCGCGCGGACCTACCGGCAGGCCGAGCAGATCGCCCGCGACATCGGCGACCAATCGGAGCAGATCCAGTCGGTGGTGAATCTCGGCGTCAATGCCCTGCGCTCGGGCGCCCCCGCCGTCGCCCTGCAGTTCTTCGACGAGGCTCGGGCCCTGCTCGGCGACCAGCATCAGAACCGCTGGGCCCTGCTCGTCGCGCAGAGCACCGGCGACGCGTTTCTCGCCCTCGGTGACGTGTCAAGCGCCCGAAAGCAATACCACCGCGTGCTGCATTCCCAGGAGGAATCCGACACCCAGGCACGTACACGCGCCGCCTACGGCTTGGCGCGCATAGCCCTGGCCCACAACCCACCTGACTACCCGACCGCCCGAGAATGGCTGGAACAGGCGACATTCATCTATGGCGACGCTCAAATCCCCGCACTCAAGCAACAGCTCGAATCGGCGCTGACCGACGTCGCCATCGCCCTCTCAGTAGTCGGTCACCCCATCGCTCACCCCTAATATGTGGGCGAGACCGAGCCGAGCTTGTCTGGTGCGGGCCGGACGATTCCCGGCCCGCCACCGTCAGAACGCGCGATCGTCCGGCCCGCTCATTACCCCCAGGGAAAGCCCGTGATACCGGGGTAGGTGCCGTTGAAGGTGCCGGCGCCGTCCCCCTGCACCGCTTCGAAACCTTGCCAGGTTCCGTTCGCGTACCGGATGTCGTGGTAGAGGTTGCCGTCGTTGCCGATAGCCAGGACCTGCATCGAGCCGTCGGGGAGCGCTCCGGCCGCGACCCACTGCGCGGCGAAGCCGACGGATTGGAATCCCTGCCAGGTTCCGTTGGAGAACCGGGCGTTGTGGTAGACCTTGGCGTCGTTTCCGATGGCCAGGAGCTGGGCGGACCCGTCGCCCATTCCGGCGATCGCGAAGGCCGGGGCGGAGAAGGTCGCCGCGCCGTACGCTCCGGCGACCGCGCTCCAGCCCTGCCACGTGCCGTTGCCGTGGCGGATGTTGTGGTAGACGTTGTCGTCGTTGCCGAGCGCCAGCATCTGGGACGAACCGTCCGGCATGCCGGTGATGGCGATGCCGGTGTTGGATGCGCCGTTGAGGGTTCCGATCTCGAAGTGGTCGGCGCCCGGGCCGCCGGCCACCTCGACGAACCCCTGCCAGGCGCCCGAGGGAGTGTTGCGGATGTTGTGCGCCACGTTCGCGTTGCCGTCCACGGCGAGTACCTGGGCCGAGCCGTCGGGCATCGCGGCGATCGCGCACTGGGAAGCGGTGAGGTTCAGCGGAGACCATCCCTGCCAGGTGGCGTCCCGGTGCCGGATGTTGTGGTAGATGCCGTAGTCGTCGCCGATCGCGACGAGCTGGGCCGACCCGCCCTTGGCCCCAGCGATCGCGAGCCCGCCCGGTGAGTGGAACTGGGCGCCGCCTTCGTATCCGGCGACGGCAGACCAGCCCTGCCAGGTGCCGTTTCCGGAGCGGATGTCGTGGTAGATGTCGCCGGTGTTGCCGAGCGCGACCATCTGGCTGCTTCCGGTGTATGGGCCCTGAGTTCCCCACTGGCCGAAATCGGGGGTGATCGCGTAGTCCCAATCGCACTGCGCGCCGCCGATGTACACGAATTCCGGGTTGATCTGCTGCCAGATGTTGGTGTGCGGGTTGAGGTTGGCGTTCGCGCCGCCTGACATGCCCCTCGAGTTCGACTGCCAGAACCAGGTGGCCTTGCCGTTCCCGGCCAGCAGGTCGATGCACCAGGTACTGGAGTAGACGCCGATCCGGCTGGGCGGCAGCACGGACGCGACCCCGTCGAAGAAGGCGTTGACTGCGGCGTAGTCGGCCGGCAGAACGTCGAAGTCCAGGCTGAAGTAGATGGGACGGTCGCCGGGCAGACCAGCGGCGCCGGCGCCGGCCAGCGCGGCCTGGGCGGCCGCCTGGCCGGCGGCCGACCCGCCCTGGGTCGGATCCGCTTCACCCTCCCAGTTGGCGATGACCGCGACACCATTGGCCGCGCACGCCGCGACGTCGGCTGCCGTCATCGCATTGCGGCCGTCGACGTAGTACGACAGGAACGTGTAGCCGGCCTGCGCGACCGCGGCCGGATCAGGGTCGTTGTTGGAGTCGAGGCCGGTGGGCCACGAGGCGGCGCGGGCCGGTCCGGCCGCGCCGATATCGATGGCGCCGAGAGCCAGCACCCCGGTCGCCGTGGCCGCGGAACCGAGGAGCCGCCGCCGACTCAGGGTGCGAGGTTCAGGCTTGCTGTTCATCGTCGTGTCTCCGTTCAGACCGGCAGCGGCCCGGCGGATCATCCGTCCCGGGCCGCACGCGGTCTGGTAGTCACGGGTCAGATGTGAACCATTGAGTCCGCATGTCCGCTGACTCGCCGAGTGCCGCCGGGCCCCGTTTTCGTTTCCCGACGGCAGGACCAGACTGCCGGGCACCAGCGGGTGAGAACGAGAACCCGGTACAAGTCGGTACACCCGCCCGCGGACCGGACTCGGACCGTTCTCGGACCGCGACGGCTCAGAGCTGCCCGCGGTCGGGAGAGCGGCGGGCGGGCTGGGCGGCGCGAGCGTGCGTGGCCGCCCAGCTGGCGAGTAGCTTGAGCCGGTTTTCGGACGCGGTGCCGGGCTCGGCGGTGTAGACGATCAGCTCGTGTACGGCTCGGTGCGACGCGGGGAGGTCGAGGGACTGGAAGGCCAGTTCCAGGTGGCCGACGTCGGGATGAAGCCACACGCACCGGGAGCTGACGGGCCGGATGGCGGCCATCGGTGAGGGGCACGGCGCGTCTGCCGCCGACGTCGCCACCGCCTGGGCCATCGCCAAGGGCACCACGCCGATCATCGGCGTCACGAAGCCGGATTATGTCGACGGGTTGGTCCGAGCTCGAAGCGTCGAGCTCACCGATGCGGAAATCGCGGATATGGAGGTGCTCGCCGAAGCCGCGCACGTCGACACCCGCGGCTGGTGGGAACAGGAAATATAAGAAGACTCGCAAGGTTTCAACGGTAATCAGGACATTGAGAGTGGCGGCCGGGTCGGCGGTTTCGGCGAGATCGTCATGAACTTCGACGCGTCGGGCTACGTGGTGGGGAATCAGGGCTGCACAAGCAGCCGCCGAGAAGGTAGGGCGATGTGACGCAGCCACCAGAGACGCTCGGATTCGTGCCGCCTGACCAGTCGGAGCCCGCTCCCACCGCGGGCGAGACCTGGCAGTTCCGGCAACCGCCACGGCAGCAGCCCCAACGCCAGCCCAGGCCGCAGTCTCAGACTCAGTCGTGGCCGCGGCCACGGCCGCAGCCGCGGCCCGAGCGGCAGTTCCCGCCGCAGTCCGGGCCGCAGTCCGGGCCGCGCCCCCAACCGCGGCAACGAGTCCGACTCGATCCGTCGGCCGCGGCGGGGCTCGCGGCGCGGGAGCACGCTGAGGCGCAACCGGCCGCGCTCAAGGCACGACCGGTGCGAAGACGTTCGCGGCTGGCCAAATCCGCCGTCCGTCCGCAGAAGCGCGTGCTCGCGCTCTGGGTGGCGGCGATCGGCGCGGGCGCGGCGCTGATGGCCGCC